>NZ_FYEW01000009.1 GCF_900187375.1 Hymenobacter gelipurpurascens | reverse complement strand
GAGCTGCGCCGCCAGGGAGAGCCCGAGATTTCTCGAGAAGCCTTTATGGCGGGTCTGCGGCGCATCCCCTGGTGGCAGAAGCTTAACCGCCGCCGCCATCATTACTCGATAATGTTGTACCGGGAAGCCAGGTTCTGTTTGCACACCAAACGCTACGTACGAGCACTGAGAGCCTTTGCGGCCAGCCTGTTGCTAAACCCATATTTTGGCTTAGCTACGGTGCGCAAGGTCCTGACCCAAGGAGTAACACCTTCCATATAACCTGTAAACCGGCTGGGCAATGCAATCTTTACTATCCATTATCCTACCGGTTTACAACCAGGAGCGTTATCTGGCCGAAACTCTCGATAGCGTCCTGGGACAGCAGTATCAGGACTTCGAGCTGCTGCTGCACGATGACGGCTCGACCGACAACTCCGCCGCCATCATTCGTGAGTTTGCCTACCGCGATGCCCGCGTACGAGCATCTTTTTCTCCTAATGCGGGTAAATGCCTCTCAACAAATCGGTTGGTGGAACAAGCACGGGGCGAGTGGTGCGTGTTTCTTGATGCGGACGACGTGATGCTGCCCGAGCGCCTGGCCCGGCAGCTGGCCTACCACCTGGAGCACCCCGAGGTGGATGCCAGCAGCTGTCACTGCTACTACATCAACGAGCAGGGGCAGCGCCTGGGCATTCAGCGCTACCCAGGCCTGCGCACTGTGGAAGAAGGTAAGCGGGCGGTGGCCACGAACGAATTCACTTTGATTGCTTTCACTGGCCTGATGATCAACAAGCGGGTGTTCCAACTCATCGGCGGGTTGCGCAGGGAGTTTTGGCCTTGTGAGGACTATGACTTAACCAACCGGTTGCTTGAACACGGCTACTCGCTGATCATCTTGCCCGAGCCCCTGATGCTTTACCGCATTCACACGACCTCAGTGACCATGAGCCAGCCCCTGCACACGTTCGACGTGCTGGATTTTAGCGTACGCTGCACCGAGCTGCGCCGCCAGGGAGAGCCCGAGATTTCTCGAGAAGCCTTTATGGCGGGTCTGCGGCGCATCCCCTGGTGGCAGAAGCTTAACCGCCGCCG
>NZ_FYEW01000008.1 GCF_900187375.1 Hymenobacter gelipurpurascens | reverse complement strand
TTGCGACACTACTTACTCTCTCCCCCACAGCCCAACGGCTATACTGGATTCTCAAGAGCTACGCCAACCTGGGCGGAGGACGAGCAGTGAAGCGGGCGGAAACCCTAGTTGACTTGAAGCGGTTGCTACTCCAAGACGAAACACTTTACCCGGTGTGGGCAGAGTTCAACCGTTGGGTACTGGAGCCTATCAAGGCAGAATTCCACGCCCCCGAAGTAAACTTTCCTGCTACGTGGGAGCCGCAACGAACGGGCAAAAAGATAACTGGGCTGCTATTCACTATTCCTAAGGTGCATCAGCGCTTGGCTGCTCCTGCAGTAGCCACCGCAGCGAGTGCAGTTGTAGCACCCGTTGCGCGGCCAGACAAGTTTAACGTCTGGTTGGCTGGTCAGAGTGATCAACTTCAAAGAGCTTACCAAGGCCTAACTAGTAGTACCGGCACCAGCGCAAACTGCTTGGCACCAGCTGTAGCCCAACGCATCCTCAAGCATGTGGCCGGGAAGCCGGAGCTAGAACAACTTTTATTTCGTACCCGCCACCAAATAGCCACCACAAAAGAGTCCGTGAAAGACAAAGCTGGATATTCCTACAAGCAGCTAGTAACAGCACTAGGCAAGGAGTTCAGATAAGAGGTTTTGAGTGTAGAACGACACCCAAAACTAGATGTGTTCTTGCACCTAAAAATGGGTGTTATTTCACACCTATTTTATACTTCTTCTGTTCCCGCTCAAGCTTCTCTGCAATAGCCTCTAACAGCCAATCCTGTGTAGAGATACCCAACTTAGGACTTGTAGGTTTGCGGGGGCGTTTTGCTCTTACCTCTTCAATACTTACTAAGGTATCGGCTGGAACCTTGATGTTAAAATTCTTGAGTTGGCCAGGGGCCAGTGAGTTGGCAGCTACTGAGGAACTGCCCCGATTGATAATGGCATTAATCTTCTTCTCATCGAGCTTGCTGCTAGCTGTGGCGCTTGGCGTAGCAGCTACATTTTTCTTTGGGGGAGGGGAGACAGCCATCGGTTTTACTTAGCGAGATGGGTAACGTGACGAAACAGAGATTCTAGCTCCGCTATTGCTTTATCATCATGTGGCGCAGCTTCAAAAACTGATAAGCCCTTGCTGGCAGCTGTTGCAAAGGCCTTGCGAGTTACTACTGGAAAGTCAACGTAATTAAGTTCCACGTTTTCACGTAGCACTTCGGTGGCTTCGGTGTTATCGACGCCCCGCGTGTCAGCCTTATTGAGAAAGGAATATATCTGCAGCGGGGTAGCGCGACCAGGCTGCACTTCACCTAACAAAGCCAGCACCTTAGACAGGGTCCATATCTCGTAACTCCGAGGCGCAAAGGGAAGCAGGTACACGTCTGACACGAATAAGGCCGCCCGTTGGCTGGCAGTATCCCGCCCGCCTGTATCAATTACAATGTGGTCGTATTTAGGGCGCAGCTGCTCAATTTGCCGCCGTACTGCCCCTCCAGTAAGTTGAACTAAGGTGTAGCCTAATTGCCCTTGGTATGTCTCGTCGCGCCATGCCGTAAAGTCGGAGGCAGACTCTTGTTCGTCGGCATCTACTAGAAGCACGTCCGCTCCTTGACGAGACAGCCAAATGGCTAAGTTGGTCGATATGGTTGTTTTGCCAGTCCCGCCCTTAATACCTCCAACTGTGAATATCATGTGTTTATCAGGAAAATTCAGGTGCGAATGTAGGTGTAAAACTGCAACCATATTCTGGTGTGCAGTAGCACCTACAAAATAGTATATCAAGTAGTGACTACCCTACACCCTATATTATTCGCAGAAACCACTTTCTTCTATGCCTTCCAAACTCCTTTTGTGTTAGCACGTCGGAACTGGCCTGCCATACCCTTTGAGATACGGAGGGTTATTTACCGATTAACATTCTTGTCTGAAGTGTAGGTAGGGTATCGCTACCTTACTGCTTCACTTTTCTCTATTATGCCTTTACCTATCCCTCTACCCTGGCCAAGAATCAGGGAAAACGCTTTAAAGTTCGCTCATGAATACCGCAACGCGGTAAAAGAAAATGAGGATGCCCAATCTTTTTGGAATGACTTTTTTAATGTATTCGGCAAAAAGCGCCGTGGTACAGCTAGGTTTGAATATGCCGTGCGCAAGCGTGCTACGTCCTTACCTAGTGGGGTAATAGAATCGCCGGATGAAGATCTAGGTCCAGGCCGTATCGACTTGTTTTGGCCAGGGGTATTACTTGCCGAAAGCAAAAGTCGTGATAAGCACCCCGACCTAGACGCGGCTTACAAGCAAGCACTCGAGTATATCGGCGGATTACCTGCCTACGAACGCCCACAGTATGTATTCACCTCCGACTTTGCCCGTCTGCGCTTCTACGACCTGCGCAACAAGACTGTGCTACCTACAGCAGACGACCACGTTGAAATAGCTGTAGCCGAGCTAGGTAAGCATGTCCGTCTGTTTGGCTTCATGGCTGGCTATGAGCAGCGCCGCTATCAAGAGCAAGATCCCGTAAATCGGCAGGCTGCCGAGCGTATGGGCAAGCTACACGACAAGTTAGAAGCCAGTGGCTACCGAGGGGCTGACTTAGAGCGCTACCTCGTGCGACTGCTATTTTGCTTGTTTGCCGAAGATACAGACATCTTCCCCCGCGCTAGCTTCATGGACTTGGTAAGTAACCATGCTGGCCCCAGAGGCCAACAGCTTGGCCCCCTGCTACACCAATTCTTTGAGGTGCTCGACACGCCTGAAGATCAACGCCCTGACACTTTGCCCGATTACTTGCGCGAATTTCCCTACGTTAATGGTGGTCTATTCAAGGGTAACTTACGCACGGTAGCGTTTGATGAAACTATGCGCCAACTACTTCTTAGCGCCACGCGCCTAGATTGGGGGCAGATTTCGCCAGCCATCTTCGGCTCACTGTTTCAGAGCGTGATGAATGATGAAGAGCGCCGGATAAAAGGTGCACACTATACTTCAGAGGCTAATATTTTAAAGGCCATAGGTCCACTATTTTTAGATGAGCTGCGTGCCGAGCTAAATCATCTAGGCACTTTGGCCGCCACCACTCAGCGAGACAATCGTCTCCGCGAGTTGCAAAACCGGCTGGCTGGCCTACGCCTGTTTGACCCTGCCTGCGGCTGTGGCAACTTCCTAGTAGTGGCTTACCGCGAGCTACGCTTGCTCGAACTCGACTTGCTAGCACTGCTATACCCAGATCAGGGTGGCACCCAGTTTCCATTGGGCGTTGAAACAGCCGTACGTCTTACTGTGGAGCAGATGCATGGTATCGAGCTAGATGAGTTTGCTGCCCGCATCGCAGAGGTAGCCCTTTGGCTTGTAGATCACCAGATGAACCAACGCTTATCTGAGCGCTTTGGCCACTATATGGCCCGCATCCCGCTACGTCAGCACGCCCATATCCGCCATGGCAACGCACTCAGCACTGATTGGAGCGATGTGCTACCCCGCGAGCAAGCTACACATGTGCTAGGCAACCCGCCTTTTGTGGGGAAGTCACTACAGACAGATGAGCAAAAAGCCGAGTTGCTGATAGTCTTACAAGGGACAAGAGGAGCTGGTAATCTCGACTACGTAGCTGGTTGGTATTGGAAAACCGCGCAGTATATCCAGCGCACTAATGCAAGAGCTGCACTAGTTAGCACTAACTCTATTGTGCAGGGTGAACAGGTAAGCCTGTTATGGGGACCGCTGTTAGGGCGCTTCGGGATGCACATTCAATTTGCCCACCAAACCTTTAAATGGAGTAACGAAGGGAAAAAGAATGCCGCCGTGCATTGTGTAATTATTGGTTTTGGGCCTCAGGAAGTCACCAATAAACGGTTGTTCACCTATAGCCGCCCTACGAGCCTACCTGAGGAACGTGTGGCCAGCCGGATAAATCCTTATTTAGTTGATGCTCCTATAGTGGTATTGCCCAACAGGCGAAGGCCCCTTTGTCAAGTATCGCCCATGATTTATGGGAGCAAACCAGCTGATGGTGGCAATCTCATAATGACCGATGAAGAGAAGCAAGAGTTGCTCCTTGCGGAACCTGAGGCTGCTCCTTTTGTGCGTGAGTATGCAGGTTCAGATGAATTTATCAGCGGGACATCTCGCTGGTGCTTATGGCTTAAAGATGCTGAACCTAATGTTTTGCGTAAGTTGACAAAAGTGATGGCACGTGTGAAGCGCGTTGAGAAAATGCGCTTGGACAGTGATAAAGAATCTACGCGAGAGTGGGCAAACAGTCCAACACTTTTTACTGAAGACAGGCAGCCAACAACAGATTATCTGCTTGTGCCAATTCATTCTTCCGAAAGTAGGATCTACGTACCCTTCGCATTCCTATCAGCTGAGGTAGTTGTTGGCAATTCCTGCATGGCAATCCCAAATGCGAGTCTTTACACCTTTGGCGTAGTTACATCAGCTATGCACATGGCTTGGCTAAGCTATGTATGTGGCAGGATAAAAAGTGATTACCGATATTCCAATACGATTGTCTACAACAATTTCCCTTGGCCAGAATCCCCGGTTG
>NZ_FYEW01000007.1:1345-5038 GCF_900187375.1 Hymenobacter gelipurpurascens | reverse complement strand
CGTTGCCAACCCCAGCAAAGGAACTACCACAGCGGGCGGTATTGCATAAAACAGACCCATTAGACCTCAAGACTTACGGCGGAAAGGGCTATTTCCGGGAAGCCACGAAGCAGAGATACTACTTCAAGCTGTACGATAAGGCATTACAACTGCAAGACATGGGATTCCCTGACCCCGGCCCGCTGCTGCGAGTGGAGTTGAAGGCCCGCAAAATGAAGTACCTCGCAGAAGCGGGTGTGGTCACTTTGGCTGATCTAGCAAAACCAGCTGCACTGCTGGAACTAGGGCAACTGCTGACGCGCAACCTAGAGCAGGTGTTGTTTGCTGCCCCGTTGCCCTTACCCGCAACTCTAAGCACCTCCGAGAAGCGGTTACTTACGTCTGGCAGCTCCCTTCGCTATTGGGAAGGACTTAGCTCAGCCTCTTTGCGTCGCACTAAATCAGACTACCGCAGGGTGTATGCTCACCACATAGCCGACCCTGTATTTCGGGTGGCAGCTCAAGAGCTGGAAACGGTTTGGCAGCATCTGCTGACGCAGCCTGAGCCCGGCGCACAACCTGCTACGGCGATTCCACATATTAACCCCTTGTTTAGAGTGTTACCCCAGCGCATGCCTCAGGAGAAGATGCCGCTTGTTAATCACTCTCTATCCAAAGAGGAAGGAGGAGGAATAAGTGAGCGGGCGAAGCCTGATGCGCACAGTTGCAAGACGTGCGGCAGACCTATAAACACAAGTAACGCAACAGCGAAGTTTTGCAGCCCGAAGGAGAGAGGAAGCGCAGCCGCTAAACGGTGCCGAAACGCAGATAGCAACCTGCGCAATAACAAGCGCCGCGCCCTGCACAGGATAGAGAGCACGCCGCTGTTATTCGACACTCGACCCTTCATACGAGTGCCTGAAGAGGTGCGCGAGTTTGTGTTAGCTGCCTAACCACAACCGCAAAACTCCAACAATAACCCCACCCCCCGGCGCCAGCCGGCCCCAGCAAATCGCGCACTAACCGGGATTACGAACCGATAATTACGGCAGAATACGGCCAAACAGCAGGAAGTTTTGCGGTGTGCCTGCGCAAAAGGATTCCGCTACCGCAAAACTCCTATCGCCGCTCACTCAGCCCCACCAACCCTACATTTTCGGCGGCCAACTTGAGAAAACCTGAAATTTTTCGGCCTGCTGCCTTTGGCCTGATCACGGCGGCCAGCCACCCGGAGTAGGGAGGGTGTATCTTGACAGGTAACGCAACGCCTACCGTTAGCCCTAGCAGTGGCGACGCGCGTGCAAAATTCAACCTAAAAAGTTCGGCCTGCATCGGCTACAACCGCAGCTCCACGCCGCGCCGCCAAACGCAAACCCCAGGCGCAAACGCAAACGCTTAAACTGCACAATTTCCCTCCTGAAAACGGCATGTTCCCTAAGGATTTCGGTTACCTTCACTGGACACTACTCAGACATGGAATTAGTCAGACTTGTTATCACTGTGGGATGGATATTGGGTATTGTATACATCATCAAGTTTGCCCGGGGCATTCATGACCAAGCTGAATCTATCGTTGGAAGAACAGTTGCTTGGCTAATTGGAGGTGCAGGCTTTTTTCTAGCCTCAGCTATAGCCAGCAAAGCATTTGATACGTTTCATTGATAGATGCCCCGCTTCCCCAATTTTCCGACCACAACGGACGAAACGAAACGGCTAGAGTTGGCCTACCTGCTCCGCGCTGGCCTGCTGCGGCCTGGGCACCAAGTCACCACATTGCACTGGAGCTGCCGAGGGGAGTCCACCGGAAGTATCAGCCTGCAAATACACCTTATGCCCGAACAGAGCTACTTGCGTTTGCAGTACACCGCAAACGAGAAAACGAAGCATGATTATCGGATAGAGTTGGAGGCCGTGCCGAGCAACCTACCGGGCGCGGCCGGACACCGCTACTACATGATCTGCCCCAAAACCGGGCTACGGGCTACGGTGCTCTATCTGCGCAGCGGGACAGGCATCTTTGCCCACCGGTTGGCGTACGGGCCAACGCGCCTCTACTATGACTCCCAGCTGGAGCCAAAACGGTTCCGGGGGTTGGGCAAGTACTTTGCGGTGGATAGGGAATGGGAAAAGGAATACCGGAAAGGGCGCAAGACACACTACCGAGGCAAGCCTACGCGCTGGTATGCGCGGCTGCTGAAGCTGGAGCAACAGGCAGATGCTGCTGCCCCTGGCATACTTCAACTCATGAGCGGCCGCTAAGTGCCGGACTTCATAAGCGCCGAACGGGCCTAGCTACATCAGTAACTAGGCCCGTTCGGCAAACTCTCTAAGCAGCGTCCTTGATTTCGCCGATAAAGTCAAAAATTGCTGGATCCTCAAAATTGAGAAAATGGTTATCGTACCATCCTTGCCATACGTCCCTCCATTCCTTGTCTGAACAATTTGCTGGGATAAGATAAACCTTAACACCATTTCGGTACTCGAAAGGGCAATTCATAAATGTTAACATAATTACTGGTACGGCTGATAGTACGACCGTGATATAAATTTACTACAATTTTAAGAGATGTGTTTACTGAACAAATAGTAGTTCAGATATTGTGGCTTTGAATTCTATCTTGCAGCCCTATGATGTTCTCTATTGCGTGCTTTGCAATCTTACTAGCCTTTCTATGGGTATTGAGTAAACGAACCCCAGAATGTGAACACCGATCGGTTGATTGGGGTGCTGAGGAACGAGAGGAATGGGAATACCCAAGGAAGGCAGTCTGTACGTTATGTGGCAAGTCTTACATGGAGCGTTGGCTACCTTAAGAAGCGTTGCGCGGGATTACAACTTGCAAAAGTCCGAACTTATATAGTTGGATAGAAAAACGATTCCTCCGGATTTAGGGCTGAGTGCCTTCGCGGAATATGCACTTAACATAATCCTAGTTATAGCGCCCTTCTTGCCAGCATTCTATTCTCAGCACAATTCGCTATTTGTACTTTAGCGGGCAGCTTATTTGCTAAGTAGAGTGAAACTCATAGCAGCTACGTCGCCATCGCTGTTTACACTTATCAATACATTGTTCTCAGTATCTACCCATTCCCCTACGTTACGCATAGTGTACAGGCGTCTACACGTAGCAGTAAAAATATCGAAGAAGGGTTCCTTTGGTCCAAGGACTATGGTAGCTGTGACCAACTCCTCATTGGAACCAGGTATTGGTTTAAAGAGGGACATGATCATGGTATTATCTCGGCTATCAATGAATTTAATGACCGTGTTACCACTATCATTTTTTTCACGCTGCCAGTCCACCATTGAAGGGCTCTTTTTATAGAGTGCACTTAGCTCCCCCATTGTAAGCCCTAGGGTTCTCTGAGCATTAGCAGACATTACCGCTAACAAAAGGAAGGCAATAAGACAAAGAAGCTGTTTCATGCAGCAATGTAACCGCCTACTATAGAAACCGCTATAGTAGGCAGTGCTTTCTTGCTTAGCTACCTCAGAACAATTTGCTGTTTGCACTTTGAAGCGGCGGTCGGCCTCGAACACGTGTGCCTTTTATCGTGACCCTATAGTCATAAGGACTTTTCGTACGCAGTAGACAAGATTATCTAGCAGCAGCTTAATCCCTCCCTCCAAAATCTGATTACTAGGGTGGAGAATAAAGGCCCTAGTCTTCCATGCTGCTACAACTCCTTCTGGCTCTTATTGCCGCCACAGCC
>NZ_FYEW01000007.1:0-1335 GCF_900187375.1 Hymenobacter gelipurpurascens | reverse complement strand
TCATCATTGCCGCTCTCATAGGAGCAGCCGCTACTCTCTTTGCTCCTATCCTGCTGGAATGGTATCGAAAAGGAAAGAGCTAGTTATTCGCATTCTTACTTGTCCTTACTCAAAGGGTTGCACAACAGGTCAATAGCCATTGCCTTTAAGGAGGAATAAAATCTTCTAGAACTTTTTTGTAACTTGGAACGTTACAGGTTACATTCGCCCACACTTCCACTAAAACCCTGACATATGAACGCCGCCAACACTCCTATAAACGTTCCGCCACCAGATGATTCGTTCCATTCGCCACAAGGGTCTTAAGTCCTTACATGACAAAGGAGATACCTCTAAACTGCCTGCTGATAATGTGGAGAGAATCAATCGGATTCTTACCCGTCTAGAAGCGGCAAAGACTCCCCAAGCACTTAATTTCCCTGGTTCAGGTTTTCACCAGTTGAAGGGTGATCTAAAAGATTTTTATTCAATCAAGGTCAGAGCCAACTGGAAGATCATTTTCCGGTTTGAAGGCGAGGACGTTGTCGATGTTGACTACCTCGACTATCACTGACCTACAGAAGAGATAAGGCTGATATATGCCAATGTTCAATCCATCACACCCCGGCGAATTGATTCGCGAGAACATAGAGGGGCTGCGTGAGGAAACAGGAGCTAAGCTGACTCTGGAAGAAGTAGCAGAAGGGCTAGGTACGACCCGTAAGACCCTTTCTGCTATTCTTAACAAACGTCAGAGCGTCACGCCGGAGATGGCGTTACGGTTAGCTGCTGCATTTCGTAATACCACTGCGGAGTTCTGGCTTACGGTACAGGAGAACTATGATCTGGCTCAAGCTCGGCAAAGAGTTTCTGTTGAGCATGTTCGCGTATTTTGGGAGCCAGCAGCTAGCTAAACTCCCTGCTTAAGGTTGTAACGAGCTGTTTGTAAGTGAATTCGACCTTAGTGTTCCCTCCCTTGCTGGTGCTTCCATAGCTTGGCAGCATAAGCTGAATCCTCAACTCAGGCTGCCAAGCTAGGTAATCATGCTTTAGTATTGCGCCGCTGCTTTGGTGTGACCGGCGAGATGGGGGCAAGAGCTAAAGGAGAGTTTAGCTCATCGTATTTCTCAAACAGACACTGAACTCGCTCAGTATCATTTTTGAAAGCTTTACGGCGATAGAGATGATCAATCAACTTGTCGAGACGGCGATGGGCGGCGCGTAAGTCGGATGGCATAGCTAGTGGGTCGTAAAGGTCTGCAAGAGTGCTACCAGAGTGAGCATCTCGGGCATCGAGTACGGCCTGTGCTGCATCTTCTATAACCTTGCGGCTATTATCAACCGGGGATTCTGGCC
>NZ_FYEW01000006.1 GCF_900187375.1 Hymenobacter gelipurpurascens | reverse complement strand
ACCGTGGCCTCCCCTACGGTCAGTGGCCTAGCGGCCGGCTCCTACGTGTTTGCTTTAGTCGTGACTGACAGCAAGGGCCTCCCAAGCTCGCCGAGCTCGGTGACCGTGACGGTGAATCCAGCCCCCACCAGTTCACCGCCGGTAGCCAGTGCGGGCGCCAACCAGACCATCACGCTGCCCACCAGCAGTGTGACCTTGGCGGGGTCGGGTACGGCAGCCAGCGGGGCCACCATCACAGCATATTCCTGGAGTCAGAGCAGTGGGCCTAACACAGCCACCTTCTCCAGCAAGACTATCGCGAACCCCACCGTTAGTGGCCTAGTAGCCGGGTCTTATGTCTTCGCTTTAGTGGTCACCGATAGCAAGGGCCTCACGAGCTCGCCCAGCTCGGTGACCGTCACCGTCAATCCTGCCCCCACGAGTACGCCACCGGTAGCCAGTGCGGGAAGCAATCAGACCATCACCTTGCCGACCAGCAGCACGACCCTGTCGGGCTCGGGCACGGCGGCCAGCGGGGCGACCATCACGGGCTACAGCTGGAGCCAGTCCAGCGGACCCACCACGGCTGCCTTTAGCGGCAAGACGGTGGCCAACCCGACCGTATCGAGCCTGGTGGCCGGCTCCTATGTGTTTGCCCTGGTCGTGACCGACAGCAAGGGCTTGAGCAGTTCGCCGAGTTCGGTAACCGTGACGGTGAATCCGGCCCCGACCAGCAGTGGCCAGCAGGTGGTCAGCTTCACGCTCATCAACGCGGACTCCGACCAGCCCATCCGCCAGCTGGTGGCCAATGACGTGCTCAACCTGGCCACGCTGCCCACGCAGAACCTGAGTATCCGCGCCAACACCTCCCCCGCCACCGTGGGCAGTGTGCTCTTGAGCTTAAGCGGCGCGCAGACGCAACGAACCACGGACCGCAAGCCCCCCTACGCCCTACCCGACGACGCCAATGGCAACTACACGGCTTGGCGGCCCCCGCTGGGGACGTATACGCTCACGGCCACCCCGTACACCGGCAACAACGCCAATGGCACGGCCGGCACGGCGCTGACGCTGGCCTTCTCCGTCACCAACCAGGCCGCCCGCCCCGCCGCCCTGGCCACGGCCACGGCAGCGGTGGCCGCGCCGGCCGCCGTCGAAGTCTATCCCAACCCCTCGGCTTCCGGCCGTTTCCACTTGGCCTTCCGCGCCGCCGTCGCTGGTCCGGTGGCCTACGAGCTGATCTCGGCCGTGGGTGCCACCGTGGGCCAAGGCACGCTCTCGCTGCCTGCGGGCAGCTCTGAGCAGGTGCTCGAGCTGGGGGGGCGTTTGACTGCCCCTGGTCTGTATTACCTGCGCCTGCATAGTGCCCAGTTTTCGCACCCCCTCAAGCTCCTCTGGCAACCCTAATAGTCCCAGCGTTTTACACCCACGAGGTGTTGAGTCTAGGCCACGTTTCTCCTGCCAGTCACCCGCTGACAGGAGAAACGTGCTGTACATCTGATTCAAATACCCGAATACTTCCGGCCTGTATCCATCACCTACCCCGGTCAAGGACCTGCCCCGCCGACTTGATTAGGCTAAAGCACCGAAAGTATTCGATCAGAAACCTTATTGCCAGAACCTATCACATGAGAAAGCTGTCTATTGCCCTCGCTTTACGAGCGCATGCCCTTCTGCATGTATTAGCTTTTCTGCTTTTGCTCTGGGCTCCTGCGGCCGTTTGGGGCCAAACCACTGACTGGACCTTGTTGGCTCCTTCCAACACGCCTAAGTGGGTAGGCTTCAGTGTGATGATCAACAACAAGATGTACGTGTTTTCCGGCTTCGACAATAGCTCGGTTCACACAACCCCTAAGTGCGAGGTCTACGACCCTACTACAAATAGCTGGACGTATCTGGCTGACATGCCTTTCCCGGTTACGCACGCTGGCATCACCGTTGATGGCACCAAGGTGTATGTTGCCGGTGGTTTTCTGGGGGGCCTAGCAGGAGACCCCAATTCCGATCAGCTGCAGATTTATGATGCAGCAACCAATACCTGGAGCTTCGGACCGAAGCTTCCGACCAGAAGCGGTGGAAATGCCCTGGTGCGGGTAGGCCGAAAGCTCCACTCTTTCGGGGGGCTGCTGGACGACCGCCAGACGGGCTCTAACGCCCACTATGTACTGGACCTAAGCAATCAAGCGGCCGGCTGGACCACTGCCGCCGGCATGCCACTGCCGCGGTGCCATTTTGCCACAGCTAATGTAGCCGGCAAAATCTACGCTATGGGCGGCCAGACCGGTCATGACGGCCCCATCGCCGATGTCAGCTATGTGCATGTATTCGACCCCTCATCCAACACTTGGTCTCGCCTGCCGGACATGCCTTACATCCGCTCTCACAGCGAGCCGGCTACGTTTGTGCAGGATGGCAAGGTAACCCTGGTTGGGGGCCGCAACGGCCGTACCAGCGCGGGTGCCGACATCGTGATCAATAAGGTAACCACCTTCGATCCTGCCATCGGCAGTTGGACGGAACAAGGGCCTTTGCCGGTTAATTTATTTGGCCCGGCAGCCGAGGCCATTGGCAATGAGCTCTTTGTTTCCAATGGGGGACTTGACTATGCGACCAACCCGCAGACCACTACCCGCAAAACCAGCTTTCCCCGTACGCCTAACAACAAAATCGGCTTTCTCCCGGGCAGCATTAGCTTATCCGCCGCCGCCGGAACAACGGCAACCAAAGAAGTGGTGCTGTGGGCTTTGAGCGGCAGCCCCTCCTACACCATTGACACCAGCACTCTTCCTTCCTGGTTGAGCGTGAGCCCGAGCAGCGGAACCATTGATTTGCTCGGCGGCAACGACCTGAAAATCACCGCCGCGGCGGGTTCGCTCGCGGCCGGCACCTACTCGGCCACCATCACCGCCAAAGCGGCGGGTTATCCGGATGCGAGCCTGAGTGTCGCTTTCACTGTTTCCGGGACTAAACCCAAGCTGTTGTATCTGTACGGAAGTATACCTCCGTCCATCCACGATATGAAGCTGTCGGATACCGGGGACCGGGGCATGTCGCAGTTCAACCAAGCGCTTGTAGACGTAGGCTTTGCAACCGCGGAAGCCCTGGACGCCAGCATCACCCTGGACGCGGCCACGCTGAACAACTATAAGGTATTGATCTTAAGCTCCAATAACCGGCGTTTCACGGCGGCGGAGAAAACTGCCGTGGCTGCCTGGGTTAATGCCGGTGGCGGGCTGATTGCCTGGTCAGATGCCGCCTTCGGCTGGCAGAATGGTGGACTTAACAGCTCGGAGGGCTCCTCAAGCGATAATGATCTGACAGATCAATTCGGACTGCACTTTCTGCACGATAACGGCTTAGGTGCTTTTGTGCTTAGTCAATGGGCGGGTAACCATTACATCAACAGGTTCATCCAGAATGCGGGCCTGACTGTTGAGGCCGAAGGAGCCAGCCCAATTCGTACCACCGCGCCAGCTACAATCATAGCCTACCTGCCAGCGGATAAAGCCCAGCTAAATTCCCTGGATGGTCCACTAATGCCAAATGATGCTGCTCTGTCGGTAGCAAAAGTCGGTCAGGGCCGAGTAGCCGGATATTTCGACCGGAACTGTTTCTGGAATAATGGTGATGGCACCAACATAAACAGGCTCGAAAACCGCCTATTTGCCCAACGGCTGGTGCTCTGGGCATCCGGGGTCGATGATACCCCTCCAACGGGCACCAATCAACTGCCAGTGGCGAATGCGGGCGTGGACCAGGCCATCACTTTGCCCACGAGCACGGCCAGCCTAAGCGGGTCGGGTACGGACGCGGACGGCACAATCAGCGCCTACAGCTGGGCGCAGGTCAGCGGGCCTAACACGGCTTCCTTCAGCAGTAAGTCGGTGGCCAACCCGACCATTTCGGGTCTGGTGGCCGGTCGCTACGTCTTCTCCCTGGTAGTGACCGACAACAAGGGCGCCAGCAGCCCGGCTGACCAGGTCACGCTCACCGTCAACCCTGCCCCGGGCACGGCTGCCATGTACCGCGTCAACGCCGGCGGAGGGGCCCTGACGACGTCGCAGGGCAGCTTCGCCGCTGACCAGTACTTTGCCCCCACCCCGGGCTTCACTTATTCCACTACGGCCGCCATCGCTGGCACCACTGACGACGCGCTCTACCAGACCGAGCGCAGCTCCCCCTCCAACCAAGGCACGTTCAGCTACGCCCTGCCAATCGTGAACGGTACCTACACGGTCGTGCTCCACTTTGCCGACATTTATTGGACTACCACCGGCAAGCGCCTGTTCGATGTGTCGATTGAGAACGTCAAGGTGCTCGACAACTACGACATTATTCGCAAAGTTGGTTCGTTTACGGCCACTACGGAGACCTTTACCACTTCCGTCTCCGATGGTACATTAAACATTTATTTCAGTGCCTTGGCCAGTGATGGCGGTATGGACCGACCTAAGGTTTCAGCAATTGAGGTCTTTAGCTTTGGAACGCCGCCGCCGCATAACGCGGCGCCGGTAGTGGCGGCGCCCATCCCGGACCAAACCGCCACGGCCGGGGCGGCCTACAGCTACAGCTTCCCGGCCGCCACCTTCACCGACGCCGACAACGACGCCTTAACCTACGCGGCCGCCCAGCAGGGCGGAGCCACGCTGCCGTCGTGGCTGAGCTTCAATGCTACGACGCGCACGTTCAGCGGCACGCCGCCAGCCGCCGGCAGTTACCCGCTGCAGGTGACGGCCAGCGACGGCAAGGGCGGACAGGCCACCGATGCCTTCCTGCTCACCGTTAACCCGGCGCCCACGGGTGGCGGGGGCGGCGTGGCCTACCGGCTCAACGCAGGCAGCACAGCGGCGCTGAGCACGAGCCTGGGCAGCTTCTCCGCGGACCAGGGCTTCAGCCCCAGCCCGGGCAACACCTTCTCCGTCACCTCCCCCATCGCCGCTACCACCGACGATGCGCTTTATCAAACCGAGCGCTACGGCACCAACGGTGCGTTCAGCTACGCGCTGCCGGTGGCCAGCGGCAGCTATACGGTGGTGCTGCACTTTGCCGAGCTCTACTGGACCGCCGCCGGCCAGCGCGTGTTCGACGTGAGTGCCGAGGGCCAGAAAGTGCTCACGGCCTACGATATCGTCAAGAAAGTGGGGGCGCTGACGGCCACCACCGAGACGTTCTC
>NZ_FYEW01000005.1:2222-5440 GCF_900187375.1 Hymenobacter gelipurpurascens | reverse complement strand
GCACTAGTAAGGTTGGCGGCGACCTACTCTCCCGCCGGTGAAGGCAGTACCATGGGCGCTCCGGGGCTTAACGACTCTGTTCGGAATGGGAAGAGGTGAACACCCGGGCTAAAGCCACCATTACTGGTGTCGCTGGTCGTGTTCAGACCAACGCAAAAACGTTGACGCAATGAGCGAGAAAGAAAAAGAAGATATGTAGAGCTTGGTTATTCCCAGAAGTGTTCGAGTCATTAGTACGGCTCGGCTGTGGCATTTCGGCCTCTACACCTACCGCCTATCTACGTGGTGGTCTCCCACGACTCTTCGTATATAGGAAATCTCATCTTGAGGTGAGTTTCGCACTTAGATGCTTTCAGCGCTTATCTCATCCCAGCGTCGCTACCCGGCGCTGCAGCTGGCGCCACAACCGGTGCACGAGCGGCTAGTCCAACTCGGTCCTCTCGTACTAAAGTCAGGTCCTCTCAAATTTCCAACGCCCACCACAGATAGGGACCGAACTGTCTCACGACGTTCTGAACCCAGCTCGCGTGCCACTTTAATCGGCGAACAGCCGAACCCTTGGGACCTTCTCCAGCCCCAGGACGTGACGAGCCGACATCGAGGTGCCAAACCTCCCCGTCGATATGAGCTCTTGGGGGAGATCAGCCTGTTATCCCCGGCGTACCTTTTATCCTTTGAGCGATGGCCCTTCCATGCGGAACCACCGGATCACTATATCCGTCTTTCGACCCTGCTCGGCTGGTCAGCCTCACAGTCAAGCCCACTTCTGCTATTGCGCTCTGCGTACGGTTACCAAGCGTACTGAGTGGACCTTTGAAAGCCTCCGATACATTTTTGGAGGCGACCACCCCAGTCAAACTACCCAGCAGACACTGTCTCCGTTTTCCAGATTAGGCGCCAAACAACACAAGGGTGGTATTTCAACGTTGACTCCCCCAGACCTGGCGGCCCGGGTTCACAGTCTCCCACCTATGCTACACATGTGTTGTCCAGCGTCAATGTCAACCTATAGTAAAGGTGCACGGGGTCTTTCCGTCCCGTGGCGGGTACTCGGCATCTTCACCGAGACTACAATTTCACCGAGCTCACGGCTGAGACAGCGCCCAGATCGTTACACCATTCGTGCAGGTCGGAACTTACCCGACAAGGAATTTCGCTACCTTAGGACCGTTATAGTTACGGCCGCCGTTTACCGGGGCTTCGATTCAAACCTTCGCTTGCGCTAAGTTCCCCTCTTAACCTTCCGGCACCGGGCAGGTGTCAGACCTTATACTTCCGCTTACGCGTTCGCAAAGTCATGTGTTTTTGTTAAACAGTCGCCTGGGCCTTTTCACTGCGGCTTCTTGCATTGCTGCAAGGAAGCGTCCCTTCTCCCGAAGTTACAGGACCATTTTGCCGAGTTCCTTGGCCGTGATTCACTCGAGCGCCTCAGGATTCTCTCCTTGACTACCTGTGTCGGTTTGCGGTACGGGTTATCTAGCAGTAAACGCTTAGCAGGTTTTCTTGGCAGTCTGATTAGGTACACTATCCCGTTGGCCGAAGCCGCCAGGTACTATCATGTTTCAGCAAAGTCGGCGGATTTACCTACCAACCCTATACCTACGCACTTCAACGGGCACTTCCGTCCGCCCGCGGTACTTTCACTTCTGCGTCACTGCATCACTCCACTAGATAAGTGCGGGAATATCAACCCGCTGTCCATCGACGTAGCCTCTCGGCATAGCCTTAGGTCCCGACTAACCCTGCTCCGATTAGCGTTGAGCAGGAAACCTTAGTCTATCGGCGAGGGGGTTTCTCACCCCCTTTATCGTTACTCATGCCTACATTTGCTTTTCTAGCCGCTCCAGCAACCCTGACAGGTCACCTTCACCGCTGCTAGAATGCTCCCCTACCACTTAGTCATAAGACTAAATCCATCGCTTCGGTACCGGACTTGATGCCCGCGTATTATCGATGCCCTCTCGCTCGACCAGTGAGCTGTTACGCACTCTTTAAAGGAATGGCTGCTTCCAAGCCAACCTCCTGGCTGTCAAAGCAAGTGGACCTCCTTTGTTCAACTTAGTCCGAATTTAGGGACCTTAGCGGATGGTCTGGGTTCTTTCCCTCTCGGCATGGGACCTTAGCACCCCACGCCTCACTGCCGAGTATATCAACGGGCATTCGGAGTTCGTCAGGATTCGGTAGGCTATGACACCCCCTAGTCCTATCGGTAGCTCTACCTCCCGCTGACTCCACCTCGACGCTGTACCTAAATACATTTCGGGGAGTACGAGCTATTTCTCAGTTTGATTGGCCTTTCACCCCTACCCTCAAGTCATCCAAATCCTTTTCAACGGAAACTGGTTCGGTCCTCCAGTTGGTGTTACCCAACCTTCAACCTGCTCAAGGGTAGATCACAAAGTTTCGCGTCTACCCCCTCTGACTCTGCGCCCTATTCAGACTCGCTTTCGCTGCGGCTCCGTGCATCTATACACTTAACCTTGCCAGAGAGGAGTAACTCGTAGGCTCATTATGCAAAAGGCACGCCGTCACCCCACGAAAGGGCTCCGACCGCTTGTAAGCACACGGTTTCAGGTTCTTTTCACTCCGGTATTCCCGGTTCTTTTCACCTTTCCCTCACGGTACTAGTTCACTATCGGTCTCGCAGGAGTATGTAGCCTTAGCGGATGGTGCCGCTGGATTCAGACGGGGTTTCTCCGGCCCCGCCCTACTCAGGAATCCTCTACCGTCATCCACAAGCTCGTCTACGGGATTCTCACCCTCTATGATCGACTTTCCCACGTCGTTCGACTAATGTAAATGAATCAGATGTTGAGGTCCTACAACCCCGGACTGGCCGTAACCAACCCGGTTTGGGCTCCTCCCCGTTCGCTCGCCACTACTGGGGGAATCATATGTTATTTTCTTTTCCTCCGGGTACTTAGATGTTTCAGTTCCCCGGGTTTGCCCCTGCTTCCTAAAGGAAGAGGTCTTACAGCTTCACTGTAAGGGGTTGCCCCATTCGGAAATCTACGGATCAATTGGTATGTGCCCATCCCCGTAGCTTATCGCAGCTTATCGCGTCCTTCATCGCCTCTGCGAGCCTAGGCATCCTCCGTGTGCCCTTGCTTACTTCTTGGTAGTCTCATCTAGTAAACTAGATAAGACGCTCAGTACATATATGCAAGCATACATGCGCTTCTTTTTCTCTCTCGTTTCATTACGTCAAAGAACGTGTG
>NZ_FYEW01000004.1 GCF_900187375.1 Hymenobacter gelipurpurascens | reverse complement strand
CTCGGCGAGCTTGGGAGGCCCTTGCTGTCAGTCACGACTAAAGCAAACACGTAGGAGCCGGCCGCTAGGCCACTGACCGTAGGGGAGGCCACGGTCTTGCTGCTAAAGGTGGCCGTGGTGGGTCCACTGGACTGACTCCAGCTGTAACCTGTAATAGTCGCCCCGCTGGCCGCCGTGCCCGAACCCGAGAGCGTAACACTGCTGGTGGGCAGCGTGATGGTCTGGTTGGCACCCGCACTGGCTACGGGCGGAGTGCTGGTGGAGGTTGCACTCAGCACTTCGATGGCTGACACCTTCGGGTTGTCCACCCCACCGGCGTTGAGCGAAGAGAAGGCCAGGTTCAGGGTGCCGTCGGTGACGCTCACCGAGAACGTCTCGGTGGTGGCCGTCAGCGCCCCCACTTTCTTGACGATGTCGTAGGCCGTGAGCACTTTCTGGCCCTCGGCACTCACATCAAACACGCGCTGCCCGGCGGCGGTCCAGTAAAGCTCGGCAAAGTGCAGCACCACGGTGTAGCTGCCGCTGGCCACCGGCAGCGCGTAGCTGAACGTGCCGGTGGTGCCGTAGCGCTCACTCTGGTAGAGGGCATCGTCGGTGGTAGCAGCGATGGGGGAGGTGACGGAGAAGGTGTTGCCCGGGCTGGGGCTGAAGCTCTGATCCGCCGAGAAGCTGCCCAGACTCGTGCTCAGCGCCGCTGTGCTGCCCGCGTTAAGTCGGTAGGCCACGCCCCCGCCACCCGTGGGCACCGGATTCACCGTGACGGTCACCGAACTAGGCGAACTGCTCAAGCCCTTGCTGTCAGTTACGACTAAAGCAAACACGTAGCTCCCGGCCGCTAGGCCACTGACGGTCGGGTTGGCCACCGTCTTAGTGGAGAAGGTGGCCGTGCTGGGTCCGCTGCTCTGACTCCAGCTGTAGCCCGTGATGGTGGCCCCACTAGCCGCCGTACCCGAGCCCGCCAAGGTCACCGTGCTGGTGGGCAGCGTAATCGTCTGATTGGCACCCGCACTGGCTACCGGTGGTGAACTGGTGGTAGAGGAGGAGAGCACCTCAATGGCCGAAACCTTCGGCGCATCCACTCCACCTGCATTTAAAACCGTGAATAGCAAGCTCAGCTGTCCATCCGTAACCGTGGTGGTGAACGTTTCGGTGGTGGCCGTAAAGCCGCCCACTTTCTTGAAGATGTCATAGGCCGTGAGCACCTTCGTGTTCTCGGCCAGCACGTCAAACACGCGCTGCCCGGTACCAGTCCAGTAGAGCTCGGCGAAGTGCAGCACCACGGTGTAAGTACCGTTGGCCAGGGGCAAGTCATAGCTGAACGCACCGTTGGTGCCGTAGCGCTCGGTTTGATAAAGCGCATCATCGGTGGTGCCGGCGATGGCCGTGGTCACGGAGAAGGCGTTGCCGGGGCTGGGGCTGAAGCCCTGGTCGGCCGAGAAGCTGCCCAGACTCGTGCTCAGCGCCGCCGTGCTGCCCGCGTTAATGCGATACATCGCTGTAGGTGTTGCCGGAGTAGTTGACACCGTAAGCACGAAGCTATCGGTGGCCTGCCCGCCTTTGCCATCCGAGGCAACTACCTTAATTGTGTAGTTGGGGAGGCTCGAAGTGGGTGGGGTGCCGTTAAAGGTGCGATTCGTACCAAGGAAGCTGAGCCAGGTAGGCAGAGCGGTGCCGTCTTGTAAGGTGGCAGTATACGTTAAGGGGTCGTTGTTGGCATC
Organism: Hymenobacter gelipurpurascens; assembly: GCF_900187375.1. Lineage (NCBI taxonomy): Bacteria > Pseudomonadati > Bacteroidota > Cytophagia > Cytophagales > Hymenobacteraceae > Hymenobacter > Hymenobacter gelipurpurascens. The sequence goes on along the minus strand of NZ_FYEW01000004.1, from coordinate 283,055 downwards.
TGTAAATGTAGAGGCCGGGAAGGCATACGTAAAGGCTGCACCTATTGTAGCGGTTTGGTCCGGGATAGGAGTAGCAACGGTTGGAGCCGTATTAACCTGGTCCGTTGTTACATAGATGAAGTCCCAGGTGGCTGTAAAGGGGCTAGCACCCCGCGACGTGGCAATTAAGCCCACCGCATAGGCTTTGGTGCCCTGCAAAGCTGCCAGAAGCGCCCCGCTGACCTGTATCGGTGAGCCTAGGTTTGTGATGGTCCCAGCATTTGATGAATACTTTGGCTGTATAACGCCGGTTGTGGGATTGACAGCAAAAAAGAAATCGAGGGTAGACCCCGGAATTCCCCCTGGCAATGCATACTGGGTACTTACGGGCACGCCGCCATTCTCATACACCACCTCTAGGCCACCTTGTCCCCCGTTGGCCGTGAGCGCAATTTTCAGGTAATTATTTTGGTCACCGTTGCTGATGTAAATGCCCTGCGACTGAAAGTTCTGGGGCACTTGGTTGTTAAAGAAGGGGCCTAGCAGGCGGCCCTGTACAGTGAAGGGGGCCGTAGTGGTTTTCACCCCAAACTGGAAGGCATTTTCCTGCGTGTTCAGGCTCCCCAGCGCATCGCCTGGGGTAACATTGACCACCGAAAAGGCGCCCACGGCCCCGCCAGCGATTAAATTTTCCTCAAAATACAAGTCGGAATAAACGCTGTCACCATTGCTCATTACTCCCGTGAAGCCCAAGCCGAATAAGCCAGTGCCGGGGTAGTTATTGAACAGATCGTATTTTATCGGCAGCGCGGTGTTGATGCCATTGGAAGCATCCAGCGGGAAGTAATCGGTGGTGTCCGCAATACCGTCATTGTCGTCGTCGATGTCATTTAAATCTGATACAAAGTCGTGGTCCGCATCGGGTGGGAGGCTGGCGGCAGAGCACGGCTGCGTGGCGTTGTCGATTTCGTCTGCATTGGTGTAGCCATCCTGGTCATCATCGTTCGTATCGTATAAGCCACTGCACTTGAGAAAGTCCTGCGGCTCAAACACGGTAATGGCATTTGCGCCATAAGTAGCGGCCCATACGGTACCCGGGAAGACATCGTTATCGCCCTGAGCAACGATATCCAGCGGGGTAGAGCCGAACCCCGAGGCGAAAGGGAGGTCCTGGTTGAGCTTGGTGGCCGGGTCCATCGGGTTGGTCACGTTGGTGCCATCGGCTGTAAGCGTGATTTTTACCACATTCCCATCATACCCGCAGGCAAGCAATGTCCCTTGCAGAGCGCCCCCAAAGTTGGAGGCGGTGTACTCCGCTGTGCCGTTGGTAGAAGCCGTAAAGGTTAGCAGGGACTTGCTCTGGGCGCTGCCCGGCATTTGAAAATCTCCCTCAATAGGATTAGCCGTGGCTACCGGGGGCCAGTCGGCGGGCAGGGGCTTAGTGGCAGTTTTGCTGGTGCGAAAGGTACCGGTAGTTCCATCGTGCGTGTAAAGGCCCGCTCCGTTGGGGTTGGCCCGGGTGGGAGTGGGGTGCCCGCCATAATAGCTGCCCGCGGTGTACGAGCCCAGAGTGCCGATGTAGTGGAAGTTGTCCAGGTTGTTGACGGTGCCTTCCGTGGCAGAAGGGCTGGTGGAGCCGGGCTCGCCCGACACATAATTGTTGTTGACGTTGGTAGTCCCCTCGTTTTGCGGATAGCCGCCCCAGCCCTGGTTGGCGCCGTTATCGATGGTGTACATCTTGCGCCCTTTGGTCAGCACCAGATCATACGGGTTCCGGTAGCCCGGCGAGAAAATCTGTACCGGCCCCCCGGCAACAATCTTAGCCTGGTTTAAGCCATCATTGCCCCCGAATGGATCAAAGGGGTCCGTGCCATCCGCATTGTTTGCCCGGTCGGGGTCATCCAGGGTCGGCAAGTCATATTTATAGGCAGAGTTGCCAGTGCCCTTGGTGGTCAGGGCATTGATGGCCGTCAGGTTGACGGATAAAATGGCGGCGGAGAGCGAATACTCCGGGGTATAAGCAAAATTGGTAGAAGGAGCGCCCGCATTGGTGTGCCCGCCCTGCGCCACGTAAAGCGTGTTGGTCTGGTCATCCAACTGCATGCCGTTGGAGGAGTGGTTTTCCTCCGAGCGCGGCAGCCCCCGCACCAGGTCCATCTTGGTCCAGGCACTACCATCCCAGCTTAGCTGCGAGATAATGCCCGAATTGGTATCAAGATTTAAATCTCCGCTGGGGCCGCCAATGCGGCTGTCGCTGGAGGTAACATAAATGACAGGCCTAGACGCGGTGCCCTTCACCAGAATGCCCGTTACCTGCCGCGTCGTGACAGAGGTGTTCAGGCTGCCATTGTCGTTGTGGTTGGGTATCTGGTTGATGAGGCTAATGGTCTGCGTGGCCGTTACGCTGTAGCTGTTGGTCGAATTTCGGACGATGGTGAGAACCTTGATGAGTCCATCCTGCTGCGACACATACAACTTGCCATCTGGCCCAAACTGCAGCGAGGTAGGATTAGAGAGCGAAACACCCGTTAGGCCACTCTGAGCGAAGTTATACTGGGCATTTGCCAGCATAACGGTATTCAAATTTTCGGGTGGCAGCTTCGCCTTTTTCTTCTTCCTTGCCGCTACTTGCTTGGCAGACAGCTTTTGCGCAGCAGCGTTTTGTGGAGGAAGCTCGCCAAGTAAAAAACTGAATAGGGCTAACCAAATAAAAGCTTTCCCACTAAGGTAGTGCTGATGTTTCATGGTCAAATAATTGCTTAGGCGACAGACTACCTCCTTGATAAGGGGCAAAGGCCGTTTATCAAGTGTAGTGCTCGTTTTTGAATACTTGTCCACATCGCTAAATCGCTCCACGGAGGCGCAGCTATCCAAAAGGGCTGGGTGGTTAACCGGCTATAAGTCAGCCTGGTCTTACCAGACTGGCCTTGCATAACAACTGCCTGGGGAGCTTCACTCGTTTAGATGAAGGCAGCCGATAAAACCAGTATAGGAGTGATTTACTACCTGAGTCTATTTCCCTCATGTCAGGTAAATAGATCCCCCCAATCTGAAGTGCTTATAGCGCAAACTCTCCCCCCCTATAAAATGCTGAATATCAGCATGCATTGGGCTGTTTACATGCTAACAGCAAAATGGTGCGAGCCACGATACGGGCATCTAAAGCCAGGGACCAATTCTCTATGTACCATAGATCTGAACTCACCCGCTTTTCCATTGCGGACAGTTCTTTAGTTTCTCCACGAAACCCATTTATCTGGGCCCAACCGGTGATACCAGGGGGAATGGTGTGACGCAGCATAAAGTTGTGGATAGCTTGGGAGTAAACTTCAGTTTGTCTTATCATATGCGGCCTAGGGCCCACAATAGACATCTCCCCGTATAGCACATTAATGAATTGTGGAAGCTCATCTAGGCTATTGCGGCGTAGGAAGGCTCCGAAACGCGTAATTCGTTGATCACCTGGACTCGCTTGCAAAAAGTCTGATTCAGAGTTCAGACGCATACTGCGGAATTTCAGGCAATAAAAAGGCTGGCCTTTTCGTCCCGTTCTTAATTGTTTAAACAGAATGGGTCCTGGGGAGTCGACATAAATCAGTAAGGCCAATATTGGTCCCAACCAGCTTAAGACCAGCAAGACAACCAACGATGCTACTGTTAAGTCAAATATCCTTTTAACATCTGTATCCACCTTAACTCGAGAATAAGTGGCAATAGGTGAAGGTGTAGATGAAGGAACAGAGTGATTTATAAAGGTCCTGACCATAACCTTATCCTTAATAGGTTTATTAGGGTTGATGGAGTACATGCCGACAGATGCTTATCCAGTAACAGATAAGTTAGTTTTCTCATAGGCAATGAGTTTTACCAGATTTTGCGGTATGTCATCTCCACACGAAACCGAGCCCCCGAACAGGCAGCCTCCATCCCAGCTTGTATCCGTAGGCTTAAAATAGCTAGCCTACTGCCTTTTCCAGGTTGTATAAACCTAGGCAGGCAACTTTGCTCTTCCTGCACCGCGATCCTTTCACTTCGATGAAGATATAAAAGATTATCATTCAATCCGATACAAGTACTAGAATTTATTGAAATAATTCTAAGAACCAACCGAATTGGAGTAGTCTAGAGTGGTTTCCAACTCCAACTTGCAACGGATAGGCTGCGCCATAACCACGCTAATAGCTGGTACTGTCGGTACTGTAAGCCCTGCCGTATTTCCTTGCATGCTATATCCGAGGAGTTGGCGACATCTGCAGCCATAATCGATCAGCTTATCTTCTAAGGATAAAAATTATAATAACCGCCCTTCTACCGTGTTTTGGAGCTAATAGCCTTTCACATCAAGCGCTACTTTGCAGGAAATAATGTCAAGTTTTCAGGCAGGTAAATCCGAGGACTCCCGCAAGGCTTCCACGTAATTTATCATTGGTAATAGAAGTTATTCTGCCTGTCGACTAGCTATTGGCCTTTATTATATTTGTATTGCACTGGAAGTTACCAGAATCGTTTGGATGATATATTAGGCGCAACACGCTATTAAGAAGGCAATTATTCGGAGCCGAAGTTGGAAGTCCGAAACAGCTCTGAAATTTTTAGCGTGCTCATCGGTTCATGTCAATTAGTTGCACCCACCATGCACAGGCAGTGGCAAAAAGTTTCCCTACTGTAAGGCATCACATTGGAATACCTAACGGTGCATGAGGGCCTTGGCAAGGCCCTCGATCTATGAAGGTGTTATAAACTAGGGCATGTTCAAAAGCAGCTAGGAACATGCTTCCCAAAAAATCCAGACCTTAATAAAGCCTAAAAGCAAGCTTAATAAACATTGCCAAGGCAGCATAGATTATTATGAAATATTAAACATTTATATTATTATCATTTAATAAATTCTTTCTCTCCTTGTATTCTTTTTTTAACTTATTAATATCTGCTGCAACAGATTCCAGGTTGGCGAGGATATTTTCTGAAGATATAGTAAGCGGCTTAAGCTTAACCGTCCATGAAATAAACTGATTTATTTCTTTTTTGGTATAATTAATTAATAAAGAAGCATTTTCCAGAAATTCCTCTTCAGGTTCCATAAGCGGCGTTTACGTTGCTCTTAAGGTAGTGGTTTAATGCAAAAGAACTTGGGTTTTTAATAAATTACTTAAGAAAGCATCAGGCCCCATCATGGGACCCCGCGGGGTCTCTTGATGGGGCCTGATGGATAAGGCGCAAAGGGTTAGCCTTAACGCTGGAGCACAGCGACAGATGCTCACAGCTGGATAACTTGCGCCTGCAGTTGTCTTTCCTACTTCATAGGATTGGCCTCAAATAGGCTCCCTCCCGCTCGATCTTACTCTAGGCGTTAACCAGCTAACTGCCATACTGTATCAGGAAATTGCTTGGCAATAATCCTCACTCTGCGGTTGTAGTCGCCCCACCAGGGCCTCCAGCAGATGGTAGAAGAACTGAATTTCGCGATTCGATCGGCGTACGGCAAGTTTTTCAAACGCCGGGCCGAGGTATTTCCGCAGCACTTCAGAAAGCCGGTATTGCCACTTCAATCGCCCTCCCGGATCCTACCTACTCACCCCGTATAAACATACTCCCAATCGGTGGTGAGCTGTTCGAGTTCTGCCTCCACCTGCGCCATCGTCAATTGGCCCTGGGCGTATTGGTTGAGCAAGAACTGCTCGAAGGAGCCCGCAGTAGGCGCAGTGCCAGATAGGTTGCGCCGGGTGCGGGCGACGCGTTGGGGACGAGAAAACGAAGCACCGAGGGAAAGAACCTGAGGCATGGTAATCAAAGAAAAAATTCATGAAATCGCAGCTAACTACTAAATGCTCAAACCGTTAGCCACATTTTTATCTTTCTACCCCGAGAGGTAGTAGGGCACCTACTGGTTCGCCACGGTTCAGGTTTGTGTAGAATTTCTGCTTTCGTACTCCAGAGTTTAAATGAGTTGTTTGCGCGGAGCAGCAACCTCCCGTCCAGGCACAACTCCTTAACTTTCAGCACGAATCATAGCCTCCTAGGCGGCCCTTTAAAAGCAGTCCATTGCGAAAGAGATTGGCAAGCTATTGGGGCTCTAACGTACCGGGTGCAGTCAGCAGAAAGGGCGCACATGGGCGCAGGAACACTCACTACCCCAACTGAGGCCGTTGTTGAGTTTTACCCGTAAAGCACTGCAATTCACCAGCCCGGAGTATGTAATGGGCAGCGAGAAAATCCCGGCCCTGAATGCTTCTGCCTCCCGCAGCAAGAACGGTATGGTGTTCATCTCGCTGGTCAATTTGGATACCAAGAAGAGCCAGAAGCTGGAAACCGCCTTGGCCGGCGTGAGCTGGAAGTCGGTGTCGGGTCTCACCCTGACCTCTCCGAAATTCAACGCTTACAATAAGTTCGACAAACCCAACACCGTGAAGCTGGCCAGCTTCAGCGGCGCCAAAAAGCGCGGCGACAAGCTCGCGGTGGAACTGTCGCCCCAGTCCGTAGTCGTGCTGGAGCTTAAAGAGCAGGAATAATTATCCCTGTTTCATGAGCCCAGGGAAGCAGAAGCAGCGTCTTTTGTCAAACAAACTCGCCCACCAGTGTAGGGAATAAGGACGCCCTGGCCTTTCCTGCAGGGCGTGATGTGCATAAGTTGGATTTGTGCGGCAAACACTTTACTTGCAGGAGATTAAACCCCTGCCCTTATGGAAGTCGAAGTTCTCAAATACCCTGCGGTACGCAATTACATCGCCGGACAATTTGTAGCGGACGCCAGCTCGCGCACCCTGGATGTAATGAGCCCCGTCAATGGGGCGGTGATTTCGACCGTGCCCTTAAGCGGGCGGGAAGCGTTGGATCAGGCTGTCGAGGCTGCGCAGGCGGCTTTCCCGGCCTGGTCGGCTATACCGGTCAAGGAAAGGGTGCAGATTTTCTACCGCTACAAGGCCCTGTTGGAGAAGAATCTGGGGGAGCTAACAGCCCTGGTCCGGGAGGAGAATGGCAAGACCACCGACGAGGCGCGGGCAGAGGTTGAAAAGGCCATCGAGCTGACGGAATTCGCCTGCTCCCTGCCCCAGCTGGTGGCGGGGGAGCTGCTGGAGGTAAGCGTGGGGGTGGAGTGCCGCGTGGACCGCAAGCCCCTGGGCGTGGTGGCCTCTATTGCCCCCTTCAACTTCCCCAACATGGTCCCGCACTGGACCATTCCCAATGCCATTGCCCTGGGCAACTGTATGATTTTAAAGCCTTCGGAGCAGGTACCAATCAGCGCCGGCCGCATAGCGGAGCTGCTGAAGGAAGCCGGGCTGCCCGATGGGGTACTCAACATTGTGCACGGCGACAAGGAGATTGTAGAGGCCATCTGCGACCACCCCGATATCAAGGCGGTGTCGTTTGTGGGCTCGACCAAGATTGCCAAGGTGGTGTACCAGCGCGCCACGGCCAACCTGAAGCGCTGCGTGGCGCTGGGTGGGGCCAAGAACCACCTGCTCGTCCTGCCCGATGCGCACGTGGACATGACGGCCTCCAATGTGGCCGCTTCCATGTCGGGGTGCGCGGGGCAGCGCTGCATGGCGGGCTCCGCTATGGTGGCGGTGGGCGCCGTGGAGCCCATCATCGCCCGGCTGGTAGAAGAGGCCCGCAAGATTGTGCCGGGCCAGAACCTAGGTTCGGTTATCAGCCGCCAGGCCAAGGAGCGCATCGAGCGCTACATCACGGAAGCGGAAGCAGCCGGCGCGAAAGTGCTGCTCGATGGCCGAAATGCCGTAGTAATAGGGCAGGAGGAGGGCTACTACGTCGGCCCTACTGTCATCGACCACGTCACGCCCGATATGGCCATTGCCCGCGAAGAAGTGTTCGGCCCCGTGCTGGCCATCATCCGGGCCGAAACCCTCGACGAAGCTCTGGGCATTGAAAACAGCTCTAACTATGGCAACGCCGCCTCGGTGTTTACGCAGAGTGGTGGCCTGGCGCGCTACGTAATGGAGAATGCCTCGGCCGGCATGATTGGCGTCAACATCGGGGTACCCGTGCCGCGGGAGCCCTTCTCCTTCGGCGGCTGGAATGAGTCGAAATTTGGGGCCTGCGACATCACCGGCAAAAGCTCCATTGAGTTCTGGACCCAGCTCAAGAAAGTCACCACCAAGTGGAACCCCGAGTCGCGCATCAACTGGATGAGCTAAGCTCCAGTTTCTGCCTTTCTAATTCCTCCCAACTTCTCCTTTCTCGGCCATGGAAACGCTCACCTCCGATAAGCAGCAAATCCTGCAGGACAACCTCGATTACACGCTTTTCTCCTGGTCAAAGCAGGCGGGGCTGAACCCCATCAGTGCCGAGCGGGCGGAGGGGGTGTATGTGTACGACCGGGATGGGAAGCGCTACCTGGATTTCTCTTCTCAGCTGATGAACGTGAACATCGGGCACGGCAATCAGAAGGTGACGGAGGCGGTGGCCGCGCAGATGCAGGAGCTGAGCTACGTGTACCCCGGCATGATTACCAAGGCCCGCGGCGACTTAGGAAAAAAACTGGCCGAAATCACCTCGCCCAACCTCACCAAGGCCTTTTTCACGCTGGGCGGCGCCGAGTCGATTGAGAATGCCATTAAGCTGGCCCGCGTGTACACCGGCCGCCACAAAATAGTCTCCCTCTACCTTTCCTTTCACGGGGCTTCCTACGGCGCCATCAGTGCCGGGGGCGACCCGCGCAAGCTGGCCGTGGACAGCCAGGCCATGCCGGGCGTGGTGCACGTGGAGAACCCCTACTTCTACCGCTGCCCCTGGTACAGTACTACTCCCGAAGAATGCGCCGAGCGGGCCGCCGCCCACATGGAGCGCGTCATTCAGTACGAAGGCCCCGGCAACGTGGCCGCCATTCTGCTGGAAGGGGAGTCGGGCACTTCGGGCTGCATCAAGTACCCGCCCACCTACTGGCAGCGGGTGCGCGCCATCTGCGACAAATACGGCATCCTGCTCATTGCCGATGAGGTGATGAGCGGGTTCGGGCGCACGGGCAAATGGTTTGGCTCCGATCACCACGGCGTGAAAGTGGATATGATGGCCATGGCCAAGGGCATCACGGCGGGCTACCTGCCGCTGGGCGCCGTGATGGTGGATGAGCAGATTGCGCACTCCTTCGACGACAAGCCCCTGCCGCTGGGCCTCACTTACTCGGCCCACCCGGTTTCCTGCGCCGCCGCCGTAGCGGTGCTGGATATCTACGAAGAGGAAAACCTGATTGAAAACGCCGCCGAGATGGGGCGCTACATCGAGGCCCGCGTGGCGGAAATGGCCGCCCGCCACCCCTCCATCGGGGACTTCCGCAACACGGGCCTACTGGGCTGCCTGGAGCTGGTGAAAAACCGGGAAACCAAGGAGCCCATGGCCCCCTGGAATGCCGCCCCCCACCAGATGGACGTGATGAACCAGGTGGCCGCCAAAATCCGGGAGCTGGGCATGTACACGTTCGTGCGCTGGAATTACATCTTCATCGCGCCGCCCCTTACCATCACCAAAGAAGAAGTAGATGAAGGGCTGGACATCATCTCCCAGGCCATCCGCATCGCCGACGAGCACGTGCACTAAGTTCGGCTCCGCTAAGCCACTCTCTTTCCTGCTGTTTCCCCTGATTAGCTCCCGCTCCAGCGGGAGGCAAGGCGTTGTTTGTGCTAGGCAAAAAGCCGACAATGTCCTGGTTTTGAAATTGTAAGGAAAAACTCCTATATTTTTCTTCTCTAATCCCTTCTTCTTTTCTCTCCCTGCATGTCGTCTCTGCTGATTAAAAATGGCCGCGTCGTCACGGCTGATTCCGACGCGGTGTGCGACGTGCTGATCGACGGCGAAACCATCGTCGCCATTGGCCGGAATCTGCCCGTGCAAGCGGACCGGGTAATCGATGCCACTGGCAAGCTGGTGCTGCCCGGCGGCATCGATCCGCACGTGCACCTGGACATGCCCTTCATGGGCACCTTCAGCAGCGACACCCACGAAACCGGCACCCGCGCCGCCCTGCACGGCGGCACCACTACCGTGATTGACTTCGTGCTGCAGAAGCAGGGCCACTCCCTGCGCGAAGCTCTCACGGAGTGGCAGGGCCGCGCCACCGGCACCGCCGTCGGTGACTACTCCTTCCACATGGCTGTCACGGATTTCAATGAGCACAGCCAGGCGGAAATTGCGGACATGGTGGCCGAAGGCATTACCTCCTTCAAGGCGTTCATGGCCTACAAGGGCGCCCTCATGATTGACGATGCGCAGATGGTTGGCCTTATGCAGGAAGTCAAGAAGCACGGCGCCCTGGTAACCGTGCACGCCACCAACGGCGACATGATTGATACGCTGGTAGCCCAGCACCGCAGCCAGGGCAAGCTTTCCCCCCTCTACCACTATCTCTCTCAGCCCGAAGTGACCGAAGCCGAAGCCTCGGGCCGCTTCACCGACATTGCCAACTACACCGGCGTCAATGCCTACATCGTGCACCTGACCTGCGAGGGGGCGCTGAACCAGGTGCGCGAAGCCACCCGCCGCAACCAGCGGGTGTTCGTGGAAACCTGCATTCAGTACCTGCTGCTGGATGCTTCGCTGTATCAGGAGGAGTTTGAGGGGGCCAAGTGGGTGATGTCGCCGCCGCTGCGGGAGAAAAAGGACCAGGAAACGCTCTGGGCGGGCATCAACCAGGGCCTGGTGCAGGTGGTAGGCACCGATCATTGCCCCTTTATGTGGGAGCAGAAGCAGCTGGGCCGCCACGACTTCTCCAAGATTCCGAATGGGCACCCGGCCATTGAGCACCGTATGGAGCTGCTGTTTTCCGAAGGCGTGAGCAAGGGCCGCATCAGCCTCCAGAAGTTTGTAGAGGTGACAGCCACCAACGCCGCCAAAATCTTCGGCATGTTTCCCCGAAAAGGCACTATCAGTATTGGCGCCGATGCCGACCTGGTCATCCTCGACCCCAACCGCAAACATTCCATTTCCGCCGACACGCACCACATGAACGTCGACTACTCGGCCTACGAAGGCTGGGAACTCACCGGCAAGATTGAAACCGTGCTGCTACGGGGCCAGGTGGCCGTCCACGACGGACAGGCGCTGGTGGGTAAAGGCTACGGCCAGTTTATTAAGCGCGGCGTCACCGTTTTCTAACTACGCTAGGCCACTTCCCCCACTACAGCACTGGCCTAGGCCACTTTCCTATTTCCTCAACCCCTGAACCCTACGCTCATGCCCCGAATCGTCAAGTCCGGTCTTATCCAGATGAGTTTGCCCATGACCGAAGGCCAAGGCTCCATTGAGGAAATCAAGGAAGCCATGGTGCAGAAGCACCTTCCGCTGATTGAGGAAGCGGGGCGCCAGGGCGTGCAGATTTTGTGTCTGCAGGAGATTTTCAACACCCCTTACTTCTGCCCGGGCCAGGACAAGGCCTGGTACGCCTCGGCCGAATCGGTGCCGGGGCCCACGACGGAGCGCATGGCCGAGTACGCCAAAAAGTACCAGATGGTGATGATTGTGCCGGTGTACGAGCGGGAATCGGCGGGCATTCTCTACAACACCGCCGCCGTGATTGACGCCGATGGCACTTACCTGGGCAAGTACCGCAAAAATCACATTCCCCACACCTCCGGCTTCTGGGAGAAGTTCTTCTTTAAGCCCGGCAACCTGGGCTACCCGGTGTTCCAGACCAAGTACGCGAAGGTGGGCGTGTACATCTGCTACGACCGGCATTTTCCGGATGGGGCCCGGGTGCTGGGACTTAACGGGGCCGAAATCGTGTATAACCCGTCGGCAACGGTGGCGGGCCTTTCCCAGTACCTCTGGAAGCTGGAGCAGCCGGCACACGCCGCCGCCAATGGCTACTTCATGGGCTGCATCAATAGGGTGGGCGAGGAGAAGCCCTGGAACCTGGGCAAGTTCTACGGAACATCATATTTCGTGGACCCCCGTGGGCAGATCTTCGCGCAGGCCTCCGAGGATAAGGATGAATTGCTAGTAGCCGAGTTCGATCTGGACTTAATTGAGGAGGTGCGCGCCACCTGGCAGTTCTACCGCGACCGGCGCCCCGAAACCTACGAGAAGCTGGTGGAGCTGTAGGCGCCAGGCCACTCATCATCAGGTAGTGCATTCTAACCATTCGATTGTATGGCTGAGTTTCCCATTCCTGCTACTGAGCAGGACTTCCACGCCAATTTCGCTCAGCTCAAACCCCGGATGAACAACACCGAGGCGCTGTACGAAAGCTCGCGGTGCCTGTTCTGCTTTGATGCGCCCTGTATCAAGGCCTGTCCCACGGGCATTGATATTCCGCAGTTTATCCGGCAGATCAATTCCGGCAACGTGACGGGGGCGGCCAAAACCATCTACGAGGCCAACTACTTCGGCAATGCCTGCGGCAAGGTATGCCCCACGGAGGTGCTCTGCGAAGGAGCGTGCGTGTACAACCTGCAGGACGTGAAGCCCATCGAAATCGGACGCCTGCAAAGCTTTGCTACCCGCCAAGTAATGGATAGCAACCAGCATCTCTTCAAGCCAGGCAAGCCCAACGGCCGGAAGGTGGCCATCATCGGGGCCGGGCCGGCGGGCATTTCTTGCGCCTGTGAGCTGCGGGCCCTCGGCTTCGAGGCAGACGTGTTTGAGGCCAAAGCCCAGCCTTCGGGCCTGACCGTGTACGGCGTGGCGCCCTACAAAATCACAAACGAGGAGGTGCTGGCCGAAATGGACTATCTGCAGGCCCAGTTTGGCTACCGCGTGCACTACCATTCGCCCATCACCACCCGTCAGGAGCTGCAGGCCCTGGAGGAAGCCTACGACGCCATTTTCCTGGGCATCGGCCTGGGCGGCACCAACAGCCTGCACTTGCCGGGCGAGGACCGTCAGAACTGCGTGGGCGCGGTGGAGTTCATCGAGCAGCTCCGTCAGCACCACCACCGCGTAGCCGTGGGCCGCAAGGTGATTGTGCTGGGCGGCGGCAACACGGCCATGGATGCGGCTTCGGAATCGGCGCGGTTGGGCGCGGAGGACGTGCTCCTGGCCTACCGGCGCGGCAAAGACGAGATGGGAGCCTACGACTTTGAGTATGACTTGGCCAACAGCGTGGGCGTGAAAGGGCTGTTCAACGTGGCCCCAATTGAGATTGTGGGCAACGGCCGGGTGGAAGGCGTCAGGTTCGTGCGCACCCAGACCCTCGATGGGCAGGTGCAGGTGGTGGCAGGAACCGAATTCGTGGAATCCTGCGATATGGTCATTAAAGCCACCGGCCAGGCCAAGCAGGTTTCATTCTTGCGCCACATACCGGGCCTGGAGCTCGATAGAAACGGCCGCATAGTGGCTGATGCCTACTCCGGGCAAACCACCAACCCCCAATACTTTGCCTCCGGCGACGCGCGCAACGGTGGGGCCGAAGTGGTAAATGCTGCCGCCGAAGCCAAAGTAGCCGCCCGCGGCATCCACGCCTACCTGCTAGGCCAGTAGCCCGCTGCACCGCGGGCCCGATACAACACATGGAAGCGGACCTAGGCCGGTTCCCTCAATTGACTTTCTAATGCCAGACCTCTCGATAAACTTTGCTGGGATTAAGTCGCCGAACCCGTTCTGGCTGGCCTCCGCGCCGCCCACCAACTCCGGCTACCAGGTGATGAAGGCCTTTGATGCCGGTTGGGGCGGTGCCGTCTGGAAAACCCTGGGTGTGCCCGTCGTGAACGTATCGAGCCGCTACGGGGGCGTCAACTACCGCGACAAGCGCCTGATCGGCTTCAACAACATTGAGCTGATTTCTGACCGCCCCCTAATTGACAACCTGCGCGAGATTGAGGAAGTGAAAAAGCACTTTCCCCGCCACGCCGTCATTGCCTCCCTGATGGTGCAGAGCCGGGAGGAGTGGCACCAGATTGTGCGCGACGTCACAAATGCCGGCGCCGATGGCATCGAGCTCAACTTCGGCTGCCCCCACGGCATGTGCGAGCGGGGCATGGGCTCGGCCGTAGGCCAGGAGCCCGACGTGCTGCGCCTGATTGTGGAATGGGTGATGGAAGTAGCCCGGATTCCGGTAATCGTAAAGCTCACGCCCAACATCTCCGACATCACGGAACCCGCCCGGGCCGCCCGCCTGGGTGGGGCCGATGCCATTTCGCTCATCAACACCATCCAGAGCATCGTCGGCGTTGACCTGGATCTGTTTGCGCCCTACCCCATTGTGGATGGCCAGGGCACCAACGGCGGCTACTGCGGCCCGGCCGTGAAGCCCATTGCCCTGAACATGGTGAAAAACTGCGCCCAGGATCCGCACGTGGCACTACCCATCTCCGGGATTGGGGGCATTGAAAACTGGCGCGATGCCGTGGAGCACATCCTGCTGGGGGCCTCCTCGGTGCAGGTGTGCACGGCCGCCATGCACTTCGGCTTCGGCATCATCCGCGAAATGACGGCCGGCCTGGAGCAGTACATGACGGAAAAAGGCTTTGCCACTATCTACGACATGGTGGGCAAGGCCCTGCCCAATGTAAAGCACTGGGAGGATCTGAATCTGAAGTACAAGGTAACGGCCAAGATTCATGAGGAGAAGTGCATCGGGTGCCAGCTCTGCTACACGGCCTGCGAAGACGGGGCCCACCAGGCAATTGCCCTGCGTGAGGGCACCCGGGTACCTGAAATCATCGAGGAAAACTGCGTGGGCTGCAACCTCTGCTCCCTGGTCTGCCCCGTGGAGCAGTGCATCACGATGGAGCGCACCGACGATGGGACCGAGCACCTGACCTGGAAGGAGCGCACCCTGGCTGGCTCCGTCCCGACGACCTTCAACGATGAGCAGGCGGGTGGCCTACACCACTGGGTGCCCGAGCCCACGGCGGCCCTGGGCAAGGAAAAGCACAAGACCCTGCCCGGCAAGGCGCGACAGCTGGGCCCACCTTCCCCGGTTGGCACGGAACCGGCGAGCAAGGAGTAGCCTCATCTAACACTACATCCACACTACTATATCATTATCAATACCAGCTACTTGTGCATTCTTAACTTAAGCTGTACTTCCCATGGATTCGCCTCAGCCCTCCACCGCCCGCCCGCCCGAGGCCGGGCTGACCAGTGCAGATCTGGCCCCCGTCGCCATGGCGGACCGGACCTGGAACACCTGGAACTATGCCGCCCTCTGGATCAGCATGAGTTTGTGCATACCCACCTACATGCTGGCCAGCTCCCTTATTGAGGGCGGCATGAACTGGTGGCAGGCCATCCTGACCATTTTCCTGGGCAACAGCATTGTGCTGGTGCCCATGGTGCTGAACGGGCGGGCCGGCGCGAAGTATGGCATTCCGTTTCCGGTGCTGGCGCGGGCCAGCTTTGGGGTGCGCGGAGCCAATATTCCGGCCATGCTGCGCGCCATCATTGCCTGCGGCTGGTTCGGTATTCAAACCTGGATTGGCGGGCAGGCGCTCTACCAGCTGGTAAAGCTCTGGCTGCCCGCCATCGGTACGCTGCCCGCCGTGTTTCCGGCCTCCTGGGCGCTGCCTACGGGGCCGGCGGTGCTGTTTCTGCTGTTTTGGCTCCTGAACATGTACGTGGTGCATCTGGGCGTCGACAGCATCCGGAAGCTTTTGGTGTTCAAGGCATTTTTCCTGCCCATTGCGGCGCTAGGCCTCTTGTACTGGGCTATTTCGGCGGGGCATGGCCTGGGGCCCATCCTGGCACAGCCTGCCAAATTCACGACTTCGGCTGCCTTTTGGGCGTTCTTCTTTCCTTCCCTGACGGGCATGGTCGGCTTTTGGGCGACGCTGTCGCTGAACATTCCGGATTTCACTCGCTACGCCCAAAGCCAGCGAGCCCAGGTCGTGGGGCAGGCCCTGGGGCTGCCGCTGCCCATGACGCTGTTTGCGTTTGTCGGGGTGGTCGTGACCTCGGCCACCTTTATTATCTACGGCAAAACCATCTGGGACCCGGTGGAGCTGGCGGGCCGCTTCGATAGCAAGGTGCTGGTAACCGTGGCCATGCTGGCCGTGGCCCTCTCCACTCTGGCCACCAACATTGCGGCCAACATCGTGAGCCCGGCCAACGATTTCGCGAACCTAGCTCCCGAGAAAATAGACTTTAGAATTGGGGGCTACATCACGGGCGTGCTAGGCCTGCTCATCTGCCCCTGGAAACTGATAGCCGACCCCTCGGGCTATATCTTCACCTGGCTGGTGGGCTATTCGGCGCTGCTGGGGCCCATCGGGGGCATCATGATTGCCGATTACTACTTTATCCGCCGGCAGCAGCTGTCGCTGCCTGATCTGTACCAGTACGGGGGGAGCTACGCCTATAACCGGGGCTACAATACCAGGTCCCTGCTGGCTCTGGGGGTGGGCATCCTGCCCAACATTCCCGGCTTTTTGAGTACAATCGGGCTGCTGCCCCGGGAGCTTGTCTGGGGCTGGCTGCTCGACGTGTACAACTACGCCTGGTTTGTCGGCTTCTTTCTGTCCGCGGGCGCCTACTTGTGGGGGATGTCCCCAGTGAACAGCCGCCTGGCGTCAGCTGCAACCCACCACCGCGGCGGTATCCCGGTTTCACCCACCACGCCCGGCTAACCTAGGCCGGCACCAGGCTGGCCCCGGCCGGGGCGACGCTTTTCGGTGCGCGAGCGGAGCTCGCTGGCCCGGACAACGGCCGGGGCCGGCAACGGCAGCCGGCTAGGTTAGCAGCTGGGGCTTTTCCTGGTAAACCTTCCAGAGAAACTCGCCGAAGAGGGTGTTGGCCCAGGCAAACCAGCTGCGGGTAAACTGGGCGGCATCGTCCTTGTGAAAGGACTCGTGCATGTAGCCTGTGCCGGCGTGGGTGGCGCGCAGGCTCTGCACGCAGGCCCGGATTTCGGCCTCACTTGCGCTGGTGAGCCCGCGCATGGTGATGGCAATGGGCCAGATCATGTCCTGGCCCACGTGGGGGCCGCCGATGCCTTCCGCAGCCCGCCCTTTAAAGAAGAAGGGGTTGTTTTCGGACAGCACAAACCGCCGCGTGTTCTGGTAGATAGGGTCGGTGGCCGCTACGGCCCCCAGGTAAGGCAGGGCCAGCAGGCTGGGCACGTTGGCGTCGTCCATGAGCACCTGGCTGCCGAAGCCATCCACTTCGTAGGCGTATAGGCGGCCGTGCTGGGGGTGGTCGATGACCGCGTACCGGCGCAGGGCGGCTTCCACCTCGTCGGCCAGGGCGGAGAGCTCCCGGGCCGTGGCAGTGTCCTTGGCCAGCCGGGTCATCATCTCGCTGGCCTGGCGCAGGCTGACTACGGCGAAAAAGTTGCTGGGCACCAGAAAGGAGTAGAGCGTAGCGTCGTCGCTGGGCCGAAAGGCCGAGCAGATCAGGCCTACGGGCCGCACGGGGTAGCCGTAGCCGCTCATGGGCTGGGTGTCGGTGGCCGTGGCCGTTTCGCGCTGAAACTTGTAGGAGCCCCGGTCCGCCTTGCGCTGCTGCTCCCGGAAGGTCAGCAGTACTTTCCGAATGGACTGCTGCCAGGCCGCGTCAAAGGGCTGGGCGTCGTTGGTGCTTTTCCAGTAGTGGTAGGCCAGGCGGATGGGGTAGCAGAGCGAGTCAATTTCCCACTTGCGCTCGTGCACGCCGGGCTGCATGGCGGTCAGGTCCGACTTCCACTCCCCCACCTTGGCATCGTCGCCGTAGAAAGCATTGGCGTAGGGGTCCTTGAGAATGCAGCGCGTTTGGCGGTTGATAACGCCGGCTACGAGCTGGCGCAGCTCCGCATCCTTGGGGATAAACTGCAGGTAGGGCCAGACCTGGGCCGAGGAGTCGCGCAGCCACATGGCGTCAATGTCGCCGGTGATAATGTACGTATCGGGGCGCCCCTCCCGCAGGGTGTAGGTCACGGTGGTGTCCAGGGTGCTCGGGAAGCAGTTCTCAAACAGCCACCCCAGCTCCGCGTCGGGCACTTTCCGCTGAAACTCCTTGATGGCCGCCTCCACGGTGCGGCTGCGAAACCGCCGCTGGGATGCGGCTGGGCGCACCACCGGGAAGGCGGGCGCCCCGGCGGCCAGCAGGGAGGTGGGTTTCAGCAGCGCGCCCCCGGAAAGCAGCGAGAGGCCCTGAAGGAAGTGTCGACGGTTCATAGGTAAAGAGTTGGTAGTAAACAGTATAGGGAGTTTACCTGGCCTGGCAGCCTAGCTTACAGCACCGACCGGGGCCGGTCGGCGGGGGCCACCCCCCAGGTGGGGCTGGGCGTGGCCCCCATTGTAAATACCAGCCTGCCGCCCTGCAGCAGCTGCTGGTGGGTGATGTAGGATTTGGAGTAGGCCTTGCCGTTCAGGGTAACGGCCTGAATGTACCTGTTGGTCGCGCTGTTGTTTTGGGCTTCCAGGGTCAGCGTTTTGCCGGCGGCCAGCTGAATGGTGGCGTGCTGCACGGCCGGGCTGCCAAACACGTAGGCCCCGTTGGCCGGGTTGAGGGGGTAGAACCCCAGGGTGGAAAACACGTGCCACGCCGACATCTGGCCCACGTCTTCGTTGCCGATGATGCCGTCGGGCTTGGCCGTGTAGAAGTTATCGGTGATGAAGCGCACTTTGTCGGCCGTTTTCCAGGGCTGGCCAACGTAGTTGTAGAGGTAGGGAATGTGATGGCCGGGCTCGTTGCCGTGGGCGTACATGCCGATCAGGCCCGAAATATCGGGGGAGGCCTCTTCGCCCATATTGCCCTTCACCGTAAACAGCGAATCCAGCTTGCGGCTGAAGCGCTGCTCTCCGCCCAGCAGCCCAATCAGGCCTTCCACATCCTGGGGTACCAGCCAGGTGTACTGCCAGGCATTGCCCTCGGTGAAGTCGCTTTTCATGTGCACCGACTTGAACGGGTCAAAGGGCGTGCGCCACGCCTTGGTGGAGAGGCGCCCGCGCATAAAGCCGGCTTTTTTGTCGAAGTACTGCTGGTAGTTTTTGGCCCGCTGGCTGAAGTAGGCGTAGTCGGCGGTCTTGCCCATTTTGCGGGCCATCTGGGCAATGCACCAGTCGTCAATGGCGTACTCCAGCCCTTTGGACACACTTTCCACTTCACTGTCGGCCGGAATAAAGCCCTGCTCTTTCACCGCTTTGAGCCCGAACTCGTCGCGCAGGGCCGTGGCGCGCACGGCCTCGTAGGCCAGGTTGGCGTCGAAGCCCGTGAAGCCTTTCAGGTAGGCGTCGGCCACGACCGGCACGGCGCTGTATCCCACCATGCAGTTGGTTTCGTTGCCCATCAGATGCCATACGGGCAGCTTGCCCTGCTGCTGGTAGATGGCCAGCATGGAGCTGACCATGTCGTTGACGCGCTCGGGCTGCAGCAGGGTGAACAGCGGGTGCGCCGCCCGGTAGGTGTCCCAGAGGGAAAACGTGGTCAGGTTGGTGAAGCCCGGGTTTTGGTGCACCTGCTGGTCGGTGCCCCGGTAGTCGCCGTTGTGGTCGTTGAATACCGAGGGCGCAATCATGGTGTGGTAGAGGGCCGTGTAAAAGGTTTTCCGGCGGGTGTCCTCGGCCTGAATCCGCACTTTCTGCAGCTCCTTGTTCCAGGCCCCATCAGCCTGGGCTACCACCCTGGCGAAGTCCCAGTGGGGGATTTCCGCCCGGATGTTGGCCAGGGCCCCGGCAGTGCTTACCGGGGAGATGCCCACTTTCAGCTTCACCTTTTCGCCCGCCTGGGTCGGGAAGGAAAGCACGCCCTTGATGCGGTTGCCGGTGGCGGCGGGCGTGGTGTGGCCCAGCGTGTCGAGCACCTGCACACTGGTAAAACTGCGGATGGGCTTGGAAACGACGGCGGCAAAGTACAGGCGCTGATCCGCGGCCCAGCCCTTGGAGTTGCGGTACCCCACGAGGGTGCTGTCGTTGAGCTGCTCGATGTGGGTGTCCGTGGCCAGGTCCCAGCCAATGCCCTGCTGCAGGTCGAAAATCAGGTGGGAAGCTTCGGACTGGGGGAACGTGTACTGGTGGAAGCCCACCCGCTCGGTGGCGGTCAGCTCGGCCCTGATATCGTAGCGCTGCAGGCGCACGGCGTAGTAGCCGGGCCGGGCCTGCTCTTCCTGGTGGGAAAACAGCGAAACCAGGCCCCGCTCCGGGTTTTTTGGCCGTCCTTCGGTTACGCGCACCGCTCCCGTGGTGGGCATCACCGTCACGTCGCCCAGGTCGCCGATGCCGGTACCGCTCAGGTGGGTGTGGGCAAACCCCACGATGGTGGAGTCCGAGTAATGATACCCGGAGCACCAGTCCCAGCCCTCGGTGATGTTGACCGGCCCGAGCTGCACGGCTCCGAAGGGCACGTTGGCCCCCAGAAAAACGTGGCCGTGAAAGCCCGTGCCGATGAAGGGGTCGACGTACTGGGTAAGGCTGATCTGCCGGCTCGCCGTTGCCGGCCGGCGGCTGCCCGGCTGGGGGCGGCAGGCCACTACCGAAGCCAGGCAGGCCCAAAAGCCGGCGGACAGGAGAAGTTGACTGTAAGTACGCTGCATAGATTAGCGGGCTTGGCGGCAAAAGAAATCGGGCCTTGAGCGAATAAAAACAGGGGAGTGGCCGGGATAAGGAAGCAGCCGGCGGCCGGCGTCAGCCAGCAACCCGAACTGTCGGCTACTGCACCATCACTTCATCCACGAACAGCCAGGTATCGGGCGTGGCTGCCCCGGGCGGCTGGGCATTTGTGGCCGTAATGCGGACAAACCGGGCCTTGGTTTTCGGTAGCGCAGCCGGCACTTCGCGAATAGCCGGCTTGCCCGGGGAGAACCCGGAGACAGGGGCGGCATACACGGTCTGGTATTTGACGCCATCCTTTGACACGGCGATTGCCACGTTGGTCGGCAGCCGGATGCCCGAGCCGGCCGCCTGTAGAAAGCTGGCTTTCACGGTCCTAAGGGCGGTGACCTGCCCCAGGTCGAGGGTGGCTTCCAGGTCGGTACCGTAAAAGCCCAGCCACTGCCCGTCGGCGTGGTTGGTGGAGCCCCGTTGCCCATCCACCAAGGTTATGGCTCCGGCCCCCCGGTAGCTTCTGTTGGGCTCGGTGGTGAGCGTCACGGGGGCGGCAAAAGCCTGGTGCACCGTCAGCTCCCGGGTCGTGACTTCCCCCTGTAGCTGGTGGCCTTCAAAGGCCGCGGCTTTGATAACAGCCGAATGGGACACGGCAAACGGCTGGGTGTACTCCGCAGAGGCCGGGGTGGGCGCGGTGCCGTCGAGGGAGTAGCGGATCCGGGGGCCTGCAGCGTCCATCTGCAGGGCTACCAGGGTAGCATGTCGGGCGGAGTCGAAGGTCAGCCGCTGGCGCACGTTAAAGGCACTCCGGGAGTAGGAGGCGCCCCAGGACTCATAACGCCGGTACTGCTGCTGCATCCGCTGCTGAAAGCTGGGCCAGCTTTTCTGCCGGGTGGGAGTCCAGAGCACCTCAGCCAGTGCCGACAGGCGGGGCAGCAGCATATACTCGGCCTGCTGCTCGGTGGCAATGTACTCGGTCCAGAGGTTGGCCTGACCCCCTAGAACGTACTGCTGCTCGGCCGCCGTCAGCTCTGTGGGGGTGGGCTCGAAGGCGTACACCTTGGACAGGGGCAGGAAGCCGCCAAACGACAGGGGCTCCAGGCTGGCTTCGCCCTGGGCATGGTCGAAGTAGGCGTGGGAGCCGGGGGCCATCACCACCTGATGGTGCTGCCGGGCCGCCGTGGTGCCGCCCTCCATCCCGCGCCAGGACATGACGGCGGCGTTGGGCGCCAGGCCGCCTTCCAAAATCTCATCCCACCCGATCATGGTCTTGCCGCGGGAGTTCACAAACTTCTCCATGCGCTGCACGAAGTAGCTTTGCAGCTCGTGCTCGTCCTTTAGATTTTCCGCCTTCATCCGGGCCTGACACTTCGGGCAGGTGCGCCAGCGCGTTTTGGGCGCTTCATCCCCGCCCAGGTGCACCATGCGGCCCGGAAACAGCGGCATAACTTCGGTTAGCACGTCCTGCAGGAAAGAAAACGTCTGCTCGTTGCCGGCGCAGAAGATGTCGTCAAACACTCCCCAAAGCCGCTCCACCTTGAAAGGGCCGCCCGTGCAGGACAGCTCGGGGTAGGCCGCCAGGGCGGCGACGGCGTGGCCGGGCATCTCAATTTCCGGCACCACCGTAATGTAGCGGTCCTGGGCGTAGCGGACCACCTCCCGGATCTGCTCCTGGGTGTAGAAGCCCCCGTAGCGGAGGTTATCGAACTGGTGGGGCTGATCGGAGTAGTGCCCAATGAGGGTGCCCTCGCGCCAGCCGCCCACGGAAGTCAGCCGGGGATATTTTTTGATTTCTATGCGCCAGCCCTGGTCGTCGGTGAGGTGCCAGTGAAAGGTATTCAGCTTGTGCAGGGCCAGGTAGTCAATGTACTGCTTGACAAATGAAACCGGAAAGAAGTGGCGGCTCACATCCAGGTGCATGCCCCGCCAGGCGTACCGGGGCTGGTCCACCACCTCCACTGCCGGCAAGCTCACCGCCCCCCCGGCGGCGCGCTGCGGGGGTAGCAGCTGGCGGATGGTTTGCAGGCCCAGAAACACGCCGTGAGGGTCTCGGGCGGCCAGCACAACTTGACTTGGCTGTACACTTAGCGTGTAGCCCTCGGCGCCCAGGCTGTCCAGGGCCGGGCGCAAGGACAGGTATATATCTCCTGAACCGGGCTTACCCGGCCTGCTCTTTCCGACCACCACCACGGGAGGCTGCACGCCCGCGCTGGCCTGCAGATCCTGGCTTAGCACCTGCCCGATGCGGCGCAGCTCCTGGCTGTTTGCGTCGACGTAAATGCTGGTGGCCGCCGTGATGGCAAAGCTTCCACGGCCGGGGGTGAGGTGGGCCGGCATTGGAATAAGCGCAGTTGACGGGGAAGGGTCGGCCGCTTGCTGGGCGAAAGCCGGAGCAGCCCCAAACAGGCCTAGCAGAAAGGACAACGACAGCCAAGGATTCTTTCTCACGGGAAGACGCAGGATTAGGTAGTCCGATAGAGCGGGAGCGGGCCGGCAAGCCGGGGTTGCTCCGGGCTTGTTGGGAAGGCGCAAGCCCGTGCTCGGCAATATCAGGCATAAAAGGATAGTTCACAGGGGAGGGCCGCTAGCTTTCGCGGGTGCTCCGGCCCTAACTTAACAGGCCAGCCGGCGCAGGGCGACGACCAGCTGCTGCACGATTGCGGCATCGGTTTCCCAGCGCGGGCAATCAAACTCGGATGCTTTCGCGGGTGGCCCACCCGCTAGCTCCCGTTTCGCGCTGGCGTGAAACTCCCGGGCGCCGGTATGCCGGGCCACCTGCTGAATCGTGGTGGGCGTCAGCCCCGAGCCCGGCATAATGCTCAGGCGCCCTTCCGCCTGCTTGATCAGGGCGGCCAGCTGGGGCTGCCCCGCCACGGCGGTGGGCTGCCCCCCGGAAGTCAGCAGGCGCTGGCAGCCCAGGCGGATGATATCTTCCAGGGCCTGCCCTTGATCGGGGCACGCATCGAAGGCACGGTGAAACGTGACCGCCAGCGGCCCGGCCGCGTCCATCAGCCGCTCGCAGGCGGCCCGGTCTACGCGGCCGGCCTGGTCCAGGGCTCCGAGCACGACGCCGGCGCACCCCAGCGCCCGGCAGTGCCGGATGTCAGCGGCCATGACGGCCTGCTCCTGGGCATCGTAGCAGAAGGGCCCGGGCCGCGGCCGGATCAGCACGAACACGGGAATAGTCAGCTGGGAGAGCACCTGCTCGATGGTGCCCAGCGAGGGGGTAGTGCCGCCCTGCTCCAGCTGCTGGCACAGCTCAACCCGGTCGGCGCCCCCGGCCTGGGCCGCCAGGGCTGAGTGCACGGAGTTAGCGCAGATTTCCAGGGTGCGCGCCCTCATTTCAGCCAATAGTCGCTTTGGATAAGCTGCTGCTGGTTTTCGGCGGTGCACACGGCGTAGCTGAAGCCCTTCTGGAGGGCGTAGGCGCCGTGCTGGCCCTGGCTGCTGACGGCAATAAAGCACACCTGGATGTCGCGGGCCTTGTCGCCTTTGATTTTGGCCACCCGCTCAATGGCGGCCTTGCAGGCAGCCGTAGGGGAGAGGCCCTGGCGCATAAGCTCCACCACCGTGTGGGCGCCGGCCATACGAATCACGTCTTCGCCCTGGCCCGTGGCGGCGGCGGCTCCTACGGCATTGTCCACGAACAGCCCCGACCCGATCAGGGGAGAGTCGCCGAGGCGGCCCCGCATCTTAAAGCCCATGCCGCTGGTTGTGCAGCTGCCACTCAGGTTGCCCTTGGCATCCCGGGCCAGCATGGCAATGGTATCGTGGTTGTTGGCCCCGCCCACCGGGCCGGGGGGGCGGCGGCCCGAGTTTTCAATGTTCACCACGGGCTGGTAAAGGCTGGTTTTCAGCCATTCCCGGTAGGCCTTTTCGGCGTCGGGGCTGAGCTTCTGCGGCTCCAGGGGAAATCCCTGGGCCACGGCAAACTGCTGGGCTCCTTCGCCCACCAGCATCACGTGGGGGGTGCGCTCCATGATGCGGCGGGCCACACTGATGGGGTGCTTGATGCGCTCCAGGGCCGCCACGCTGCCGCAGTTAAATTGCTCGTCCATGATGCAGGCGTCCAGGGTCACGATGCCTTCCCGGTCGGGGTTGCCGCCCAGCCCGACGCAGCAGTTCTGCGAGGCTTCCGTCACCATCACGCCCGCTTCCACCGCATCCAGGGCGCGGCCGCCCTTGCTGAGCACTTTCCAGGCCCCCAGGTTGGCCGCCAGACCCGTGTCCCAGGTGGAGATAACCAGCGGCTTTCCTGCTGGCGCTGTTGGAGCCAGGCTGATGGCTTCGAGGGGGCGCCCCGCGGCCAGCAAAGCCAGGCCAGCGGAGGAGGTGAGAAACTTGCGGCGAGAAGGCATAGAATAGAAGGAGAAGTGGACTCCTCAAATAAACTGTTTTTCACGGGATGTTTCACCGGGCTCCGGCCGGGCCGGGCCGCCAGCCCGCGCGGGGGGTATCCAGCGTAGGCCTCACGGCGGGCCGGTGGGAGCGCAGCGGGCAGAGCAGAGATTCCGGCAGCTAAGGCAGTCGTTTTTATTGCTTCGGCCCCCGCTATCGATCAGCCCCTCTCGGTGGGTGGAGGCGTGAAAGATGAAGCGCGGGAAGGGGCGACAGCTGACGCCGGGCGGGCAGTAAGTTAACTTACCTTCCCCACGGCCGGGCTTTCCGTACTTTACGGCCGCTTGACCGCGCAGAGCCTCTCAGGAACCCTGGTGGAAATGCGCTGAAGGCCGGCCACATGATCCTCTATCGCCCTGGAAATCACCCTGTTAATCACCACCTCCTGCCGTTACCGTTCAGGTTCCCTTACCCGCCCGCGACACCCTTCGCTCCTGGACGATGATGGAAACGATTGTGTCCGTGGTGGGGCTGGCTGGGGTGCTGAAGCTGTTCGCCCCGTAGCTTCCCTCTGCCCGAGAGAAGAAAGCTACGGGGCTGTTTCAGTTCACTGCCTTGGAATTATTGATTGTATTCGAGTCAATCAGCAGATTACGAGGATCCACCCCCACTGTAGCGGGCCGGGCAGGCAGCGTGAACACAATTGTCTGCCGGCCGGATTTAAGCAGGTGCCTTTGGCGGTAAAGGGGCTGGCCTACCGCTTTCCCATCGGGAGCGGGGGCGAAGGCTCCGATTTCTACCCACTCTTTCATCGGCCGTTTAAACTCGGTGCCGGCGCTGTCCACTACCACCTTGCGAGCCTGCAGGGTGAGCGTCACCTGCCAGGCGCCTCCTAGAGGTTGGGCGGTGACGCTCTCAGTCGCCAGTTCCCAAAAGGTGTTGGCTTGAAACAGGTCGTGCAGCAGGGGCTGGAGTGAGTCCGGTGTTGCCGTCTGCAGCTCCCGGAAGAGGTCCAGCGACGTGGGCCGGGGCATGGTCCCGGGGCGGTGCCGGGCCAGCAGATTCCGGAGCGCCCCGTTCACCCGGTCCCGTCCCATGTATTGGCTTAGCGAGTACAAGGCCAGGGGCCCTTTGCGGTAGTTCTGGTAAAAGTCATCGGCTTGCAGCAGGGGCTTGGCGGCCCGGGTGCGCGGGAGCTCATTCTCCTCCCGCAGGAAACCCAGCAGGGCCTGCAGGTGCTCCGCCCCGTACTTATCTTCCAGTACGCCCATGGCCGAGTACCAGGCCAGGCTTTCAGAAATCAGGCCGGCACCCTCTACATAGGCTTGTTTAAGTTGGTTGCCCCACCACTGGTGCGCCACCTCGTGCGCCACCACGGCCGTCACCAGGTCAAAGCCCCGCTTGTCCTTGTTGGGGTTCAGCAAGAAAAAACCTTCCTCGGCCGTGATGTCGATGGGCGCGGCGTGGTTTCCGAAAGCGTAGCTGGGATGGGCCACAAAGCGCAGCTGCCGATGCGGGTAGGGCCCGAACTGCTGGGTGTAATAGTCCAGCGATGCCTGGGCGCTCCGGACCATGCGCGCCGGGTTCTGCGAAAGTCCCGGGGGATAGTAAACCTGGATGGCAACCTCCTGCGCCGAGCCAGCCGACGGGTTGCGCCACTTCCCTTCCTGCACGGCGTAGGCAGCCGAGAAAAAGGCGTATTCATTGCGAATAAGCGCATCGGTGGCAAAATGGAAGTAGCGGCGGCCCGCTTTAATCCAGGTTCGGCGTAAGGTGCCCGGCGCCACCACCGTTTGGCTGGCATCCGTGCCCACGATGGCCTCCAGGCGGATTTGCTCGGAAAAAGGGGCGTACCGGCGGGCCGCCGCGTCGTAGAGCGAGTAGGTGGCGGGTCGGGAAGCCAGGCCATACGCTTTTCGGGCGCCGGCCTCATCCAGCTCCCGGTAGGGCTGGTAGCCGATGACGGGAAGCCACTCCAGATTGCGGAAGCTGGTGCTGTTTTCCGTAACCTGCGCGTCGGCGCCGTTGTTGGTAAAGCCCCGCGCTTGATGCTTAACCTGAAAACGCAGGCGCAGGGAGTCGCCCGGGGCTAGGGGCTGGGCCAGGGCGTACCGGCGGTAGCCGTGCTCCTCGTCCACGAGCACAGCTTTGGCCGGCTGGTTGAAGTTAATCGCAGTTGTTTCAACGCCCGCACCCGCCGCCAGATGCACCGTGTCAATGGCCACCTGACTTTTATTCACCAGCAGGTAAGTGCCCCGGATCGCTACCGTCCGCTGCTGGGGATATATTTCCACCTGCAGGTTTACCCCGGACAGCACGGGCTGGGGAACGTTGAGGTACCGGCGGTAGCGCTGCTCATACCCAGCGCGCCGTGCCGCAATCTCCGCGGCGGCAGTGTACGCATGCAGCACGTTGGTGTTGTAGAAGATGAAGCCGCCAAACAAGAGGAGGCCGGCCACAGCCACTGCCGACACCAGGGCGCTGGAACGCGTGAAGCGCCGGCGCGCCAGCTGAAGCCGCGCAGCTGCACTGCTCTCCCGTCCCCGCACCCAGAACAGCCGCGCCACGACTGCCAGCAGCAGTCCCCAGGCCACCCAATATCCCTTAAACCACAGCCAGGGCGCCAGCGACGACCCAAACCCGGCCATATCGGTATAAGTCCACGGCGGACTGGCGCCAAAAATGAGCAGCTTGTGCTCGATACCCAGCGCAGGCGCAAACGACATGAACCCGTAGATCAGCAGCGCTACCAGATGGGCCACAAACTTTTGGTTTACCAGGACATGCACGGTGAGGGCCAGTAGGGCGAAAAGGAGGCAGTCGACTAGCTGCAGCCCGAACAGGGCCCGCACGTACAGGCCTATTGCAGGGGAAGCGCCACCTATGGCCGCCTGTGCCAGCACGCCTGCCGTCATTAGGAAGGCCAGCCACACGACCAACACCAGGGACAGCGCCAGAAACCGGCTCAGGAAAAGCACTCCCTCCGGCACCGGCGCCGCGTTGACCACCTCACTCACCCCGGTTTCCCGGTCCCGCCACACCAGCTGGCCGGCATAGAAAATAATGAGCAGCACCAGAAGAACCCAGAAAGCGGCCGGCCCCGCCAGGGGAGCGGTCAGGTACTCCACGACAAAGTCCGTTCGGGGCAGCAAGGGCACGCCCCGGCCTTTCAGGTTGCCGGGCACAGTAGCGCCTACCAGCAGGGCCAGCAAAGCCAACAGGGGCAGGCCAGCCTTGCTTTTGGCGAGCGGCAGAAAGGATTCCCAGGTGATACGGCGCAACTGGCTTAGCTGGGTGGCCCAGCCGTACGTTCCCCTGGCCGGCGGCAGCGCTTCCGCGGTTTCCCAGCGGAGCTTCTCCCAGGCCGTTACCGCTGGGAGTAGGGGTTTCCCTGCAAACTGCTTTGAGCCGGAGCCAGGCAACACAAACTGAAACCGGAAGTACGTAAAGGCTAGCAGGCCCAGTGAAAAGCCGAACCAGAGAAGGCGGTTAGCGAGAAAGGATCCTTCCAGCAGCAGAAAACGCGTGCTTTTCTCCTGAGGGCTCCAGTCAATGGACAGATGGCTCAGTACCGGGCCAAAACTCATCGGGTCAGCCAGGTTTCCCCATTCTCCCCCTTTTTCCAGCAGGGGCCATATTGTGTAGGACGCCGCGAACAGGGCCGCGCCGACCAGATAGCTTGCTAGGGCCCGCCGGCTGAGCGCCGCCGCCGAAAATTGCATAGCCGTCGCGAAAAAAGCGTTGGGCAGAGCGATAAAGAAAAAGGTAGTCAGGTAGGGTGCCACCCGGAACGGACCCAGAATCTCGGCCTCAACCCCGGCAAAGTGCATGGCCAGCAGCATACCCGCCGGGATGGCGAGCAGCTGGAGGGCACTCAGGGCAAAGGCGGCCAGGTAGCGCCCGCCCAGGTAGGCGGCTTTGCTGGCGGGGGCCGCGTACGTAAGCAAATGCATGCGGGTCTGCACATCGCGGGCAGCCGCTTCGCCTGCCACGGAGGCGCCTATCACCAGCCAGAACACGCAGCAGATCACCGTGACGGCAGCCAGGACGATGGGCGCGTTCAGGAGAAAGTATCCGTCCCGCGCGTCGGAGGCATAGTTGGCAATGACTACCAGAAAAGTGATAAGCAAGATCACCCCGAAGTAAAGCCAGGTAGCGGCCCGGCGAAGCTGGTAAGTGAATTCCAGCGCAAAAATCCTTTGGAACTTCATAGCGCTACCCCCTCCGCTTTCGGTTGCGGACTAACCGGGCTAAAGCAGCCCGTCATGGCGCTGAAGTAGACATCCTGCAGGTTCGGCTCCGCTGGCTCAAAGCCGATGCCCGGCCGGTCCGGGCTGTACACGTGCACCAGGGTGCGGCCACTCAGAAGTTTGGCCGAAATAACCCGGTGCTCCTGCTCCAGGGCCGGCAGGGCCCGTTTATCGGTCAGCTTGCGCCAGATGCGGCCCTGCAGGGAGGCCACGGCCTCCAGGGGCTGGGCCTCCAGCAGGATCTGCCCCTGGTTGATGATGGCCATGTTCGTGCACAGCTCCGCGACATCTTCCACGATGTGGGTGGAGAGAATCACCACGCTGTTTTCCCCCAGTTCGCTGAGCAGGTTCAGAAAGCGCACCCGCTCGGCCGGGTCGAGGCCCGCCGTGGGCTCGTCTACAATGAGCAGCCGCGGGTTGCCTAGTAAGGCCACCGCCACGCCAAAGCGCTGCTTCATGCCCCCCGAAAAGCTGCCCAGCTTCTGCTTGCGTTTATCCCAGAGGTTGGTTTGCCTGAGCAAGGCCGCGGTGGTTTCTTTGCGCACGGCCCGGTTGGTGATGCCTTTGAGCACCGCGAAGTAGTCGAGCAGTTCCTCCGCACTGGCTTTGGGGTAGACCCCAAACTCCTGGGGCAGGTAGCCCAGCGTCTGGCGCACCGCTTCCTTCTGGTTTACTACATCGAGGTCGCCCAGCAGCAGCTGCCCTTCGTCAGGCTCCTGCAGGGTGGCAAGCGTGCGCATGAGGGTTGATTTGCCGGCCCCGTTTGGTCCCAGGAGCCCGAACATGCCCGGGGCAATGTCCAAGGAAACATTATGTAGGGCCTGCACGCCATTCGCATACCTTTTTGAAACCTTGCGGATGGTGAGGCCGACGTGTTGATTTTCCATTTCTGCTGAGTTGCTTCGGTTTATTTTGGAAAAGAGAAGCCAAGCCTTGGCCACGGCGGCATTCTCTGGTTCGGGGCGAAGCAATCATGAGCGAGTCGAATCGCGAAACCTGATATGCTGTTGCGGGGAAGTACTCGACCAAGGAAGGCTTTGCTGCCGTGAAAGCACTGGCAGGCTTCTTTTCCCCACCCGTAGATTGGCGTGAGCAGCTGGTCGAGCAGGTAACCCGGGCCACCCCCGGAAATCCCACCTTTGTGGTATGGAGCGCGTCAAAAGAATCTTCTGGCTGATTCACCTGTCCGTCTGGGTGTTGTTCACCTCGTTGGTGATACTGCAACTCAAAAGTGAAACCGATGCCCACTGGCCTAGCACCACGGCGGGATTCATCGCCACCTGTCTGTATGTTTTTTACATGCATTTCTACCTGCTGACGCAGTATTCCGGCAGCAGAAAAGGTCGAGGCTACTGGCTTAGGCTGGGGGGAATCGCGCTGAGCGCGCCGCTGCCTTTTCTGCTTTTCCACCACAAACAGCTAGATTTCGGGGACTATTCGATGAACCTGGTCACGACTGTACCCATTTTTCTTTTCCTGAGCTGGCTGGCCCGGGTCACCGAAAATCTGGTACTCAATACGATCCGGAAAGAACAGCTGGAGAAGCAGGCCGTGGAGGCTGAACTCACCTACCTGAAGTCGCAGATCAACCCGCACTTCCTGTTCAATACCCTCAACAACATCCACACGCTGGTGTACAAGCAGGCCCCGGCCGCCCCGGAAGCCGTCATGCACCTGGCTTCGTTGATGCGCTACATGATTTATGAGTCCAATGCCGCCACGGTTCCCCTGGCCCGGGAGATGGCGTATGTGCGGGATTACATCAGCCTGCAGCAGCTCCGGTACAAAAACAGCCCCGTCGTCGACCTGCTGCTGGAAGGGGAGACCACTTCCTGCTACATTGCCCCCCTGCTGTTCGTGCACCTGCTGGAAAACGCCTATAAACACAGCCCCGCCCGGCTGGCACCCGGTGACCTGAAAGTCAGGGTAGGATTCCAGCAAGACACCCTGACCTTCAGCGTGCAGAACCCAATCGGCCCAGGTGCGGTGGCGGCGTTGGAGGAGCCCGGGGGCATCGGGCTGCCCAACGTCCAAAAAAGGCTGTCTCTGCTTTATCCGGGCCAGCATACGCTAAGCATTCAGAACACCGGCGAAACCTTTACCGTCCAGCTTACCATCCACGGTCTTCACCTCCAGGCACATGAAAGCAACGCTCACCTGCTACATCATTGAGGATGAGTACCTGGCCCAGGAAATCCTGGAAGAATACATCGGCAAGGTCTCGTTCCTGGAGTTGAAAGGGACTTTCGTCAGCCCCCTGGAGGCGGCGGCCCAGTTAAAGAAAGACCAGCCCGACCTGCTGTTTCTGGACATTAACATGCCGGACCTGGACGGGCTCAGCTTCATTCCGATGCTGAACCCCAAACCGATGATTATTTTAACCACGGCCTACGACCAGTATGCACTCAAGGCTTATGACCTGGAGGTGAGGGACTACCTGTTGAAGCCCTTTACGTTCGAGCGGTTTTACCAGGGCGTGCTCCGGCTCTATCAGCAGCAAAGCTTCCCGCAACCGCGGGAAAAGAACGAAGCCAAAGCAGAAGCCCGGAATGAGCCGGAGTATATTTTTCTCAAGGTGGGCCACCGCATCCAGAAAGTAGCAACCCGCGATATTCTCTTCGTGGAAGGCATGAAAGATTATCTGCGGATTCATACCACGGAAGACCGGATTATGACGCTGTTGAGCTTTGCCAAACTCGAAGAGCTGCTGCCTGCCCCGGACTTTGCCCGCGTGCACCGGTCCTTTCTGGTCGCTTTGGATAAAATTGACCATATCGAGAAAAACCGGATTCAGATCGCCGACCAGGTTATCCCCGTCAGTGACACCTACGCGGAGGCGTTTTATAAGATGCTGAAAGGCCTGTGAGTTCAGGCAGTCCGGGCTACAGCTAATCGGCCTGGCCTCCGGTAGGGCGGCCATGGCCAACCCGACGCCAACCCGCAAGCCTGCCTCCGCAGAGGTTGTACCGCCTACCCCCCTGAAGCCCGGCAGCGGGCAACGTAATTTTTACACTTGCTGAATGAGTGCTGCACCGTATCTTTCTACGGCTCATCTAGCCAGGCACCCGGCTGCCCAGGTGCTCAGCGCGTCCTACCTCCCGCTTTTTCACTTCCTGTCACCCATCGTACTGCATGAGAAGCATTTATCCCTCAGCGGCCGCTGTGCTGCTTAGCGCGCAAGCCTTTGCCCAGACCCCGCTCAAGACTCTGCCTTACCCGCAGACGAAAAAGGTGGATACCGTGACCACCTACTTCGGCACCAAGGTAGCCGACCCCTACCGCTGGCTCGAAAACGACCAGGCCGACGACACCAAGTCGTGGGTGCAGGAGGAAAACAAGGTGACCCAGCATTACCTGGCCCAGATCCCCTTCCGCGAAGCCATCCGCAAGCGCCTCGAAACGCTGTGGAACTACGAGAAATACGGCGCTCCTTTCAAAGAGGGTAAGTATACCTACTTCACGAAGAACACGGGTCTGCAAAGCCAGTCGGTCATGTACCGGCAGGTGGGTGCGGGCACGCCCGAGGTGTTCCTCGACCCCAACCTGTTTTCCAAGGACGGTACCACCTCCCTGGCCGGCATCAACTTCACCAAGGACGGCAGCCTGGCCGCCTACCAGATTTCGGAAGGCGGCTCCGACTGGCGTAAGGTGATTGTGATGAAGGCGTCGGATAAAGCCCTGGTCGGCGACACGCTCAAGGACGTGAAGTTCTCGGGCCTGGCCTGGAAGGGCAACGACGGCTTCTACTACAGCTCCTACGACAAGCCCAAGGCGGGCAGCCAGCTGGCCGGAAAAACCCAGATTCACAAGCTGTTCTACCACAAGCTGGGCACCCCCCAGAGCACCGACCAGCTGGTGTTCGGCGGGGAGAAGACGCCCCGCCGCTACATCGGGGCGTCCCTGACCGAGGATGAGCGCTTCCTGGTTATCACCGGCGCCAACACCACCTCCGGCAACGAGCTCTACATCCAGGACCTGAGCAAGCCGGGCAGCCCCATTGTGCAGGTCGTGGACAATGAGAAAAGCGAGGTGAGCGTGCTCGACAACGTGGGCAGCAAGCTCTACCTCGAAACCAACCTGAACGCGCCCAACGGCCGCGTGGTAACCGTGGATGCCGCCAACCCCAAGCCCGCCAACTGGAAAGATCTGATTCCGGAAAGCAAAAATGTATTGCGCGCCACCACCGGCGGCGGCAAGATCTTCGCCAACTACCTGAAGGACGCCACCTCCCTGATTGAGCAGTACGACATGAGCGGCAAAAAGGAGCGCAGCATCACGCTGCCCTCGGTGGGCTCGGCCGGCGGCTTTGGCACCAAGAAGGAGGAAAAGGAAACCTACTACACCTTCACCTCCTACATCTACCCGCCCACCATCTTCAAGTACGACATTGCCTCGGGCAAATCGACGGTGTACAAGAAGGCCGGCGTGCAGTTCGACCCCACCAAGTTTGAGTCCAAGCAGGTGTTCTACAACTCCAAGGACGGCACCAGAATCCCGATGATCATCACCTACAAAAAAGGCCTGGTGATGAACGGCAAAAACCCCACACTACTCTACGCTTACGGCGGCTTTAATTCCAGCGTAACGCCCAGCTTCGGTACCAGCACCATTGTTCTGCTCGAAAACGGCGGCGTCTATGCCGTGCCCAACATCCGGGGCGGGGGCGAGTACGGCGAGAAGTGGCACGTGGCCGGCACCAAGCTGCAGAAGCAGAACGTGTTCGACGACTACATTGCCGCCGCCGAGTACCTGACGAAAAACAACTACACCTCGAAAGACTACCTGGCAATTTCGGGCGCCTCCAACGGCGGACTGCTGGTGGGGGCCACCATGGCCCAGCGCCCCGAGCTGTTTAAAGTGGCCTTCCCGGCCGTGGGCGTGATGGACATGCTGCGCTACAACCAGTTCACGGCCGGCGCCGGCTGGGCCTACGACTACGGCACGGCCCAGGACAGCAAGGAGATGTTCGACTACCTCTACAAGTACTCGCCCTACCACGCCCTGAAGCCGGCGGCTTATCCCGCTACCATGGTGACCACCGCCGACCACGATGACCGGGTGGTACCGGCGCACTCTTTCAAGTTTGCCTCTAAGCTCCAGGAGTCGCAGAAAGGCAGTGCGCCCGTGCTGATCCGGGTGGAAACCAAGGCCGGTCACGGCTCGGGCCGCTCCACGGCTCAGGTGATCAGTGAGCAGGCCGATAAATGGTCATTCATGTTCCAGAACATGAACCTGACGCCCTATCAGAACAACTAGCCCACTTCGGGCTTAACATGGCAAACGCCTGCCGGCTCCTGGGAGCCGGCAGGCGTTTTTCTTTGGAGGCGATGAACTAGTGGCCTACGGAATGCCGCGCCGACTGGCCTAGGGCCTACTTTACCACGAGGCTGCCGCGCAGCATACCCATGCCGCAGGTGAAGGTAAACGTGCCCGCCTGCTGGGGCAGCAGCTCTACCAGGGTGGTTTTGAAAGCGGGCAGGTCGCGGCGGATGCTAAAGTCGGGCAGGAGCAGCTCCTCGGAGCAGGTGTTTTCCTCGTCGCGGTAGAAGCTCAGCTGCACGGGCTTGCCGCGCTCCACCTCAATCACGTCAGGCGAGTAGCCCCCCTTGACGGTGATATCGACCTGCTGCACCCCACTTGAGGAGGACACGGCGCTGGCAGTCTGCCGGGCCGAGAAAAAGAAGTACCAGATGACGAAGGCCGCCAGGCCCAGGCCCGTGAGGGTCACAATGATTTCGGCGGTATCCATGGCGTTAGGGTTTAGCGGGGGAGAAGGCGCGCAGGCGCAGCGAGTTGGTCAGCACCGACACCGAGCTCAGGGCCATGGCCCCCGCGGCCAGCATGGGGGAGAGGGTGATGCCCAGGAAAGGGTACAGCAGCCCGGCCGCCACGGGTATGCCCAGGGTGTTGTAGATAAAGGCGAAAAACAAATTCTGGCGGATGGTGCGGATGGTCTGACGGGAAAGCTCAATGGCCGTGACCACGCCGTGCAGGTCGGAGCGCATGAGCGTGATGCCGGCCGCTTCCATGGCTACGTCGGTGCCGCCGCCCATGGCCAGGCCAATGTCGGCCTGGGCCAGGGCGGGCGCGTCGTTGATGCCGTCGCCCACCATGGCCACGATGCGGCCCTCGGCCTGCAGCTCCTTCACCTTGCCGGCCTTACCGCTGGGCAGCACCTCGGCGAAGTAGCGCGTGATGCCGACCTGGCCCGCCACCTGGGCGGCCGTCTCGGGGTTGTCGCCGGTCATCATCACCACCTCCATGCCCATGGCCTGCAGCCGCTTGATGGCGGCGGCCGAAGTATCCCGCACGGTGTCGGCCACCCCGAGCAGGCCCGCCACCTGCCCTGCCACGGCAATGTAGAGCACGGTTTTGGCCTGGGCCAGCAGCTCATCGGCCTGCCGGCGCACGGCCGGGGAAAGGCTGATGCCGGCCTCCTCGAGCAGGCGGAAGTTGCCGATGAGCACAGCCTGCCCGTTCACGACTGCCTCCGCTCCCTTGCCCTCCAGGGCCCGAAAGCCGGTAGCGGAAAACGCGGCGGCGCCCTGGGCCTCGGCGTAGCGCACCACGGCTTCGGCCAGGGGGTGCTCCGATTGCCGCTCCACGGCAGCCACCAGCTGCAGGAGCGAGCCGGCGTCCTGGCCCGGGGCCGGCACAAAGTCCGTCACGGCGGGCTCCCCGCGGGTGATGGTACCGGTTTTGTCGAGCAGCACGGTATTCACCTGGCCCGCCTTTTCCAGGGCCTCGGCGTTGCGGATCAGCACGCCGTGCTCGGCGCCCTTGCCGGTGCTGACCATGATGGCCGTGGGCGTGGCCAGCCCCAGGGCGCAGGGGCAGGCGATGATGAGCACGGCCACGAAGTTGACCAACGCCAGCGGCAGGCGGCTTTCCACGGGGGCCAGGTCAAACCAGAGCACGAAGGTGAGCAGGGCAATGACCACCACCGTGGGCACAAAGATGGCACTGACCTTATCAGCGAGCCGCTGAATGGGGGCGCGGCTGCCCTGGGCGTCCTCCACCAGCTTGACAATCTGGGAGAGCATGGTATCAGCCCCCACCTTGGTCACGCGGAAGCGGAAGGAGCCGGTTTTATTCAGGGTGGCCCCAAAGACCGGGTCGCCGGCCTTCTTCTCGACCGGCAAACTTTCACCCGTGAGCATGGCCTCATCCACGGCCGAGTGGCCTTCCTCGATAACGCCATCCGTCGCCACCTTCTCGCCGGGGCGCACCACCACCACGTCGCCGAGCTGCACCTGCTCAATGGGCACGTCCACTTCCTGGCCGCCGGGGCGCACCACGCGGGCGGTTTTGGCCTGCAGGCCCATCAGGGCCTTGATGGCGGCGGAGGTCTGCGTTTTGGCGCGCAGCTCCAGCACCTTGCCCAGCAGAATCAGGGCGATGATGGTGGCCGTCGTGTCGTAGTAGACCTCCGGCATAATACCCTGGCGCATAAACCAGCCCGGTACCACTGTCGCGGCCACGCTGTAAAGAAACGCCGCCCCCGTGCCCACGGTAATAAGGGTGTCCATGTTGGCGGCCCGGTGCTTGAAGCCGTTCCAGGCCGAAGAGTAGAACTCCCGGCCGCTGTAGGCCACTACCGGCAGCGTGAGCACCAGCAGGCCGTAGTTCAGCCCCTGCATGTTGACGCGCTGCATCATCGCGGGCCAGAGCATGAGCATGCTCAGGGGCATAATGAGCGCGGCCAGCCCGGCCGCCACCCAGAAGCGGCGCTTGAGCTTGTCGTAGGCCCTGGCTTTCTGCTCGTCGATTTCCGCCTGCCGGTCCGCCGCACTCGTGTCGGGGGCCCGCTCCATGACGCCGTAGCCGGCGCCGATGACCGCCGCTTTGAGGCTGGCCGGGGAGGCCTGGGCGGGCTCGTACTCGATGGTAGCTTTTTCGGTGGCGAAATTGACCACGGCCCGCTGCACGCCCGGCGTGCGGGACAAGGACTTTTCGACGAAGGATGCGCACGATGCGCACGTCATGCCTTCAATGTCGAGGGTTTCGGTTTTAGTGGTTGGTTCCATAGCATAAGAGGGAGGTAATCGCGCGGCTAGGCCAGATGGGAGCCCCCAGACAGGCCTAGCATTTTCCCTATGCAAAGGAAACACCGAACCGGCCCCGACTTGGTACGAAATCCTTCCGAAATCATGCATGATTTACCCCTCAGCCCTCTGCTAGGCCTTGGTCTCTCGGCAGCATTTACTCTTCGGTTACTTTGGCGTAAGCCGTGCCTTTGTGCCTCTACAGGCCATAGGTCACCGTCAGATAATACAGACCGCCCACGCTTGGGCCGCCCAGGTAGGACACGTAGTACCGGTTGAGCACATTGCTGGCGCCCATCTTCAGGCGCACCTGGGCAGCGGGGATTTGGCAGCTTAGCTGGGCATCCAGCGTGCTGTAGGCCGGTACGTCGCCACTGACCAGAAAGGTCTGGGAGAAGTAGCTGACCTGGTGGCGGAAGTTCAGGCCGAAGCCGAAGTGGTGCCAGACATTCTCGTTGCCCAGGCTCAGGTTGTAGGCCCAGCGTGGGGTGTTGAAGCCGTCTTCCAGTCCGTCCCCATTCTCGGTGCGGTTCAGGCGCGTGTACGTTGCATTGATGCCGGCCTGGTAGTCGTGCCCCGCATCGTAGCGTAGGCCCGCGGAGCCGCCCAGGTTGGTTACCTGGCTCTGCGAATTGGTCCAGAGCCGGTAGCGGGCCTGCCCGGCACGCGCGTTGAGGGTTGTGGCCACGGTGTTCAGGTCCGTGCCGGCGGGTAGGGCGGCGCCATCCGTGGAGAGGGGCACGTAGGCCTCTACCTGGGCAATGAAGTCGCGGTAGGCGTTGTAGTAGAAATCAACGTCCATCAGCAGGCGGCCCGCCGTCCCGAGGGCCGATTTGTAGCCCACTTCCAGGGACTGAATATGCTCGGGCCGGAGGTAGGTATAGGGATTCCTGACGAGCTGACCTTGGTTGGCCCGAATAGCTGCCTGCCGCTTCTGCGCCGTGCTTTGGGTCGAAGTGTTGGCATTCACGCTGGCCGTAACGGCCGCGTTAAAGGCATCAATGCTGCTGCGCAGGTAGCTGTTTTCAAACACCCCGTCCGACATTACCCGCAGCCCGCCAATGCGCTTCACCTGCCCGCTGTTCACGTTAGAAAACCCCTCAAACAAGCTCGGGAAACGGTAGCCGCTTTGGTAGCTCAGGCGGAAGTTCTGGCGCGGGGTAGGCGAGTAAACTGCCGTGAAGCGGGGGTTGAGTTTGGCGCCGAAGTAGTCGTTCTTATCCACGCGCAGCGTGGCGGTCAGGCGTAGCTTTTCCTGCCATAAGCGCCCACCGGCCTGCACAAAGCCTCCCGTTTTGGAATAGGTAAGGTTGTCTTGCAGTGGGTCCTGACCCTGTGCGGGGTTGATGAAATAGTTGCCATCGGGCACCACGAGGTAGGTGCGGTGGTCGAGGCCGGTGAGCAGGCTGAGTCCCGCGGGCAGGGGGTGGCCGCCGCGCCGAAGCAGCTCGGCCAGGTTTACCTGCGCCTCCCCGTGCACCAGGCTGGCCCGCACGCGCAGAGCCGCGCCCTGGTCCCAGTTGTTGATGTCCTGCAGCTTGCTCAGCCGCTGGTTGTAGGCCTCGGTGCCGGGCACTAATCGGCCGGCATCGGCGGCCGTGCGGGCACTGGCCAAGGCCTGAGCAGGGTTTTGGCCGGCGGAAGCAGATGCGTTCCAGGCCGAGGTGAAGTCGGTGTACCACTGCGCATCGGGCTTAAAGCTCCGGTCCAGGTTTTCTCCCATCGAGCGCAGGTTGTAACTCTGGCCGGTGTTCTCGGCCGTGAGGTAGGCCCGCGCCTGCACCACGGGCGTGGTCAGGGTCAGGGCGTGCTGCTGCAGGCGGTAATTTTGCAGACGGAAGCGGTTGGAGCGCTGGTACACGTTGTCGAAGCCCGCCACGCGGTAGGTGTAAGCCAGTTCCACCCCCGGCCGGAAGCGGTAGTGCACGGCGGCATCGGCCTTGAGCAGGCGGATGGTGTAATCCACCAGGTCGCGCTCGTCATAGCCCGTGCGGGCCACGGCATACTGCTTGCCGCCTAGCGTAAGCGTGCTGCGGTTGGATGATTCGTTGCCGTAGCGGTTTACGGGGTCGGCGGCCGGATTCAGGGGGCCCACCAGGCCAGTCGTGCTATTGCCCCGGGGGTTGAGGTCAGTTTGGTCGTTGGCCACCCAATCGTAGGCCCGTAAATACGTACCGTTCACCTTGACGGCCAGCTTGTCAGCCACCAGCACTTTCGCGTAGCGCACACTGGTTTCCGAGTAAGGCTGCGCGGTTGGGGGCCCGCTCCTCCGGGGTTCGATGTTTGAGTCGTTGAGGTGGTTGACGCCCGTTTGCTGGCGCAGACTTACGCCCTCCGATAGAAATGGGCTGCGGGTGGTGAAATTCGCCAGGCCATTGATGGCGTTCAACCCGTAGAGTGCGGCCGCGGTGCCGGGCACAATTTCTACGCCGGCAATATCCAGGTCGCTTGGGCCCAGCACATTGCCGATGGGCCCGCCGATGTGGGGGGCCTGGTTGTCGACCCCATCCACGAGCTGGGCAAACCGGACGTTGGTGGTATTCGTGAATCCGCGGGCATTAATCACCCGAAAGCCCAGGCTCGGCGAAATCACCTGCACGCCCTTGACGTGCTCAATGGCGTCAAAAAACGATGGGGCAGGAGTCAGGCGAATGGCGCGGGCGTTGAGCTTCTCCACCGTTACCGGCGACTGCAGAAAGCTTTCCTCCACCCGCGAGGCCGAAACCACTACCTCCGTCAGGCCCGAGCGCAACGTGTCGGCGGGGGGCTGCTGTCGCCGGCCCGTGCCGGTTTGCGCCAGGGCCGGGCCCGCCAGGCCGACGACAGCCGTGGCACTCATTGCCACAGCCCGGAAGGCGCGGGGTGTTTTCTTCATCGGGAAACGGTTTCGGTCCGGGAGGCCCGGAGCTGAAAGGGTAGTTGTATACGTAGGCGCTGCAGGGTTATATTTTGCCAAACATAACGATTGGCACAGGCAAATGTTTTTATCGTTTGGCTATTGCTAGGAATGAAGCCGCGCGGTTTCGTCGGCCATAAACTGCGCGAACCGGTCTTGCACGGCCTGAAATTCGGCCAGAGCCTGCTGGCCTGCCGGGGTAAGAATGGCGCCTCCCCCGTGGGAGCCCCCGGTCTGGGTGCTTACCAGCGGGTTGCGGGCTTGAGCATTCATGGAGCTGACCAGGTCCCAGGCTCTTTTGTAGGACATGTTCATGGCCTGCGCTGCTTTGGAAATGGAGCCCAGGGCCGCAATGTGCCCCAACAGCTCCAGCCGCCCGATGCCCATAAACCGGTCTTGGGGCCCTTGCAGCCAGAGGCGCCCCTCGAAGTGAAATGGAATACCGGGGGGCAGCAGGTCTTTCATAAGCAAGGCAGGCAATGGCCGAAGGGCTTGGGTTCAACCTGTAAAATAACGGATTCTACTGGTCCCTCTGCTACCCGGGACGCATGGAGAAGCGTTTGCGACTCCCTCGCATATGAATCGGAATAAGACTGGTTCGGCAGCAAAAACAAGTCAAGGAAGCATCCTTGCCCGGGCAAGTATTTTGACTGAACGGCAACGGACTACCTTTACCCCGATGACTTTTCCGCTTCGCCTCGCCCTGGTTTTACTTCTGCTCTCTCTGGGCATGGCCTACAGTGCGCGGGCCGGCAAGCTTACCACTGCCGGAGTCTCGACCGGTGGCCTACTGGGCCTGCTTATCTTCCTGGGAAGCGGCTTTATGGGGGTAGGCCTATTGGCTTTGTTTTTTGGACTGGGCTCGGCGGCCTCCGCCTGGAAAGTACGGGACAAGCGGCGCCTCGGGCTGGCGGAAGCCAACAAGGGGCGCCGTACGGCCGGGCAGGTGCTGGCCAATGCGGGCGTGGCCGGAGCGCTGGGATTTATAGGCTGGCAGTGGCCCGCGTATGCCCCGCTGGCCCAGCTGATGCTGGCCGGCAGCTTTGCCGCCGCCACCGCCGACACCTTATCCTCGGAATTGGGCAACATTTACGGCCGCCGGTACTACAACATTCTTACCGGGCGCCCCGATGAGCGGGGCCTGAACGGAGTCGTTAGTCTGGAGGGCACCCTGCTAGGCCTGGCGGGCAGCGCTGTAGTGGCGGGCGCCTACTGTACTGCCGCAGGCTGGAGCCCGGCCTTCTGGTGGCTATTGGTGGGCGGCACGGCGGGTAACCTGGCCGATTCGCTGCTCGGAGCCACGCTGGAGCGGCGGCATGTACTCTCCAATAATGCTGTCAATTTCCTGAACACGCTTGTCGGGGCCGGTACGGCGGCGGGCCTGGCGGCTTTGGCTGAGTTAGTGTAGGGTTATATCCGGCCGCGTACGTTGGCTGCGTTTTCCTAGGCCACTTCTAGAGCTACTCAGAGCAGGCCTACCAGAACCGGTTGGTGCACACCACCTGAGCTTTTTTCTTCAGGCGCAGACCCAGCAGCACCTCGTGGCTGCCCCCATGGTAGCCAGCTAGCTCGGAAAGGCCCGCATCGTAGGAATAGCCCAGCGTGAACTGCTCGTAGCTGAGGCCTACCATCGTGACGAAGGAATCGAAGGCGCGCCAGGACACGCCGACCCACAGCAGGTCCTGGTACTTGAGCTTGGCATTGAGGTCGACGGAAAGCGGCGCCGGCTTCACGGCTTTCACCAGCACCGACGGCACCAGCGACCAGTCATCACTGAGCGGCACCCGCACCCCGGCGGTAGCGAAGTAGTGGCGCCGCAGGTAGTTGCCGGCGCCCGCGCCCAGGGAGGTGGGCCCGTAGGAGAAATCGAGCTTGTTGCCCAGCAGCTGCGCCCCCGACACCCCCACGTAGAAATCCGAGCTGTACACCCACAGCCCTACGGAAGCATCCGGCACCAGAGAGGCATCACTGGCCGCCACGGTAGTGGGATCAAAAAACTGCAGCTTATTACCATCCACGGCAAACTGCTGCATACCCGCCGACACCCCCAGGGCTGCTCTTAAGTTGGGCCTCAGCACCAGGTTGTACGCGTAGGATACGTAAGCCGCGGTGCGGCTGGTGGGGCCGGTTTCGTCCTTGTACATGAGGGCCCCCAACGCGTGAAACGGCCGGCGCCGGTCGCGCAGGGTGCGCTTGCTGGTGGTGCGCCACTTGCCCAAGGAGGAGCTGATGCTGGCGTAGTAGGTTTTGGGCGCCCCCTCCAGGCCAGTCCATTGGGTGCGGTAGCTGAGCTTGGCGTCGATGTAATCCTCCACGCCCGTGGTGCCCGGGTTCAGGATGTAGTTATTGTTCATGTACTGGCTGTACTGCGCCTGCTGCTGGGCCCGAAGGGGCGCGGCGGCTAGCAGCAGCGGGAGCAACAGCAACGTTAAAGCTCTTTTCATAGCAGTAGCTGGCCTTAAGGATTGTCGAAGAAGGTGGCCTAGAGGCCTGGTTGAAGCACTCTAGGTCACTGCCTGGTTAATACAGAATCGTAATCGACCCGCTGTAGGACTTGCCCAGCGGCCCCTTCGTGACGACGACGTAGTAGTAGGTGCCCACCGGCGCGGGCTGCCCGTTGATGTCGCCGCGCCACTCATTAGCCCGGCTGTAGTTGTTGGCGGAGAAGATGCGGTTGCCCCAGCGGTTGAACACGCTCACGGTGTTGTCGGGAAACTGCTCAATGAACTCAATCTGCCAGGTGTCGTCGCGGCCGTCGCCGTTGGGCGTGAAGGCGTTAGGAATGCGAATGGGGGGGCGCACCGTCACGGTCACCTGGTCGGAGTCGGCGCAGCCGCCATCCCCGGCCGAAAGCGTGTAGGTTGTCGTCACCGTGGGTGAGGCCACGGGCCGCAGCGGATTGCCGGGGAATGCCAGGCCCACGGTTGGGCTCCACGTCACGGGGTAAGTGCCGTCGGCGCGGCCTTCCAGGGTCACGGAAGTGCCGGCCAGAATCTCCTTGTCGGGGCCGGCATCCACGTCAACCGGCGGCTGAATGCGCACCGGGATGCCATTGGAAACCACCGAAAGGGCCTGCCCGCAACTGTTGGTGGTGCGCAGGCGCAG
This sequence comes from Hymenobacter gelipurpurascens, assembly GCF_900187375.1. NCBI lineage: Bacteria > Pseudomonadati > Bacteroidota > Cytophagia > Cytophagales > Hymenobacteraceae > Hymenobacter > Hymenobacter gelipurpurascens. The sequence goes on along the minus strand of NZ_FYEW01000004.1, from coordinate 240,037 downwards.
CGTCACGGTCTGGCCTTCCCGCAGCGTTGTGCTGGTGAAGACCGGGCCCGTAGCCCCGGGCACGTCGCTGCCATTCACCTGCCATTGATACGCAGGCGTGGGGCCAGGCTCGGTTACGCTGGCGATGCTGAAGGTCAGGGGTGCGCCCAGGCAGACGGGCCCGCCCGGCTGCACGGCAATGGCCAGCGTAGGCAGGGGAGTAGGGGTGCGCGTCACCGTGACCGTGGCCACGGCCGGCCCCGTGCTGCACAGGCCCGTCGTGGGCGTCACTTCCACCCGAACCTGATCGCCGGAGACCAGCGTGCTGCTGGTGAATGTGGGTCCGCTGGCCACCGCCACGTTATTCACGAACCACTGGACCGTAGGCGCCGGGCCCGCGTTGGCCACCACGGCCGTGAAGGTCAGCGGTGTGCCGGGGCACTGCACGGGCGGGGTAGCCAAACTCACGCTGGGCGTCACGACGGGCCGTACCTGCACCGCCACCACGTTGGAAACGCCCGTGGAGCAGGTGCCGGTGCCCGACGTCACGCGCCGCCGGAAATAGGTGGTGGCCGTCAGGGGGCCGGGGGCAAGCGTAGCGCTGTTGGCACCCCCTATGGGGTTCCAGGTCAGGTTATCCGGCGACGATTCCCACTGGTAGGCAAACGTGCCCGTACCGCCGCTGGCATCGCCGGTGCTGGTAAGTGAGGCGGGCGTGGTGCCGGCGCAGATATTCTGGTCGGCCGCAATGCTGCCCACGTTAAGGGTCGGCAGCACCGTCAGGGTAACTACCGGCGAATACACTGGTCCACAAGGCCCCGAACTTACGCGGCGCCGGAAATAGGTAGTAGCCGTGAGCGGACCCGGGGTGAAGTCAGCACTGGTAGCGCCGCTGATTGCCGTCCAGCTGTTGTTGTCCGGCGAGGATTCCCACTGATAGGCAAAGGAGCCCGTGCCGCCACTGGCTGCTGCAGTGCTGGTAAGGGGTGCAGGAGTAGCGCCGGGGCACACGGTCTGACTGGTACCGATGGTGCCGGCTGTCAGCGCCGGGGTCACAGTGATGGTCACTACGTTGGAGAAAACCGGGGAACAAGCCGTGCCCGCGCTGGCCTGGCGCCGGAAGTAAGTGGTCGTCGTAAGGGGGCCGGGTGTGTAGTCGGCGCCAGTGGCACCCCCTATAGCCGCCCAGGCAGCATTATCCGGGGAAGATTCCCATTGATAAGCAATACTGCCCCCACCTCCCGCAGCGGGGGCGGTGCTGGTAAGGGGCACCACCGGGCTGCCCGCACACAGCGCCTGGCTGGCGGCAATGCTGCCGGCCGTGAGGGCGGGAACCACCGTTATGGTCACGACATTGGACGGCGTGGCGGCACAGGCACCGGAGCTTACCCGGCGCCGGAAAAGCGTGGTAGCGGTGAGTGGTCCGGGCGAGAAGGTCTCGCCCGTTGCGCCGCCGATTGCCGTCCAGGTCGTATTGTCGGCCGAGAACTCCCATTGATAGGCGAAGGAGCCCGTCCCGCCCGTAGCGGGAGCCGTGCTCGTCAGGGGCGCGGCCGCATTTCCCACGCACAGCGTCTGATCGGCGGCAATGGTGCCCGCCACAAGCGCCGGGGTTACGGTGATGGTCACCACGTTGGAGAAGACCGGCGAGCAGGCCGTGCCCGAGCTGGCCCGGCGGCGGTAGGAAGTAGTGGCGGTAAGCGGACCCGGTGCAAACGTAGGCCCGTTGGCTCCGCTGATTGGCAACCAGGTGTTATTATCCGCTGAAGACTCCCATTGGTAGTTGATAGCGCCCGGGCCGCCCGTGGCCGGCGATTCGCTGGTGAGAGGGGCGGGGGTGCTGCGGGCGCAGAGCGCTTGGCTGGCGGCAATGCTGCCGGGTAGCACGGCCGGCTCCACTCTGATAATAACCGTATTCGATGGGGTGGAAGTGCACGGCCCGGAAGCTACCTGACGACGGAAGTAGGTGGTGACCTGCAGAGAGCCGGGCGCGAAGGTTTCGCCCGTCGCGCCACCGATAGCCGTCCAGGTCACATTATCCAGGGAAGACTCCCACTGATAGGCAAACGCGCCGGACCCACCCGTGGCCGGGGCAGTACTCGTCAGGGGGGCTACTGGGCTGCCGGCGCACACGGCCTGGTCGGCGGCAATGGTGCCGGGCGTGAGGGCAGGCAGCACCGTAATGGCGACCGAGGCGGTCGTGCGGGATTCGCAGTAAGGACCAGTACGATCCGGCAGCAGCAGCTGAACGCGGCGGCGGAAATAAGTCGTACCAACCGGCAGCGAACTTGGTGGCGTGTAGGTGGGACCGTTAGCTCCCCCAATAGTTGTGAAGGTGGTGTTATCCGTCGAGGATTCCCACTGGTAAACAATCGGCAAGCCAGCGTCGCTGGTAGCGCTAGCACTGCTGGTCAGCGTGGCTGGCGCAGTACCCGCGCACACCGTCTGAGGCGCCGCAATGCTGCCCGGTACCGGCAAGTCCGGCACCTGGATACGGCCCGAGCTTTCGCGGCAAAAGCAGTCGGTATCAATGCGCAGCGTCACGGTGTAGTTGCCGGGCGTAGCGTACACATGAACCGGATTCTCCTCGGTTGAAGTAGCGCCGTCGCCAAACGTCCAGAGATACTTCTTGTTATCAAAGTCAATGGGCGGGGCCCTGAAGGAAATTTGCCGGCACCCCGTGATCTGCGCACTAGGCCCCACGCGCAACAAGGAGCTTTGGTTGAAGTTGACCAGGCCTAGGCCACTTAGGCGGCCGCCCAATTGCAGGCTATCATCGGCGTAGCCGATCTTGGGTCCCAGCGAGTCGGGGTAGGGGATGAAGCCCAAGGCGGGCTGGTTGTCGCGGGCCACGTAAATCTTGCCATCGGGCGCAGCCTGCATGGAGCCCAGGTCGGCGGGAGTTTTCTGCTTAAGCGGAATGTCCTGCTTGGTGACCGGCCCGTTTCCGCTGATATCAAACTGCAGCAGCTTGGCCGGGTTGCGCACGGTGGCGTAGAGGTAGCTGCCGGGCGAAAAACTCACCCCGTAGTATTTCCCCGCGCCCTTGTCTACAACGTACGGTACCTGCGGGTTGACGCTCACCTGGCCCGTGCCGGTGTCAAACCCAAACAGCTCCACGGTGCTGCTGCTGTCGCCCACCGCTTCGCTGTAGCGGGCCAGGGCCAGCCGCTGCCCATCAGGCGTTACCTTCATCTGGCCTTTGTAGCCCAGGGCCGCTACGCTCGGCGCGTGCAGGCTGCCGACGGTTGAAAGAATGGGCGCGTCGATGAGGACCGGCCCGGTATAGCCGGCGGATTGCCGCACGCGGTAAGCCAGGAAGGCGTCGCCCCGGTTGTCATTGCCCGCTTTTTCATCGCCCCAGCCGTGCGCGATAATCCAGATGTCGCAGCCGTTTTTATGAAATACGCCCGTGAGCTTCTCAGCCGTGCCGCGGGCCAGAGGCGTGTTTTTGGTGGCGGCAATGACGGTGCCCGGCCCCCCACCCGCCGGAATTTCTATCTCCGAGTAGCTCAGGCCTACGGTGCTATTCAGGGTAAAGAGCAGGTAGCGCGTAGCTTGGCCCGGCGTAGGTTTGCCCGGCAGTTTGATGGGCAGGGGGCCGTCGGTGGTGAAGCGGTTGCCGGCCAGCCCCGTGCCGTTGGTCATCACGGAGCCGTCGCCATTCCACACGGTTTCGCCGTTGCTGTAAAAGAGAATCTTACCGTCCTTATCCGACATCACCCCCGAGCCGGCGGGGGCATCCATGGCTCCATCGGTGAGCACCTTCGGCAGGGAGTCGGCCGAGGCCTGATTGAAGTCCAGCCCCGCTTTGAAGCCAAAATACCAGGTGTTGGCAAACTTCTCATCGGCCGCGCACTCTGGGGAGGTCGCCTGCGCAAGAGCCGGAGAAGCCGCCCCGCTCAACAAGACCACAAACAACGTCAGAAGCCAACCTACGGCCATACGTGCCCACCTAGCCGTACATCGGTGGCTGATGCCAGTAAGTTGGATGGAAGTAGGAATTGGCAGATAGGGAATACGGGTAGACTGCGTTAGCTCTGCGCGCATGGTAGGGCAGGTAAGTGGGCGGACAGGTAAGCGAGTGCAGGAAAAAACCACTACTCGCTCATCTGCAGGAAGCAACCTGAAGATCAGTTCTTTCCAAAGAAAGCATAATCAACCGGTTTCCTTAAAGCTACACAATGCCAAGCATGTTTATGCAATGCAATGTCAGAATAGTTATAACAACCCTGCTAACCGTTTATTTACGGCCAGACTGGTCTCAATAGCGCCTAATTGGGCTTTCTATACTACCTTCTTACAGCAAGTTATATCTGATTAACGCCTATATTCTTTCAAGCTATCTGCCGAGCTTGCCCCTCTTTAACTTATAATTTGCTAGCAATGTCAAATTGCGCGAATGTCCAGTCAATAAATTGTATAATAAGAATAATACTAACCTTATAGAACAGGTCACCTGCTAGCGTAACCCGAGAAAAAACACACAATAACGATGTATTATGCACTTTTACAGAGCCGCAAAAAATATTAATTTTATTTTATAAATAATATAATTAATCCTGTATCTCGGATTACCACATATAGCACAGTAAGGAGAAGCACTCACCCAGCGGAGTTATTATTCAGCAATACCCCAACTGTAATGAAAGTAAAACTTGCATTGCAGCTGCTGCGGAAGGAATACCTCCTTGCCAGAAGTCGCAAGCTGGGTGTGAAAAACGGCCGCCGCCAGCGCTTCAGGCGTAGTAGTGGTGACGAAGTAGATTTGCCCGGTCTAGGCCACATTCGGTGTCCACTCGGCAATTACTCATTCTCTGAAATTGTCTTAGAGGCCGCTTACCAGGCGGGTATCGTTTAGGACGCAGGAAAAACGGTTGGCAGCAATCCCTCCGTAAAGGGTAGGTTTCCCTGCTGAATAGGGCAGGTCCCTGCATTTGGACGGCGCTTAGGCTAACAGGAGCTTAGTTGGCAGGAAGAGGGCTGGTAGCCCAGGCCCGGGCCTGCTGGACCTCCGGGAACGTACGTGTTTCAAATGGCAGAGCGGGCGTAGTGTCCTCATAGAGGTGCGCGATGAGCATTCTATTCAGGGTTTGCTCTGCTTCCAGCCGGCAGAAGCGAACAATGCCCAGCTCGACCATGGCGGGCAGCACTTCCTCTCCGATCCAGGTTAAGTCGGTGGGCCGCACGGCGCCCAGGAGGCGGTCGTTGGCTATCCAGGCCGTTACTCCGTGCTGCCGGGCCAGGTCCAGTGCCTCCGTAATGTGGAGGCGAAAGTCGGTGCTGCTGGCGTAGCCCAGCCATTCGGTTTCCAACGCAGTGCAGGAACCCAGATGCAGGTGCAGCACCAAGACGGGATAGGAGACAAGAATGGGCATCAGAAGCGGGTTGGATGGCTTCAACGCGGGAAGCTGAGCAGGGTTGCGCCGGGCGCGCCTTGCTAGGCCACCTGACGCAGCCACACCGCGGCTGCCTGCGCATCATTGAAGATCCGGTAAACCAGGGCGCCTTCCCGGGCCTCGTGCATGAGAGAGTTCATGCCCAGACGGGCAAACACGTCGTCGGGGAGCAGCACGGCGGCCACCATCTCGCGCTGCAGCGCGTGGCTGACGGTAAGCCATTGACCGCGAATCCAGAGGCCTTCTTCCTCGGTGAAGGGAGCCATCAGCCGCTGGTTGGCCAGCATCTTGTTCCAGCCCCGCCGTTTCAGCAGGTTTTCCAGGTGCTGCAGGAAAGCCGTATAGTCAGTTTTCAGGCGGCTGCCGGCGTTGTAATCCACGATGACATAGCCCCCCGGATCCTCATACAAGCGCCCTATGGAATTCTGGTAATAGATTGGTAATCCGGACAGCTGGAGCATGTGAAAAATGTGAGATAGGAGACTCTGGTAAGCAAAGGGCCACAAAGCTAAGAAGCCATTCGGAGGATGCCCAAAAAAGCAGGGACCCTGTGGTCCCGCAGGAAATGTAGTAACCTAGCTCCTAGCGCATACCGGCAGCAGAGCGGAGATAAGCCGGTCCCAGATCCAAGAAGTCTGTTTCTTCTTTCGAAGTTAAAGGGAGGCTAGGCCAGTGAGGAGGATGGAGGGGCCTGCAGGGCGGCCAGCGCATCTGCCGTATGCTGCTCTAGCAGCCAGATAACCAGATCGGCTTCCTCATCGATAGAGCGCCGGGTTCGGTACAGGGACGGCGAATTAGGCAGGCCTTCTTGCCGGCGGGCCAGCTGGCTCAGGGTGCCGATGCGGGTAAGCAAATCATTCAGCTCGCTGTAAGGCGGCGGGGCTGGCGGTCAATTACGGAGAGCGCTCCAAGGGCGTGGCCGGCATAAAACCGCAGCTGCCGCGACTCCGCCACCTGGTGGTCGGTCAGGTGGCGGAGTCGCTGCCTTCTTACGGGAGGACGCCAGCCGAAGGTGGCCTACAGAGCCGGTCCGGCCAAGAATAGCTGATGTAAGCACCGGGCATACTCCGCGCAGACTGGGTTTCTGCCCGGTCTAATTTTCCGGCCGGGAAAACCTATCTGCTTACCGGCAGGCCTCCTTTTCGGGCCTGAGCCACGCCGGCCGGCGCACTAAGTAAAACACCATCCAGGTTGGCTATTTCCTCCAGAAAGGAAAGCGCCTGCTCAGTTTCCAGGTGCAGCTTCTGCAGGTTGCTGCCCGGAAAGGACGGTGGCACCTGCAATGCCCCCAGGCAGGTGCGGAACTGCGTGCACAGCGCTAGCGGCAGCGTGGAGAGCAAAGGGGCCGGCACCCGCCGCAGGAAGCGCACGAGCTCCCGCCGCAGGGAGTAAAGCACCGACAGCCCGGTGTTGGAGGTCATGCTCATGTCCAGTTCATCCCGGAGCTGTTGAAGGCGATGTAGTAAAACAGTATCCATAGGGCTGCGGAGAGGAAGCAAATAGCGCCGTTCCGGCGCTTCATCGCCTCTATACCGAGAGGGAAGCTGAAAGGATGTGCTTGCTAGAGGATGCTACCCGGTCGCAACTCTCTGTCGCTGAGAGCTTCAGTTTTTTATCCGGCGAATCAGACAGTTCATCTGTCATATGGGCGAGCTTACCGTGGAAACACAGCTATTGCCAATGGATAATTTTTTTTGCTTTAGCCATGAAAGTTGTGCGCAAGCATCTCGCGTGCGGATGTTGCCGGAGGTAGAGGCGCCATAATTTAGGTCAGGTCGTCAGCTCCGGTGGCTTTCGTTTGCTGAGGATGTTTACCAGGCTTCGTTCTAGGCCAGTTGTTCTACCGACAATGCTCCCCCTGTTGCGTCTCTACAAATAGGCAACGATTCAGGTGAGAGGCTTCAGCCAGTCCAGCATAACATTCTTATTGACAGAAGAAAACTCACTCTTCACCCTGGCCTAGGAAGGACAGCTCTGGCTTAGAGCCCCGCGGCGGTCCACCCAGCCGGGTGAGGGCCGTGCAGGTCAGCTTCATTCGCTTGGGCCTTTTCTTTCCGTACCTTTCCGTATTCCCGTTTTCCAGTAATTGCTCTTATGTCCCAAGCTCCAACACCCGTCGCCGGGGCTCCTTCTCAGGCAGAAACCGACGCCCTGCGCGATGAAGTCCGCCAGCTCCGCGAGCAGCTCGCGACCAAAGCGGCGGGCTCGGTGCAGAAAGACCGTTATGAGCAGAGCCAGGCGCGCTTCCGCACCGTGTTCGAAAATGCTCCCCTCGGCCAGAAGATCATCACGCCCGACCTCACAATCCGGCAGGTAAACCAGGCAGTGGTAGCCATGCTAGGCTTCAACAGCCCCGAGGACTTACTTGGGCGCAAAATTATTGAGTTTGCGCACCCCGACCACCGGGCCGACTGGCAGGAGCTGCAGCAGCGGCTCTGGGAACACAAGCTGCCGGCCTTCACCCTGGAAACGTGCCTGGTGCGTGCCGATGGCTCCTCGTTCTGGTGCCAGGTCCACTCGGTGCTCTTTCCCGACGAAGGGGCCGAGCTCGGCTACACGATTCTGGAAGATATTTCTGAGCGCAAGCACCTCGAAGCCACCCTCAAACGCGTGTACGACGCTCAGGAAACCATTCTGCAGCTGGCCACCCACGATCTGAAGGGGCCCATCGCCCACATCGAGCTGCTCACGGACCTGCTGCAGCGCGAAGTGGCCAGCCGCAGCGGCCAGGCCCCCCCGCCGCCGGAGATGGTGAACTACCTGTCCCTGATTCAGCAGGCCTGCGCCCACGCCCACAGCCTGCTCGAAGACGTGCTCTACATTGGCGACCTGGATCAGAATGGGCTGCAGAAAAGGCCCACCGACCTGAGCACCTACGTAAGCGCGCAGCTCGATCAGCACCGCCTGGAGGCCCAGGAAAAGGGCCTGAAGCTGGTCCTGGATCTGCCGCCGGAGCCCCTGCAGACTCCCCTCCACCCGGAGAAGTTTGGCCGGGTGCTGACCAACCTGCTCAGCAACGCGCTCAAGTTCACGCCGGCCGGGGGCACCATCACCGTTGGCTTGCGCAAAGAGGCCGGCAAGACCCTGCTTACGGTGCAGGACACGGGCATCGGCATTCCGGCCAAGCTGCACGGCAGCCTGTTTGAGAAGTTCAACCCCACCCGCCGCGCCGGCCTGCAGGGCGAAACAACTACGGGCCTGGGCCTGTTCATCGCCAAGCAAATCGTGGAGCTCCATGGCGGGCACATCTGGCTGGAAAGCCGGGAACGGCAAGGCACTACCTTTTTCATTGAGCTTGCGTAGCGGCCTCCCGACCCTAACTTTACCCCACAATTTTTCAAGCAATGTGCTGGTTACGGCCAGCTTTTTCCGGTACCCCAGTGCCCTGCTCTGCGATGATAAAGCTTTCGAGCGTGCTGCTGGTCGACGACGATCCGCTTACCAACGACCTCAACGAGCGCCTGCTGCGGCAGCTCAGCGTGGCCGACCAGTACCTTTCCGCCAATGATGGCCGGGAGGCCCTCACGGCCCTGGAGCACCTGGCCGCCGACGCCCATCCGACCAGTCCGGTGCTGGTTTTACTCGACGTGAAGATGCCGGGCATGAATGGCATGGACTTCGTGGAAGCCTACCAGCAACTGCCCGAGGATCAGCAGCAGGCGGTCGTCATCGTTATGCACACGGCCTCCATGAGCTCCGTCGACCTGGGCCGTATTGAGTCCCTGCCCATTGCCGGGCTGGTCAGCAAGCCCCTGACCAAAGAAAAGCTCGACACCATCCTGCAGCTGCACTTCCAGCGCCGGTTCTCGGCAGAATAGACGCCCGGCTTTCCGGTGGCCCGCCCTGAGCTCATGCGCCGCATCGGGCTAATACCCGGCGGGGGCAGCGGCTCTCACGCTCTGCGTGAGCAGGTTGCGCCTCGTTCTGATCTACTTATTTACTTGCGCCTGGCCTAGGGCCTGTGATAAAGCCAGGAGCTTATCCTCCAGCTCCCGGGCAGCCTGGGCGCAGGCGGTTTCTATCTTCGAAAACAAGGTCAGTAGGCCAGTCATTGTTTCCTGGCTGGCCCCGTCGCCAACGGAAATCAGGTTCACGGCCATGCTCTGAATGGACTTGGCGATGCTCTCAAATTCGGGGTCCATGCCCATGGTGGCAAAGGTGGGGATGATGGAGTGCGTGGCACGCTTGAGGGCAATCCAGTCTTTTTCGGCAATGCCCTTTTTCATGGTCTGCACCAGCTGCGGAATCTCCTGCAGGTAGAGGCCAATCATTTCGGCCATGCGGGCGTCGCTCTTGGTGATGCGCTTCAGGTAGTCGAAGTTGACGCAGGTAGGGGCCGTGGCCGGTAGCTCGGCGCCGGCCTCCGTCGTACCCTGCCCGGAATCAACCTGCTTCAGGTACTTGATGATTTTGCTGTAGAGCAGTTTGTCGTCGATGGGCTTGGAGATGTAGTCGTTCATGCCCACGGCCTTGCACTTCTCCACGTCTACCGTCGTAACGTCGGCCGTCAGGGCAATGATGGGCACGGTCAGGTGCAGCTCGTTGCGGATGTATTCCGTGGCCTCGAAACCGTTCATAACCGGCATCTGCAGGTCCATGAGCACGATGTCGTAGCGGGTGGTGCGCAGCTTCTCCAGGGCTATTTTGCCGTTGCCGGCCACGTCCATGGCAAAGCCGAAGTCCTCGAGCAGGGTCTTCATCAGGAGCTGGTTGAGGGCAATATCTTCCACCACCAGAATCTTCACGTCCTGGAGCCCGGTTTCCCGCTCTATGGTCAGGCCCAGCTCGGCATCGGCCTTTTCCGTGGTTTTGCCAAAGCTCAGGATAAAGCTGAACGTGGAGCCCACGCCTACCCGGCTTTTCACGTTGATAGTGCCGCCCTGGGGCTCCACCAGGTTTTTAACGATGGCCAGCCCCAGCCCCGTGCCCCCGTACAGGCGGCTGGTGCCGCTGGTGGCCTGCTGGAAGTCGTCGAACACGGTGCTCAGCTTAGCCTCCTCAATGCCAATGCCGGTGTCGGTGACGGAAAACTCGAGAATCACCTTTTCCGAGTCCTGCACCAGCATGCGCACGCCCACCGTGATGGTGCCCTCACTCGTGAACTTGACGGCGTTGCTGACCAGGTTCAGGATAACCTGGTGCAGGCGCACGGGGTCCCCCACCAGCACTTCCGGAATTTTGGCGTCGTAGTCCATCACCAGGGCCAGATTTTTTTCCTGGATCTTGGTTTCAAACAAATGCACCATAGCCGAGACTGAGGCCGAGAGCTTGAACGGAATCTGCTCGAAGGTCATCTTGCCCGCATCGACCTTGGCCAGGTCCAGAATGTCATTGATGAGCACAATCAGCGTGTCGCCGCTGAGCTTGATGGCCGTCAGGTACTCCCGCTGCTTGTCGGTCAGCTCGGTCTTCAGCACCACCTTCGTGAAGCCGATGATGGCGTTCATGGGCGTGCGGATTTCGTGGCTCATGTTGCTGAGAAACTGCTGCTTGGCCTTCACCGCGCTTTCAGCTTTGGCCTGGGCGTCTTCGGCCAGCACGGTGGCGCGCTCGGCCGCGAACTTGGCCTCAATCAGCTCCGTGGCTATGCGCTTCTGGTCGGTCACGTCGCGGGCCACAATCACCACCCCCAGCACGCTGCCTTCGTCGTTCTTGTAAACCGACCCGTTGAAGAGCACATCCGTCAGCTTGCCGTCTTTGTGGCGCAGCGTCAGGGGCGAATCGGCCACGGTGCCCTTGGCAAACACTTCCTGGTACACCTCGCGGGCCATCTGCGGGTCGGTGAAGTACACGAAGAAGTCGGAGCCGATCAGCTGCTCGCGGCCCATGCCCGTGATGTTCACCGTGGCCTGGTTCATGTCCGTGATTTTGCCCTCCGGGCTGATGGTCACCAGCGGGTCCCGGCTGGCTTCAATCAGGCCCCGGGCGTAGTTGGCCACGCGGAGCTCGGCCGCGCGCTTGACTTTCTCGTCGTTCTGGAAGGCGAGTTCCTTGTTGGCAATCACCAGCTCCTGGGCCCGCTTTTCTTTCTCGTCGTTCTGGAACGCCAGCTCGATATTGGCAATGCTCAGCTCCTGCGCCCGCTTTTCCTTTTCATCATTCTGGAAGGCCAGCTCGGCATTCGCAATGATCAGCTCCTGGGCCCGCTTTTCCTTTTCGTCATTCTGAAACGCGAGCTCAGTATTTGCTACGCTTAATTCCTGGGCCCGCTTTTCTTTCTCATCGTTTTGGAACGCCAGCTCCTTGTTGGCCACACTCAGTTCCTGAGCGCGTTTTTCCTTTTCATCGTTCTGAAACGCCAGCTCCTTATTGGCAATGCCCAGCTCGGCCGCGCGCTTTTCTTTCTCGTCGTTCTGGAACGCCAGCTCCTCGTTGGCAATGCCCAGCTCCGCGGCTCGTTTTTCCTTTTCGTTGTTTTGGAAGGCCAGCTCTTCGTTGGCAATGCTGAGCTCGTCGGCCCGTTTTTCCTTTTCGTTGTGCTGGAACGCCAGCTCTTTGTTGGCAATGCCCAGCTCCGTGGCCCAGTTTTTCTCGGCCGCTTCCCGAACCACGATGACCGCGCCCAGCACCTCGCCCAGCTCGTTCTTGTGCACGGAGCCGTCGAACAAGACCTCGGTCAGGGTACCATTGGTGTGACGAATCGTGAAGGGCACGCTGCTGACCGTTCCGTTGTCTACCACCTCCCGGTAAGCCTGCTTCACCCGGTCGGGCTCAGTAAACAACGAGAAAAAGCCCGCGCCCATCAAAGAAGTTCGCTCCACGCCCGTCAGGGTAACTGCGGCCTCATTGGTGTCGATGATGTGGCCCTGCCGGTTGATGGTGACCAATACATCCTGGCTGGCTTCAATTAATCGCCGATACTTCTGCTCGCTTTCCTTCATGATGGTGGTGGGGCACTGGCCAGGCTGACCAGCGTTGACGTATGGATAGGGGAGGGGCAGAAGTCCTGCGCAAAGGAAGTCCGCCCCATAGGTTTGTTAAAGGCTAGTAACTAGTGCTTCAATGCAAAATGCAGCCTACGCTCCGGTTCACTAAAAACCTGATAGCCATGTAAGGTACCGCTTTTATGCTCTAAGAAATTTTATATTCTATTCCTTTCCCTATATACCTCGGCAGGCTCCGGGCTATGTCGCTGGCCATTAACCACAAATGCCGGCTGGCACCACCGGTCTAAACGGCCGGGGCAGGCTTCCTTACACTGGCCTAGGCCTCTGTGCCGGTGGCGGTACTTAGGCCAGGAAGGGTCGAGGGCTAGAGCTGCTTCACAGCTTTGCCCGGAAGGCATGGAAAGCTGAAAACTGCCCGACCTCACTACGGCCACCACAATGGGAAAGCGGCGCGTTGGCGTCAGGACCCGCCTGGTGAGCTAAGCAAAGTTCTTCCCTTAAGCCCCATTCGGGCGGTTTACGTCCGGCGTGGGCTGACCTTAATGCCAGGGCAAGTGGAAAGGGGAGTGCCATTTTTCACGTAGATGATTTTGCCCGGTGAAGGGCTGCGCTCTGACCTGCCGGGAGACGAGTGCCATTTTTCACGCAGATGCCCGGAGAGTTCTTACGGGCTTGGGTGCCAGGCTGCTGCCCGCGCCGGCGACCAAAAAAACCGCATTGGCTGCTTTAAAAAAGGCTTTTGCCCTAGCGTTACCTTGAGAGCCGTTCTTTTTTGGTTTTCAATTTTTTATCAAAAAATCTGAACCTCTTCTGTCTTCTTAAGCTATTCTTTTACTATTCTATATTCAGGGCGCTGTAACTCGTTGATTATCAAATCCCCCAAGCCATTATCTACGTGAAAAACGGCACTCTGCTGCGTGAAAAACGGCACCCATCTACGTGAAAAACGGCACCATGTGCGTGAAAAACGGCACTCTGCTACGTGAGAGATGGCACCATGTGCGTGAAAAACGGCACTCCTGCGTGAAAAACGGCACTCCTGCGTGAAGCGGCGCTAAGGTCTTGTCCCGCACGTCCTGCATCTACGTGAAAAATGGCACCAGCTCCCGCGCTTCATTACTTATCTACGTGAAAAATGGCACTCAACAGTAAGGCGTATATATCTGCGTGAAAAATGGCACTCTATATTCATGTACGTGAATACCGATAGATTTTCACGCTGATCCGTATATATTCGTGGGCCGCTCTCTATTTCCTCCCCTATGATGCCAGCTCCCGTACCCGCTCCCCAGTATCCCCGGGCCTACCAGGCCAATGCTTTGGTGCGGGCGCCGTTGAAGCTCACCCACGTGGAAGCGCGCATTTTTGCGCTGGCGCTGGGCTGCATTCACCAGGACCAGACGGAGCTGCCCGGCATTTCCATTCACCTAAGTCGGGTGATGACCCAGAAAAAGGGGGGCAGCGTGTATGAGACCATCCGCGACGCCTGCAAGAGCCTCATGTCCAAGGTGGTCAGCATTGAAACCCAGAGCGGCAACAAGAAGCGCTTTACGGCCTACTCTATCATCAGCTACATTGATTTGAACGAGGGCACCGGGTTTCTCACCGGCAACTTCGCTCCCGAGATCAAGCCCTTTCTGCTGCAGCTGGCTGAGCAGTACACCCACGTGGAGATTGAAACGCTGCTGACCCTTAAATCGGCCCACGCCCACCGGCTGTACTGGCTGCTGAAATCCTGGGATGATGTGGGCGTCTGGGAGGTGGACTTCGATTCGCTGCGCAAGCAGGTGCTGGGCGACGACAATGACGTGACCTACACGCTGTTTTATGATTTCAAGCGCTACGTGCTCGAGCCCGCCCTCCGGGAGCTGCACTCCCTGGGCTGGATAGTGGCCTACGAGCCCATAAAGGAAGGCAAGAAAGTGCAGGCCGTGCGGTTTACCATTCCCCAGGCCCTGGCCAAGCTGCCGGAGCAGGCGGGGGGCCGGGCACCCGCCCCGCGCTCCACGAGCCGCAGCAAGCCCCCGGAAAAGCAGATGACCCTATCGCTGGATTCCGAGCTGCCCACCCTGCACCAGCGCATTGTCACGCGCCTGCAGAAGCTCAAGATGACGGCCACCCAGATTCAGCACGTGCTGGACTTTCTTGGCGACGATGAAGCCAAGATTGCCAAGCTTATGAAAGCCAGCCACCCCCTGCTGCGCGACTTTGAGGCCGGCAACAAGGTGTTTGACAACCTGGGGGGCGCCACCATCAACCTGCTCAAAACGGAGTTTCCGGGCCTGTACCCCATCCTCAAGTAGGGGCTGGAAAAGCACAAATTTCACCGATAAGCAAGCTCCAGCACCCGGCCCTGATCATCATTGGCTGGGTGGTGGGGGTAGGCCCCTCCTTGCCGGCGTCAGCTGTTCTAGGCCAAGGCTTTGCCAATTAATACCTGCGCTGCTGCAGGCAATGGTAATTGCAAGGCCAGCTGCTGCCCTTGGGAAGTCATGTTACGCCAGGGTTTGCGCACAATGTCTACCACTTTTTCTTCGGGGTGCTGCTGGGCGAAGTCCAGGAAGCAGTGCTCCAGAAAAACCAGGCACACAACATCCTCCAGCAGCTGCGCGTCGGCATCCCGCGCCAGCTCCTGCTTTTGCAGCAGGGCCTGCACCCGATCAACAAGATCCCGCTTATAGCCGGCTTCGACGAGAAGCTCCCCAGCTGCCTGGGCGTGGAATTTCTTTAGGCTGTTGCGCCACTGGTGGTACCCCGCCCGGTCGAGGGGAAAGGTGTGGCGCGGAATGGCCCACCGGCGGATATGCTGGCAGCGGGCCGCCAGGTGCACGGCCTCGGGGGCCTCCGGCGCCACCCGGGTCAGGCAGACGCTCATGCGCTAGGCATACAGCAGCTCCTTGGGCCAGCTGAGGCCCTTGCCCATCCTGCTGCTGCTGAGGGTCGGCAGCATTCGCTGCGTCAAACTTCTTGAGTGCAGCGGTGAAACGATCGGGTTCAGGAGTCATAAGGGGGCCATAGCAAATGAAGCAGCACAATCGGCTACAGTGAGATAGACTAAGCCCGAACTGGTAAGCTAACGGCGCTCAGGGTACCAGCCTGGCTGCCGCAGCAGCACTGTCTTTCTGCTGGGTTTTCGGTCCAGTCAGTAGTTGGCGCGTGCCAACCAAGGCTACTAGCCTGGCGCCATTTTTCCGCGATTCCGAAAAGTTACCGGACTTAAGGTTGCGGATACAAGCCAGGAAGACTTACTCCCAGATCCGGTTTTCCTCCGTTAGGATAAGGGGCTCCCCATCCGTAATCACGATGGTATGTTCATGCTGGGCCACGAAGCTGCCGTCTTTGGTGGCCAGCGTCCACCCGTCGCTGAGTTGATGGGCCAGCGAGGCGCGGGTGGATATAAACGTCTCCACTGCCACCACGGAGTTCTTCTGGAAGCGTTTCCGGTTGTAGCGGTCGTAATAGCAGGGTATTTCCGTAGGCTCTTCGTGCAGGCTGCGACCAACTCCGTGCCCAACCAAGTTTTTAATCACCCGAAAACCGGCCTTGCGCGCCTCGGCTTCAATCAGACCGCCGATATCGGCAATGCGGACACCCCCGCGAATGCGGCTGAGGGCCGTGCGCAGGATCTGCCGGGAAGCATCGACCAGGGGCTGGTGCTGGTGAATATCTTCCCCAAGCACGAAGGAGCCCCCGTTGTCGGCCCAGTAGCCGCCCAGCTCCGCCGATACGTCGATGTTGACCAGGTCGCCTTCCTGCAGCACCCTGCGCGACGATGGGATGCCGTGCGCCACTTCGTTGTTGACGCTGATGCACGTCCAGCCGGGAAAGCCATAGGTAAGCCGCGGGGCCGACTTAGCCCCGAGGGCGGCCAGCATCCGGCCGCCGTAGTCGTCTACCTGCTTGGTCGTCATCCCCGGCTGGGCATACTCGCGCATGTGTCTGAGGGTGGTGCCTACGGCCTGGCTGATAAGCTGAAGGCCGGTTAAGTCTGCTTGAGAAGTGATGGACATGGGACAAGGGTTTAGCTCTCGGCCGTTGCAGAGCGCTTATGGACAGGAAGAAAAGCGCCGCCAAGTTACGCAGCCGCAGTGGGGGTACCCTTTCTGCCCCGGTCGGCAGCTGCTTACGGGCGGGGGTGGCGGCCGGAGCCGGCAAAACCCCGGCCCACGCCTAGGGCAAAGGGGCTCAGGCCTGGAGGCGGGTGGAGCCCCGCACAATCAGCTCGGACTTTATTTCCAGGCTTTGGTTGGAGGAAATGGGCTTGTTTTTAATGACAGCCTGAAACAGAATTTTAGCGGCTTCCTTGCCAATGGCGTAGGCTGGCTGCGTGATAGTGGTAAGGGGAGGGGAGAGCAAAGAAGCTATTTCCAGGTTAGAAAATCCCAGAATCTTGATGTCCTGCGGTATGGTTCGCCCCAGCAGGCGGCAGGCCTCGTAGCTGCTCATGGCCAGGCTCTCGACGGAAGCAAAGATGCCATCGATAGCTGGCCTAGACTCCAGCAGCTCTTTGATTATGGCTATGTCATGCGTCTTGTCAAGCTGGCCGGGAAGCACCAGGCTTTCATCGTAGGCTAGGCCACTATCGCGCAGGGCATCAATGTACCCCTGCAGGCGCCGCTTTCCGATAGAGAGGTGGTGCGAGATAGTTAAATAGGCAATGGTGCGGCACCCTTCTTCCAACAGGTGGCGGGTGGCCCGGTAGCTGCTGTCATAGTCGTCCGTAGTCACGCGGGCCGTGGCCATATCTTCGTATACCCGGTCGAAGAACACCATGGGGATGCCCCGCTCACGCAGCATGTCCAGGTGGGCAAAATCCTGGCTGCTGCTCGCCACGGAAAGCAGCACCCCATCTACGCGGCCCCCGGCCAGCAGGCGCATGCTCGACAGCTCCCGCTGGTAGTCTTCGTGAGTTAAATAAATCAGAACGTGGTAGTTGTTGTCGCGGGCCACCTCTTCTATCCCATTGATAGCCAGCGAAAAGAAATGGTTGGCTATTTCGGGTATAACGACCCCAATGGTTTTACTTTTCTGCCGCCGTAGGCTGCTGGCGTAGGGGTTGGGCTCATAATGTAGCCGCGTAGCCAGTTCCCGCACCCGGTCCTTGGTGAGTTGTGATATATCGTACCGGTCGTTGAGCGCTCGTGATACCGTAGCCACGGAGAGGTTGAGCTCCTCGGCGAGTTTTTTCAGGTTGACGGGTTTCATGTGGTCAAGTTAACCAGCTTGGGCGGGCCCACCTACTTCCGAAACGGCTCCCCTCATTTCGTTGCTTTAGTTACGTAAATTTTGCTGGGTTGCGGGAGCAGTCGGGCTACTCCTTAGTGGTAAGGTGATAGTTTGTAAGGTGTTCTTATTGAGGGATATATAGCCCGCTAGTCAGGCGATGTAAAGTGACGCAAAGCAGAGTAAGTGAGTACTTAACCTCCGTAAACGTTTACGTAAATAAACCTGGGTTTTGGTGATTTATGCCAACGGAGTTTACCGAGATTACCGTCGTATTTCCCACCAATCGCTCCGCCTTATGCATACTCGTACGCTGCTGCTACTCCCTTTGGCATTGGGAGCAAGCTTCGCTGCTCATGCCCAGACCCGCCAAGTAAGCGGCACTGTACTCAGTGCCGGCGACCGGAGCCCCCTGCCGGGCGTATCCGTGGTTATCAAAGGCACTACCACCGGCACCTCCACCGATGGGGACGGTAAGTTCACGCTGCCCGTGCCCGCCGACAGCAACCCCACGCTAGTGATGTCCTTCGTGGGCTTTGAGCCCATGGAAGTAAAGGTTGGCAGCGACGGCACCCTGCCGGCGGTGCAGCTCAAGGAGAAGTCCACAAACCTGAACGAGGTGGTCGTAGTCGGCTACGGCTCCCAGCGCAAGCGCGACATTACGGGCTCCGTGGCGTCCATTTCGGCCGAGCAGGTAGCGGAAACTCCTATTGCCCGCGCCGACCAAATTCTGCAGGGCCGCGTGAGCGGGGTGCAGGTGACGCAAACCAACTCCGAGCCGGGCGGCAACGTGTCCATCCGCATTCGGGGCACTAACTCCATCAATACCGGCAACGAGCCCCTATTTGTGGTCGATGGGTTCCCCGGTGCCGGCGACCTGAACTCCATCAACCCCTCCGATATTGAGTCTATTGAGGTGCTGAAGGATGCCTCCGCGACTGCCATCTACGGCTCGCGGGGCGCCAACGGCGTCGTGCTTATTACCACCAAAAAGGGCAAAGTCGGCAAGGGCACCGTCAACTTTGAGGCGTACACGGGCGTGCAGATCGTGCGCCATAAGTATGAGCTGATGAACGCCAAGGAGTTTGCCACCTACCTCAACGACGTGAACTCAGGCTCCACAACGCTGCCCCAGCCCTACACCCAGGAGCAGATTGACGAGCTGGGCGAAGGCACCGACTGGCAGTCGGAGATTCTGCGTCGGGCCCGCATGAGCAACTACCAGCTGGGCTTTAACGGGGGTACCGAGGAAACCCGCTACAACCTGAGCTTCAACTACTTTGACCAGGAAGGCATCATCCTCAACTCCGGCTTCCAGCGCGGCACGGTCCGCCTGAACCTGGATAAGAAGATCAGCTCCAAGCTGAACTTCAACTTCTCCAGCCAGCTAGCCGGCACCTTCGAGAAGCGGGCCTTCGTGAACTCCCAGGGCGGCAGCTTCGGGGGAGCCCTGCTCGATGCCCTGCGCTTCAGCCCCATCAACCCGGTGCGCGATGCCAATGGGGAGTATACCTATTCCAATACGCCCCTACCCTACGTGGAGGACGTAGGCAACCCGGTGGCTTTTGCCATGAAGACCAAGGACCAGCGCACCGTTGCCCGGGGCCTCGTCAACGTGGCCGCCAACTACGAGCTGATGCCCGGCCTGACCCTGCGCATCAGCGGGGGCCTCGACTACAACAACCAGCAAACCAACGTGTATCGGCCCTCCGACGTGTTTCTGGGCCGCCTGACCGGGGGCTCCGCCAACCGTGCGCAAACCAACCGCTACAGCTGGCTAAACGAAAACACGCTGACCTACGACAAAAAGATAGACGAAAACAACGCCCTGAACGCAGTAGTCGGCCTCAGTGAGCAGCAGTTCTACGGCAACGACTTCAGCTCCGCCGCCAACAACTTCTTTACCAATACACTGGGCTCCGACAACCTGGCCCTAGGCGCGAATATTCAAACGCCCAACTCCGGCCGGTACACCAACACGCTGGCTTCCTACTTCGGCCGCGTGAACTACCGCCTATTTGAGAAGTACCTGTTCACCGTCACGATGCGGGCCGACGGCTCCTCGCGCTTCGGCCGCAACAACAAGTGGGGCTACTTCCCTTCGGCTGCTTTTGCCTACCGCCTCATCGATGAGAAGTTCATGAGCGGCTTCACCTTCCTGAGCGACCTGAAGCTGCGCCTGGGCTACGGCATCACGGGCAACCAGGAAATTAACAACTACCAGTCCCTGGCCCGCTACGACGTGGGCTCCTACGCTGCGGGATCTACCCGCCTCGTAGGCCTGGTGCCGGCCAACATCCTCAACCCGGATTTGCGGTGGGAGTCGACGGCGGCCTCCAACGTCGGCATTGACGTGGCCTTCCTGGAAAACCGCATTTCCGTTACGGCCGACGCCTATTACAAGAAAACCACCGACCTGCTGCTGCGCGTAGCCACGCCCCGCACCACGGGCTACGGCGACATCCTGCTCAACGCCGGCAGCGTGGAAAACAAGGGCTTCGAGTTTGCCCTGAACACCACCAACTTCGACAACAAGAAGTTCTCCTGGAAAACCAACCTGAACTTCTCGCTTAACCGCAACAAGGTCCTCGACCTCTACAGCGTTAGTGAGCTGCCCGTAGGCCAGTCCAGCTCCAGCTTGTTCGTGGGCGCGGGCCTGGGCAACACCAGCATCCTGCGCGAGGGCGAGCCCATCGGCTCGTTTTACGGCTACCAGTTCGGGGGCATCTGGCAGACCCAGGAGGAAATCACGGCCAGCGGCACCAAAACCGCGGTGCGCCCCGGCGACCCGCGCTACATCGACCAGAACGGCGACGGCCAGATTACAGCCGCCGACCGCGTCATCATCGGCCGGGCTCAGCCTAAGTTTATCTATGGCCTCACCAACGGCTTCACCTACGGCGGCTTTAACCTGAGCGTGTTTATCCAGGGCGTGCAGGGCTCCGACGTGCTCAACCTGAACCGCTACGAGCTGGAGTCGGGCATCACGACCACCAACAAGCTCAAGACCGTGGTAGACCGCTGGACGCCTACAAACCCCAGCAACACCATTCCGCGGGCGGGCAGTACCATCCGCCGCTCCACCGGCATTGTGAGCGACGTGATTGAGGATGGCTCCTTCGTGCGCCTCAAGACCGTTACGCTTGGCTATTCCCTGCCCAAGTTCAGCACGGTCGTCAAGTCGGCCAGCGTGTACGTGACGGCCCAGAACCTGGTGACGCTCACCAAATACACCGGCTACGACCCCGAGGTAAACTCTTTCGGGCGCGACAACCTGAGCCTGAACACCGACTACAACGCCTTCCCCAGCACCCGCACGTTCATTGCCGGCGTCCGGATTGGCTTCTAATCTCCCCCTGCAGCACTCCCACCTGATATGAAAAAGTCGATCCTGTTTTTAAGCTTGCTTACCCTGGGCCTGGCTTCCTGCGAGAAGTTCCTGGAGGAGAAGCCCTATGATTTCCTTTCCAGTGAAAACTTTTACCAGAATGAGGGCGATGCCGTGGCCGGCCTCAACGGGGTGTTCAACGCTCTGCTGCCCCAAACCTACTTCGGTCGCACGGGCTGGCAGGTGACGGAGCTGCCCGGGGAGCTGATCCGCGTGGGTTCCTCGACTGATGAGCGGGCTCAGCTTTCGCGCTTCACCTTCACGGCCACCAACACCGAAATCAACAGCTGGTGGACCAACTCCTACCGGATGATCAACCGGGCCAATGATGTGATTGAGAAGGTGCCCGCCATCACGATGGATGAGGCCCGCAAAAACAACATCATCGGCAATGCGCGCTTCCTGCGGGCCATGGGCTACTTCGACCTCGTGCGGAGCTTCGGCGATGTGCCCCTGGTGCTGGCTACGGTGAAGGGCCCTACCGAAGATCTGCGCCCACCCCGCACTCCCATTGCCCAGGTGTACGAGCAGATTATTGCCGACCTGAAGTTTGCGGAGGAAAACTGCTTTCCTGAAAACAAGATTGCGGCCGGCGAGAAAGGACGCGTGTCCAGCGGCGCCGCGGCAGCCTTGCTGGCCAAGGTGTACGTAACGCGGGCTACCACGGCTGCCGCCACCCCCAGCGACAACCAGAGTGGCCTGGACGCCTGCAATCGGGTAATCGACTCCAAGCTCTACAGCCTGCTGCCGGTGTACGGCGACGTGTTCAACCCCGACAAGGAAAACGGCCCCGAGCACATCTTCTCCATTCAATTTGACTTGCCCCCGAACACGGGCAGCATCATCGTGCGCCAGTTTCTGCCCTCCCAGCTGCAGGGCCTGGGCACCTTTACCGTGGAAGACAGCCTGGTGCGCTCCTATGCTGCCAACGACGCGCGCCGGGCCTGGAACATCAGCAACCAGGCCGGCACCACCACCCTGCCCCGCTACTACTTCAACAAGTTCCGCGACGACAAGCGCATCGGCAACGACTCCCGGGCCAACTACCTGATTACCCGCTACGCCGACATTCTGCTGCTGCAGTCGGAGGCGCTCAACAACCTGAACCCGGGCAACCCCCTCAAGTACCAGGGCATCAACCAGGTGCGGGTGCGGGCCGGTCTGGCGCCTATCCCTACCACTAAGGTAACGACCAAGGATGCCTTCGTAGACCTGCTGGTGCGCGAGAGAGGGTGGGAGCTGGTGCAGGAAGGCCACCGCTATTTTGACTTGGTGCGCCTTAAGCGCCTGAAGCAGCGCGAGAAGGCCGTGTTCAACCGCGACATCGACGACAAGTACTTCCTGTTCCCGATTCCGCAGCCCGAGCTGATTCTCAACCCCAACCTGACCCAAAACCCCGGCTACTAATGCGCATCTCCAGTAAGTTGGTGCGGGGGCTGGTGCTGGGTGGAATACTAGCGCTAACCGGAGCCGCTCAGGTGGCTCCCGTTACGCCCTTCCTCCTCCTCGACCCCGCGGCCCTGGCAGCCTACAAAAAGGCCTACCAGCGGGGCGGCAAGGCCGAGGCCCAGCAAGTGAGTGGTCTGGTGGCCAAAGCCAGCGAAGCCCTCAAGCACGGCCCCTACACCATCACGACCAAGCAGCGGGTGCCGCCCAGCGGCGACAAGCACGACTACATCTCCCAGGCTCCCTACTGGTGGCCCGACCCAAGCAAGCCCGACGGCAAGCCCTACCTGCAGAAGGATGGCCTGCTGAACCCGGAAGTGAAGGCCCTCAAGGACGGCGAAAACCTGAGCGGCCTGTGCCGCGACGTGCAGGCACTGGGCCTGGGCTATTACTTTTCGGGCAATGAGCAGTACGCCGCCCACGCCGCCAAGCTGCTGCGCGTGTTCTTCCTCGACGCGGCCACCCGCATGAATCCCAACCTGAATTATGGGCAGGGCATCCCGGGCATGTTTGAAGGGCGCAGCTTCGGTATTATTGAGACGCGCCATCTGGTGAATATCCCCGATGCGCTGGCCTTGATGAGCGGCAGCAAGAGCATCACGCCTGAGCTGGTGAGCAGCCTCAAGCAGTGGTACACCCAATACAATCAATGGCTTACCACCAGCAAGATTGGCCGGGAAGAGGGCAGCAACAAAAACAACCACGGCACTTTTCATGATGTGCAGGTGGTGGACTTTGCCCTGTTCACGGGTAACCAGGCCCTGGCCAAGCAAACGCTGGAAAGCCAGACCCTGCCGCGCATCCCCGTGCAGTTTGCCCCCGATGGGTCGCAGCCTTTGGAGCTGGCCCGCACCCGCCCCTGGAACTACGTGTCCATGAACCTGCAGGGATGGGTGCAGTTGGCCGTGCTGGCCCGCCACGTGGGCCTGGACCTCTGGCAGTACCGCACCCCCGATGGTCGGGGACTGGCTCCGGCCGTGGCGTGGTTTCAGCCCTACCTGCTGCGCCAGAAGCAAATGGAGAAGGCCGATGCCGTACCTGCCGGCAATACCACCATTCTCACTATTTACCACCAGGCGGGGCCTCAGTACCCGAGCCTGCCGACGGATAAGGTTTTTGCTTTGTACCCCGAATTTGTACGTACGCCCTGGGCCCTGTAAAGCCAACCGGCCTAACGCCAGCCCGATTGCCTTCCCAGAGGCTAGGGTTGGCGCTAGGCCTGTCATCAGTCCATCCGATTAAAGATTTCCGGGCGAGCGTAGTTCGCCCCCTTATTACCCTTCAAGCATGAGTGAGAATTTTTCGCTGCAAGGCAAAGTAATCGTAGTAACCGGCGGAACCGGTATTCTAGGCCAGTCCTTTATCGATGGAATTGTGGAAGCCGGCGGTACCGTGGGTATTCTGGGCCGCAACGCCGAAGTGGCTCAGCAGCGGGCCCAGGCCATCAATGAGCAGGGGGGGCGGGCCCTGGCGCTGGTGGCCGATGTGCTGGAAGAAGACCAGCTGCGCGCCGCCTGCCAGCAGCTCATGCAGGCCTACGGCCGCATCGATGGGCTGGTGAATGCCGCCGGCGGCAACGGTCCCGATGGAGTGCTCGACCCCGCCGAGGACGTGTTCAAGATGAACCTAGCCGGCATGAAGCGGGTGATGGACCTCAACATCTGGGGAGCCGTTTTGCCCACGCAGGTATTTGGCGAGGCCATGTCGCAGTCCGGTGACCGGGGCAGCATCGTGAATATCTCCTCCATGAACTCCAAGCGCGCTATTACCAAGGTGCTGGGCTACAACATGGGCAAAGCGGCCCTGGACTGCTACAACCAGTGGTTTGCGGTGGAAATGGCCAACCGCTACGGCGACAAGCTGCGCATGAATGCCCTGGCCCCCGGCTTTTTCCTGACCGAGCAAAACCGCAGCCTGCTCACCACCCCCGAAGGCGGCTTCACGGCCCGCGGTGAGCTGGTGATCAAGCAGACCCCTTTCAAGCGCTTCGGCCACCCCGACGAACTCAAGGGCGCCCTGGTGTGGCTGCTCAGCGACGCCTCGCAGTTTGTGACCGGTTCCATGATTTGCGTAGATGGCGGATTCTCCATCTTTGGCGGCGTCTAAAACCCAGCACCAATGAGCGAGAATTACTATTGCCTGGAGCAAACCATGCGCTGGTTTGGTCCCCAAGATCCCGTAACCCTCGCTGACCTGCGCCAAGCCGGCTGCACAGGGGTAGTTACCGCCCTGCACCACCTGCCCAACGGGGAGGTATGGCCGGTAAGTGAAATTCAGGCCCGTAAAGAGCTGATTGAAGCCGCTGGCCTGCGCTGGAGCGTGGTAGAAAGCGTGCCCGTGCACGAGGCCATCAAAACCCAGGCTGCGGGCTACGAAACGTTTATCGGCAACTACCAGCAAAGCCTGCGCAACCTGGCGGCCTGTGGCATTTACACCGTCACCTACAACTTCATGCCGGTGCTGGACTGGACCCGCACCGACCTGGCCTACGAGGTAGAGGATGGCTCCAAGGCCCTGCGCTTTGAGCATGCTGCCTTCGTGGCTTTTGATGTGCTGCTGCTCCAGCGTCCGGGCGCAAAGCAAGCCTACTCCGAAGAGCAAATGGCTCAGGCCTGGCAGCGGTTTGCCGGCATGAGTGAGGCCGAGAGGCTGCAGCTGCAGCGCAACATCATTGCCGGCTTGCCCGGCTCCGAGGAAAGCTTCACGCTAGGCCAGTTCCAGCAGGCCCTTGACACCTACGCCGGCATTGACGCCGACCGCCTGCGCGTCCACCTCATCCACTTCCTGCAAGCAGTGGTGCCGGTGGCTGAGGAGGTGGGCGTGAAGCTGGTAGTGCACCCCGATGACCCGCCCTACCCCATCCTGGGGCTGCCGCGCGTGGTGAGCACGGCCGCCGACCTGCAGGCGTTATTTGAGGCCGTGCCTTCGCCCAGCAACGGGCTGTGCTTCTGCACCGGGTCTTTTGGAGTGCGCCCCGACAACGACCTGCCCGCGATGGTGCAGCAGTTTGCCGACCGCATCAACTTCATTCACCTGCGCAGCACCCGCCGCAACGAGGCCGGCGACTTCTTCGAGGACAACCACCTGGAAGGCGACGTGGATATGTACGCCGTGATGCGCGAGCTGGTGCAGGTGATGCACCGGCGAGAGCAGAGCCTGCCTATGCGCCCCGACCACGGCCACCAGATGCTCGACGACCTGCACAAGAAAACCAACCCCGGCTATTCCGGCATCGGGCGCCTGCGCGGCCTGGCCGAGCTGCGGGGCCTGGAAATGGGCATCCGCCGCAGCCTGCAGTAGCTAGGCTGCTGGCGGGCCCGCCAACACCTTCCCTGCTGCATTTCCTGCGACAGGCAAGAACCCTGAGCTGTAGCAATACAGAAAGACAACCTGATGCAAACGAGCAACCTATTGACCAGTAAAAAACTGTACCTGATCTGGCTGGCCCTGGTGCTGAGCGTCTCCGTGGCGTTTGGGCAGAAAAGCACCCGCCTGAATACTGGGTGGGAGTTTGTCCGCCAGGACCTGGGCGGCGTGTGGGAAGCAGTGCGGCCCGTGGGGGCGGGGAACCCTGAAAGCGTGCCTTTGTGGGAGAAGGTAACGCTGCCGCACTGCTTTAACGCCCGCGATGCTGTGGACCCCGACCAGAACTACTACCAGGGACCCGGCTGGTATCGCACCCAGCTCCCCGTTCAGAACCCGTACCCCGGTGGCCGGACGTTGCTGCACTTTGAGGGCGCGGGCCAGAAAACCGACGTCTACCTCTACACCACCAAAGTAGGCAGCCACGTGGGCGGCTACGATGAGTGGACCGTGGACATCACCCAGGCCTTGGCCGAGTTTCAGAAGACGGAAGTATACCAGAAGCAGTTCAAGGGCCAGATTCCGCTCAGCATTCGCTGCGACAACTCCCGCGACCTGGAAATGATACCCTCCGACCTGTCGGATTTTAATGTTTACGGAGGCCTGTACCGCTACCTGAACCTGGAGTATCAGCCGGCCCTGGCTTTGGAGCGCCTCGCGGCCAAGGCCGAAGTGGATGCGGTCGGTAAGGCCGGCACGCTGACGCTGAAGGCTTTCTTTCCGAAGACCACCACAGCCGCTGCTACCCCAGTGCAGGTGCGATTGTTGGATCCCAAAGGCAAGCAGGTAGCCAAGTACCAGGGCCAGCTTGCTGCGAAGGCAGGAGAAGTGGAAGTGCACCAGTTTGCGGTGAAAAATCCGCGCCTCTGGTCGCCCGCCTCGCCCCAGCTCTACACCGTGGAGCTTACCTTAGGCACGGGGCCTCAGGCCTATCAGCACCGCGAGAAGGTGGGCTTCCGCCATAGTGAGTTTGTGGAACATGGCCCCTACAAGCTGAACGGGCAGCGACTGCTGCTGCGCGGTACCCACCGCCACGAAGACCACGCCGCCGTGGCCGCCGCTATGACTGAGCCCATGATCCGGCAGGAAATGGTGATGATGAAGCAGATGGGCGTCAACTTCATCCGCCTCGGCCACTACCAGCAGTCGCGCATCGTGCTTAACCTCTGCGACTCCCTGGGCATCCTGGTCTGGGAGGAGATTCCGTGGTGCCGGGGTGGCCTAGGGGGCCCCGTGTACCAGGCCCAGGCCAAGCGCATGCTCACCAACATGATAGCCCAGCACTACAACCACCCCAGCATCATCATCTGGGGCTTGGGCAATGAAAACGACTGGCCCGGCGACTTTCCCGAGTTCGACAAGCTCAAGATCCGGGCCTTCATGACGGAGCTCAACGACCTCTCGCACCAGTTGGACCGCTCCCGCTACACGGCTATCCGACGCTGCGACTTCTGCAAGGACATTGTGGACGTGTACTCGCCCTCCATCTGGGCGGGCTGGTACCGGGGCATCTACACCGACTACAAGGAAGCCACCCAGAAGGAGTTTGAGGGCGTGAAGCGCTTCCTGCACGTGGAGTGGGGCGGCGACAGCCACGCCGGGCGCCACTCCGAAAACCCCGACAACGCCCTGGCCAAGATCAGCCGGGGAGCGGGAGCCGATGAGCGGGCCGGGGACGCCTCCCTGTTTGGGGGCAGCGCCCGCGTTTCCAAGGACGGCGACTGGAGCGAAAGCTACCTCTGCAACCTGGTAGACTGGCACCTCAAGGAGCAGGAAACCATGCCCTGGCTGAGCGGCACGGCCTACTGGCCTTTCAAGGACTTCTCCACGCCCGTGCGGCCCGACAACCCCGTGCCCTACATGAACCAGAAGGGCGTGGTGGAGCGCGATTTCACCCCCAAGGAATCCTACTACGTGTTCCAGTCTTACTGGACCGCTCAGCCCATGGTGCACCTCTACGGCCACGGCTGGCCCGTGCGCTGGGGCGAGGAAGGGGAGCTGAAAATGGTGAAGGTGTACTCCAACTGCGAGCAGGCCGAGCTGTTTGTGAACGGCAAAAGCTACGGCGTGAAAAAGCGCAACAGCCAGGATTTTCCCGCCGCCGGCCTGCGCTGGAACGTGCCCTTTATTGCCGGTGACAACCAGGTGCGCGTGGTGGCCCGTCAGGGCAAGCAGACCGTGCAGGATGAACTCAAGTTCAAGTACCAGACCCAGAAGTGGGGCAAGCCTACCCAGCTCACCCTGCAGAAGGTAGGCGAAGCCAACGGCCTGACTACCGTGGAAGTTAAGCTCTACGATGCCCAGGGCGTGCAGTGCCTGGATGCCGTGAACTGGGTGGATTTCTCCCTGGCCGGCGCCGGCAAGCTCCTCGACGACCTGGGCACGAGCTCCGGCTCCCGCAAGGTGCAGGCCTACAACGGCCGCGCCATCATCCGCCTGCAGGCCCAGCCCGGCAAAACGGCTGTGGCCGTGCAGTCCCCAGGCCTGGAAACTGTCCTCCTGACCTTATGATCCCGCACCTCTCCTTCGCTACCGGCTGGAAGCTGGCGCTAGGCCTCTGCCTGCTGTTGCTGTCGGCGCCGGCTGATGCTCAACGGCTGGTTCAATCTATTAACAGTAACTGGCTGTTTGCCAAGGCTGAAGGCCAGGCCTTTGAAAGTGCCGGTTTACCTTCCTCGGGCTGGCAGCCGGTTTCCCTGCCCCACACCTGGAATGCAGCCGATGTGCTCGACGACGAGCCCGGCTACTACCGCGGCGTAGGCTGGTATAGGAAGACGCTCACGGTGCCCGCCGACTGGCAGAACCGCGCCGTGTACCTGTACTTTGAAGGGGCCAACCAGGAGGCGGAAGTGCTGGTGAACGGGCAGCTGGCCGGCCGCCACGCGGGCGGCTACACGGCCTTCAGCTTTCCCGTAAGCCGCTTTCTGCAGTTTGCGGGTAATGCCCCGGCAACGGCCGAGGTGCAAGTCAAGCTCACCAACCGCTACAACCCCGACATTCCGCCCCTAACGGCCGACTTCACCTTCTACGGCGGCATATACCGCGACGTGTACCTGGTGGCGGCCGACCCGGTGCACTTCAACCTCGACAACTACGCTTCCAACGGCACCTTCATCACTACCCCGGCCGTGTCGGCGGAGGAGGCGCAGGTAGTGGTGGCCGGCGCCCTGACCAATAGCTCCGGCAAGCCCCGCCAGCTTACCGTGCTTACCCAGCTGTTGGATAAGGAAGGCCGCGAAGTAGGCCGCCAGCAAACCCGCCTCCAGCTGAAAGCCGGCGAAAACCGCGCTTTCAAGCAAAGCCTGCCCTCGGTGCGGCGCCCGCACTTATGGTCGCCGGAGCAGCCCTACCTGTACCGGGCCGTCTCGCAGGTGCTCGACGGCAAGCAGGTGCTCGATGAGGTGACCAACCCCGTGGGCTTGCGCTGGTATCGGTTTGATGCCGCCCAAGGCTTTTTCCTGAACGGCCAGCCCCTTAAGCTTATCGGCACCAACCGCCACCAGGATTATCCGGGTCTGGGTAATGCCCTGCCCGATGCCCTGCACGTGCGCGATGTGGAGCTGATCAAGCAGCTGGGTGGTAACTTCCTGCGCGTTTCCCACTACCCCCAGGACCCGGCGGTGCTGCAGGCCTGCGACCGGCTGGGCATCCTCACCTCGGTGGAAATTCCTATCGTCAACGCCATCACCGACTCCAGGGGCTTCTTCCAGAACTGCCGCACCATGCAGACGGAGATGATCCGACAGGCCTACAACCACCCCAGCGTCATCATCTGGGCCTACATGAACGAGGTGCTGCTGCGCCTGCCCCCCGGCATCAAGCGCGACAATGAGGCGGGCAAAGTGTACCTGCAGCGCGTAAATCGCCTGGCCCAGGAGCTCGACAGCCTCACCCGCCGCGAGGACCCAGCCCGCTACACCATGATTGTAAACCACGGCGACTTTGAGCTTTACCAGCTGGCGGGCCTGCCCGCCATTGCTCAGCTGGTGGGCTGGAACCTCTACCAGGGCTGGTACTCCGGCGACCTGCAGGGCTTCCCGAAGTTTCTGGACCGCCACCGTCGCGAGCTGCCCACCAAGCCCCTGCTGGTAACGGAATACGGCGCCGACTCCGACGTGCGCCTGCACTCCTTCGACCCCCGCCGCTTTGATAAAACGACGGAGTACGCCAACGCCTACCACCAGTTTTACCTGCAAGCCATGCTGGAACGACCCTTTGTGGCGGGCAGCGCGGTGTGGAACCTGGCGGAGTTCAACTCCGAAACCCGGCAGGAGGCCGTGCCCCACATCAACAACAAAAGCCTGATGACGGGCGATAGGCAGCCCAAGGATGCCTACTTGCTGTACCAGGCCCACTTGCTGAAAACGCCCTTCCTGCGCATCGGCTCCCGCACCTGGACGCTGCGCTCTGGAACCGCCGCCGGGCCCGATTCCCTCTTCTGCCGCCAGCCCGTGGAGGTGTACACCAACCAGCCCGAAGTTCGCCTGCTGCTCAATGGGCAGGATGTAGGCACCCGTAAATCGGAGTATGGCGTGGCCCGCTTCACCGTTCCCTTCCGGGCGGGCCTAAACCAGCTGCAGGCCCAGGCGGTAGACCAGTCTCTGGAAGATCAGGCCGAGATAACCTTCCGCCTGCTGCCTACTCAACTAACTTCTGACAAGCTGCCTTTCACGGAACTCAACGTGAGCCTGGGCGATGCCCGCACCTTTACCGACTCCAAGCTGCAGCAGGTGTGGGTGCCCGAACAGGCCTACAGGCCCGGGAGCTGGGGCTACGTGGGCGGAGAGGTGTACAAGATGCCCGGCGACAGGCTGCCCTACGGCTCCGACCGCGACATCCTGGGCACTGAATACGATGCTATCTACGAAACCCAGCGCCTGGGCCTGCAGCAATTCCGCCTCGACGTGCCCCCGGGCGAGTACGAGGTAACCCTGCACTTTGCCGAGCTGGAAGCCGCCCCCCAGGGCGAACAGTTGGTCTACAACCTCTCGTCCGGCGGGGCCGTGGGCAGCAGCCCGGCGACTCAGGCCCGCACGTTCAGCGTGCTGGTCAACGGCTTGCCCACACTGCCCGTGCTCAGCACCGCTACCAATCTGCGCCCCCTGCAGGCGGCAAGCTTCCAGGTGCCGGTGACGGTAAAGGGTGCCCAGGGCATCGTCCTCGACTTTCAGGCCCAGCAGGGTCAGGCTTTCCTAAACGGCCTGCAAGTCAGGCGCCTCTACTAGAATTTCATCAGGGAGGCCCGATTTCCGGCTTCCGACTTCACCCAGCTGCTTAGCTGCGCGGCAGTTGGGGCCGGAGTCGGGAGCACGGCTTCTTCATTCGCTTGACATTACCGGCCTAGGCCACTCTTTGCTTTATGCTTTATCGATCTGCTAAACCCCTGCTGGTTCTCGGGGCCCTGCTGTTGGGCGCGGGCCCCCATGGCCTGGCCCAAAAGAAAGCGGCTGCGCTCGCCTCTGTGGAGCAGCGCGTAGCGGCCTTGCTCCAACAAATGACCCTGGAGGAGAAAGTAGGGCAGCTGGTGCAGTACTCCGGCCGTGAGCTGACGGGGCCCGCCAGCAACCGCAAAACCGACCTGCTCAACAGCATCCGCGAGGGGCGGGTAGGCTCCATGCTCAACGTCAAGGGCGTAGCCGACACCCGCGCCATTCAGGCTGAGGCGCTCAAGTCACGCCTGCACATTCCCCTGCTGTTTGGGCTTGATGTTATTCATGGCTACCAGACCGTGTTTCCCGTCCCGCTGGGGGAGGCCGCTTCCTGGGACCTGGCGGCCATCCGGCTTTCGGCCCACGTGGCGGCCCGGGAGGCGGCGGCCTCGGGCATTCACTGGACGTTTGCACCCATGGTGGACGTGGGCCGCGACCCGCGCTGGGGCCGCGTGATGGAAGGGGCGGGGGAGGACACCTACCTGGGCTCCCAGATTGCCCGGGCCCGGGTGCTAGGCTTCCAGGGCGAGCAGCTGGGCAGCACCGATGCCATCATGGCCTGCGCCAAGCACTTTGCCGCCTATGGAGCCGCCATTGCCGGCCGCGACTACAACGCCGTGGATATGAGCGAGCAGCAGCTCTGGGAAACCTACCTGCCCCCGTTCAAGGCCGCTGCCGACGCGGGCGTGGCGACCTTCATGAACTCCTTTAACACCCTGAACGGGGTGCCGGCCACGGCCAGCGCCCACCTGCAGCGCGACATCCTGAAGGGCCAGTGGAACTACCCGGGATTTGTGGTGAGTGACTGGGGCTCCATCCGGGAAATGGTGCCCTGGGGCTATGCGCCCAGCGTAGTGGAGGCCGCGCAAGCCGCCATGACCGCCGGCAACGACATGGACATGGAAAACGACGCCTACGGCCCCCACTTGGCCCAGCTGGTGCAAAGCGGCCAGGTGCCCGCCGCCCAGGTGGATGATGCCGTGCGCCGCATTCTGCGCAAGAAGTTCGAGCTAGGCCTCTTCGACGACCCCTATAAGTTCTCGGACCTGAAGCGCGAAAAGCAGGTGCTGCGCGACCCGTCCCACCGGCAGGCGGCCCGCGAGGTGGCCCGCAAGTCCATGGTGCTGCTCAAAAATGAAAACCACGCCCTGCCCCTGGGCCCCCAGCAGCGCACCATTGCCCTCATCGGCCCCCTGGCCAAAGCCAAGCGCGACCTGGCGGGCAGCTGGACGGTAATGGCCGACACCACCCAGATTGTCTCGCCCTGGGATGGCCTCACGGAACGGGCCGGCAAGAAAGCTCGCGTGCTGTACGCCCGCGGCGCCGAAGTAACCGGCACCTCCCGCGCGGGCTTTGAACAGGCCGTGGCCACCGCCCGGCAGGCCGATGTGGTGGTGCTCTGTCTGGGCGAAACCTGGGACATGACGGGAGAAGCCAAGTCCAGGGCCGATATCAGCCTGCCCGGCGCGCAGCAGGAGCTGTTTGCCGCTCTAAAAGCCACAGGCAAGCCCGTGGTGGTGGTCCTGATGGCCGGCCGCCCCCTGATTTTCAACACCATAGCCGAGCAGGCCGACGCCATTCTCTACGCCTGGTTTCCCGGCTCCGAAGGGGGCCACGCCCTGGCCGACGTCCTCTACGGCGACTACAACCCCGCCGGCAAGCTGCCCAGCACGTTTCCGCGCAGCGTAGGCCAGCTGCCGCTCAGCTACCAGCAGTACAACACGGGCCGCCCCGTCACCAACCCCAAGAACATCACCTACCGCTCCGCCTACATCGATGAGCTGAACACGCCCCGCTACGCCTTCGGGCACGGCCTGAGCTACACCAGCTTCCGCTACGCCGACCTGCAGCTTTCCCAGCCCACCATGCGGGCCACTGATAAGGTGCAGGTGCAGTTCAGGCTCACCAACACGGGGCCCGTGGCGGGGGAGGAGGTCATGCAGCTCTACCTGCGCGACCTGGTATCGTCGGTGGTGCGGCCGGTGAAAGAGCTTAAGGATTTCCGCAAGGTGCTCCTGGGGCCCGGGCAGAGCCAGATTATCTCCTTTACCATCGATCAGGACAAGCTGGCCTTCTACAACGCCCAGCTGCAACGGGTGGCCGAGCCCGGCGAGTTTCAGCTTATGATTGGCAGCAGCTCCGACGATATCCGCCTGGAAAGCAAGCTCGTGCTTGCGCCCTAGGCCACTTCCGGCACCCAACACCTTCCGTTTCTTTCCTTTCCACCCGCTATGATTCGCTTCTTCGTTTTTCTGGGGCTGCTTTTGCTCGGAAGCCTGGCCGCCCCGGCGTCCTCCCGACCGGACCGCCGGCTGGCGCGCCAGGCCGAGGCCGTGCTGCGCGCGCAGGTGTTGGAGCAGGCCGCCTGGGCCCTGCACCAGGCCCCGGTTACGGTTACCAGCGCCACCAGCTCGCGCAGTGCCGGTGGCCCTCACGACTTCTTCTCGGAGGGCGACTACTGGTGGCCGGACCCCAACAACCCCGGCGGGCCCTACATCCAGCGCGATGGGCTCACCAACCCCGAAAACTTCGTGGCCCACCGCCAGGCCATGATCCGGTTCAGCCGCATCATCGGGGCCCTGGCTTCGGCCTACAAGCTCACCCACGACCAGCAATACGTGCGCCACGCCCTGGTGCATCTGCGGGCCTGGTTTACGCATCCGGCTACGCGCATGAACCCCTCCCTGCAGTTTGCGCAGGCCATCATGGGCAAGTTCACGGGCCGTGGCATCGGCATTATCGACACCATTCAGCTCCTGGAGGTGGTCCAGGGCGTGCTCGTGATGGAGCGCGATAAGGCCTTCAGCTCCCAGGAGCTGGCGGGCATCAAAGGCTGGTTTGCCCAGTACCTGACCTGGCTCACCACCCACTCCTACGGCCAGGATGAGATGAACGCCCAGAACAACCATGGCACTTGCTGGGTGATGCAGGTGTCGTCCTTCGCCCGCCTGACCGGCAACCAGGCGCTGCTGAGCTTCTGCCGGGAGCGGTACAAAACCGTGCTGCTGCCCACCCAGATGGCGGCTAACGGCTCCTTCCCCCTGGAAACCAAGCGCACCAAGCCCTACGGCTACTCCCTGTTCAATCTGGATGCCATGACCATGATCTGCCAGATTTTGAGCGACAAGCGCGACAACCTGTGGGCTTACCAGACTCCCGACGGCCGCAGCATCCGCAAGGGCATAGAGTTCCTCTACCCCTACGTAGCCGACAAGAATGCCTGGCCTTTCCCGAAGGACGTGATGTACTGGGACAATTGGCCCGTAGCCCAGCCCTTCCTGGTGATGGGCGCGGTGCAGTTCGGCAACCCACAGTGGCTGAAAACCTGGCAGCAGCTAAACCACGCTCCCGAGGTTGAAGAGGTAATCCGCAATCTGCCGGTGCGCAACCCGCTTATCTGGCTCTAGGCCAGGTGTCTGGCCAACGAATTAACGCAAGAATACTCCCATGAAAAGTTCTGTGATAGGCCTAGGGCTGGCGTTGCTCGCTCAGCAGGCGCTAGGCCAGGTGGCCCTGCCGAAGAAAACGGTAAAGCTGGCCGAAACCCAGGCCGCCCTGCTGCTTCAGCAAACGGCCCAGGTGGCCCAGCAAAAGCCCGCTGCTCCGGGCAAGCCCGCCCTGGTTTCGCCCCGCACGCTTTCTCCCTCCGGGGAGCTGGTGCTGGTGCCCTCCCGCGACTGGACCAGCGGGTTCTTTCCCGGCTACCTGTGGCTGTTGTCCGAGGCTACGGGCCAGCCGAAGTGGCAGGAGGCGGCCCGCACCTACACGGCCAACATCGAAGCCGAGAAAACCAACGCCACCACCCACGACATGGGCTTCAAGGTGTACTGCAGCTTCGGGCAGGGCTATCGGCTAACTCAGGATGCTGCCTACCGCGAGGTGATTCTGCAGGCGGCGCGCACGCTCAGCACGCGGTTTAACCCTAAAGTGGGCACGCTGCGCTCCTGGGACCACCACCGGGAAACCTGGGGATTCCCGGTTATCATCGACAACATGCTGAACCTGGAGCTGCTCTTCGCCGCCACGCGCCTCTCCGGGGACTCCTCTTTCTATAAGATAGCCGTGAGCCACGCCAACACAACGATGCGCAACCACTTCCGGCCCGACTTCAGCACCTACCACGTGGTAGACTACGACACCCTTACGGGCCAGGTAGTCAAGAAAACCACCCACCAGGGCTTTGCCAATGAGTCGGCGTGGGCGCGGGGGCAGGGCTGGGCCCTGTACGGCTATACCATGTGCTACCGCGAAACCAAAAACAAAGCTTACCTGGCTCAGGCCGAAAATGTCGCGCGCTACATTCTCAACCACCCTAACCTGCCGGCCGACCTTATTCCGTACTGGGACTTCAACGCCCCCAGCATTCCCAACGAGCCGCGCGACGCTTCGGCCGGCGCCGTCATTGCTTCGGCCCTCTACGAGCTGAGCACCTACAGCCCAACCAATAGCGCGCTCTACCGCCGCAAGGCCGACAAGATGATGAGCAGCCTGACCAGGCACTACACGGCCAAGCCCGGCGGCAGCCACGGCTTCCTGCTCTTGCACAGCACCGGCTCCAAGCCCGCCAACAGTGAGGTGGATGTGCCCCTCATCTACGCGGACTACTACTTCCTGGAAGCCCTGCTGCGCCAACGCCAGATGCGCGCCGGCAAGAGCGAGGCCGGCAGCTAAAAGCCGGGGGGGTAAATAGGGCAAAATTGAGACAGGGTAGATGAGGGCGTCGAAAACGTTTACGTAAATAAACACCTTACTTCATGGGAGTTTGCTGGAAAAATCCTCTCACTTTTCGGGAGCAGGCCTAGGGCCTTTAATTTCATTTTTCCGTTCTACCCCTTAACCCCGCCACAACCATGACGATTCTGACAACTTCATCTCGCTGGGCTGCGCTCAGCCTGTGCTCCGTGGCGCTGGCCCTGGCCTCTGCCTGCCAAAACAAGGAAGTGGCATCGCCCGCCGCGGCCACTACCCCGGCCAATTCCACCATCACCACCTTTCAGCACCCGGGGGTAGTCAACAGCCGGGCCAGCCTGGATCTGGTGGCCGCCCAGGCCAACGCGGGCGACGCCACCCGCACGGCGGGCTACAACAAAGTCGTGGACTACATGAACCAGTATGCCGTCCCGACTACCTTCCCGAACGTGGTATACGTGGTGGGCAGCGGGGGCAGCCCCACCGAGGACCAGATCCGGCGCGACGCCATCCTGGCTTACGCCTGCGCCCTGCGGTGGGTGAAAACCGGCAACGCCACCTACGCCAACCAGGCCAAGCAGATTCTTAACGGCTACGCCTACAACTTCCAGCGGTACTCCACCTCGCCCAAGCCCGACGGCAGCCCCACGGAGTTCCGCCAGACCTACCTGGAAGCCGCGTGGGTGGCGCCGTCCTTTGTGGCGGCCGGCGAAATCATTCGCTACTACTCCGTGAATGGCAACGGGGCCGGCTGGTCAGCCACCGACGTCAGCAAGTTCTCTGACTTTCTCAACAACCTGAAAAACAACTACGTCAACAACGTGCCCGGCGCCATCAACGACATCAACAACTGGCAGGCTTCCTACTGCTACGCCAAGATGGCTTTGGGCGTGTGGTTCAACAGTACGTCGGTCTATGACTCGGGCTACGACTACCTGTTTCAGATTTTGCCTCAGCTGTTCTACTCCGATGGAGCCGTGAAAGAGCAGCGCGACCGGGACTGCATCCACCCCCAGTACACGCTCACGGCCCTGACCTACGCCGCCGAAACGGCCCGCATCCAGGGCAACTCGGCCATTTACGAAGCCAATGGGCAGCAGATCAAGAACGGCTGGAACCGGTACGAGGACGCCGCCGCGGGTAACTACACCCGCAACTGCAGCGGCACCCAGATCTTTCCCGGCATCGAGACGGCCTACAACTACTACGGCACCAGCAAGCTGGCTTCCCTGCGCGACCGGCAGGACCCGTACGGCGTACCCGGTGATAAAACCTTCCTGGGCTTCACCTCCTTCACCCACCGCAGCATCGGGCGGTAAACGGGCCCACGTCGTCCGGTGAAAACCCGGCCTCCCGGCGACGGCAGTCGTCGCCGGGAGGCCGGGTTTTTCGGTAGGGGGGTGCTGCTGCGGTCAGCGCTTGTAGCCCTGAGTGGGAAACGCGGCATCCTCGTAGGGGGCCAGCACCGCTTCCGGTTGGCTTTCCTGCCTGAAAAGCATCACCTGCCTGGTGGCCGGGGTGTAGGCCGGCCACGCAGGTCCCGGCTGCCCCGTCTTGATAAAGCTGGCCCAGTGCGCGTGCATGGCAGCGGCCAGCGCGGGCCCCGATGCTTTGCTGGGGGCATTGGGCGGCGCCGCTGCCGTATGGGCAGCGGAGCTGCCGACGGGCGCATTCCACACGAAATTCAGCTCTTGGGCGTGCATCGGCTGGGTGGTGGCATCGGCGTAGTCGAAGCGGTAGAGCCAGGTGGGCGTACCCTGAGCCGCCAGCTGATTGGCGAGCCGGTACGTGGCCAGCCGGTAGAGATAATCGGTGAGCACGGTGTTCCAGGCATCAAGAGCGGGCTGGGATTGGCGCAGCTGCTGATAGGCCCGCCACACGTAGGGGCTGTTGTGCGCGCCAAAAACCAACGGCAGCGCCGCCTCATTCGGCGCATGCAGGATGGAGCCGGGGCCGCTGAACAGCCTGGCCTCTTCCCGGTTGGTTCCCAGCAGAACCCGGATAGCGGGCCGAGACTGGCCCAGGTATTCCAGGGGTGGCCTAGGGATGGTCTGCCCGTCGAGCACCGGCCCAAACACCTGTAGGCCACCCGCCCCGTTGGCAAACCGGGTTTGCGCCCGTACCAGCGAGTCGGCGGGCAGCGTGAGCAAGGCGCGGGCATCGGTGGTGTGCAGCGCCTGCAGCAGCTGGTAGGTGATGGCCCCCGCGGTGGCCGTGTCGCGCACGGCCTGCACCGCGCCGCTTTCCAGAATTACCTGCTGAAACAGGCCTTGGGCGGCGGGCGTCACCAGTAGGCCCCCAATCAGCTTGGCGCCCGCTGACTCGCCCATCACGGTGACCCGTTTCGGGTCGCCCCCAAACGCGGCAATGTTGTCGTGTACCCAGCGCAGGGCGGCCACGGCATCCAGCAGGCCACAGTTGCCGGCCTGCTCATACCCGGGCCCCAGGCAGTTGCCCAGCTGCAGAAAGCCCAGGCTGCCCAGGCGGTAGTTAAAGCTCACGGCCACCAGCGTATCCTGGGCCGCAAACGTCCAGGTGTCGTTGTCCTGGCCCGAGCCGCCGGTAAATGCCCCGCCGTGCACCCACACCACCACGGGCCTGCGCTGCTTTTTGGAAACAGACGGAGCCCACACGTTCAGATAAAGACAATCTTCTGCCCCCTGCACCCCCGTAGGGCCTCCGGCCTGAGGTGCCCGGGCCCCAAACTGGGCCGCTACAGGTGTTCCGGAATGCCGCTTTAGGGGCTGCGGAGGACGAAAGCGCAGCGCGCCCACCGGAGGCTGGGCGTAGGGAATGCCCCGAAATACGCGCAAGCTCCCTTCCTGCACGCCCTGCACTTTGCCTTGCCGGGTCTTCACGACGGGAGGAGTGCCTTGAGCATGACCGGGAAAAGCGGTAGCAGCCCAGGCCAGCACACTGCTGAGTAGGAGCCCGGCGCCGTGCCGTGCGAAGCGGTAGAACATAGAAAGAAGAAGCCAGGTGGAACCACGCTAAAGATGGCCCAGGATACAGAAAAGTGACGTGGTTACTTTGCGCGGCTGACCGGAGTGACAGAAAACTCCTCGAACTCAACGGGGAAGCCTTTGCCATCGGGGGCGGCGCACATCAGCCCGATTTGTACTTTCTGACCGGCTGCAGGAGGGAAGTAGGCCAGGCGCAGCATCTTGAACTCATGGTTGTCGAAGGAGTACTGGATTTCCACGTAGTCGCCCTTGCGCAGGAGAGTCAGCCACACGGCTTTGGGGCTGTCTTGGCGCGGCACCACCGACCAGTCCGACACCTCGCGCGTCACGACGGCGCTGACGTTCTGCACTCCCTTCACGTACTCGATGCCGGTCTTAATCCAGTTCTTCTCGTCGAGCCGAATCATCAGTCCGGCCTGGTCGTAGAGGTCTCTGTACTGGCCTAGGACTTTGACTTTGGCGATGAAGTCGCCCTCCTGCTCTTGGTAGTAGAAGTGCCCGTTGTCGCGGATGAAGCCGTAGTGCGTCACGCGCCAGAAGTCGGTGCCGCCTTCTACCTGCACTTGCACTTTGGAGGCGGTAATGGTGGCTTTCTTCGGAGCATTTTGCCAGCGCATAGACTTAAACGATTGGGCGGTAACGGTCAGAGCGACCAAGTACAGCGCAGTGGAAAGGAATAGGGCTTTCATCATGAAGTAAAGCAAATAGGGGGGAAAGGTTGTCTGAAACTGGAGTGCTTATACAGCATGAAAGCAGGCGGATCCCACACCGCCTGCTTTCGCCTTTACGCCACGCTAGCGAAAATTCCCACCCAACGCTAGCGGGCCCATTAGGTAACGCTTCCTACGGCGTCACCTAACTGGTTAAGTCAGCACTTGCAGGTACTGCTTATTCTGTCGTCAGTGGTAGGCCCGCGGAAAAGGAGCTTCCGAAGGCTTTCCCAGGCATCGTGGAAGGTGCCTAGGCCAGGTTAATTTACGACCATGGTCATAATGGAGTGCGGCCGGCTGGTAGTTTGCGTAGCCTGACCTTTGATCCAGAGCTGGAAGGGCTGCTCTTTCTCCGTGGTGTTCAGCACCACTACCGCCACTTTGCCATCGGTGTTCAGGAAGGCCGTTGTCTGCAGCACGTCGCGGCTGGAGGCGGTGGCAATGCGCTTGGCGCCGGGCCGCACGAACTTGGCGAAGTGGCCGATGTAGTAGTAGGCGTTGGTGTAGAGCAGCTTGCCGCTGCGGGTGTCCCCGATGATGGGGGCGTAGCAAAAGTTACCCACGTGGTTGGGGCCCCCAGTTTCGTCGAGCAGGATGTTCCAGTCGGTCCAGGCCTCGGTGCCGGCGTTGAAGTCGTTGAGCATGGAGTAGCCGTACCGCTCGCCCAGGCGCCAGTCCTGAATGCCGCTGAACTGGAAGTTTTCCACGCAGCCTTCGGTAAAGATCAGGTGCTTGTCGGGGTAGGTTTCGTGCACGCGGCGCAGGTTGTCGAACTGCATGCCCGAGCCGGTCCAGGTCTCGTACCAGTGGTAGCCCAAGCCCCAGAAGTACTGGCTGGCCTCGGGATCATCAAACAGAGTCGCCGCCCGCTGAAACATCAGGTCGCGGTTGTGGTCCCAGCCGATGAGCTTCCGGTCGCCCATGCCGGCCTTTTTAAGAGTGGGCCCGAGGTAGCCTTTCACGAAGTCGCGCTCTTCCTCGGCCGTGAAAATGCAGGACTCCCACTTTTGCTTGGCCATGGGCTCGTTCTGCACCGTGAGGCCCCAGATGGGAATGCCGGCCTTCTCGTAGGCCTGGATAAACTTTACGTAGTAGTTGGCCCAGTTCTGCCGGTATTCGGGCAGCAGCTTGCCGCCGCGCAGCATTTCCTTGGTGTCTTTCATCCAGGCCGGCGGGCTCCAGGGGCTCACGTACATGGTGAGCTTACCGCCGGCCGCGGCCATGGCCTGCTTGATGAAGGGAATGCGGTACTGCTCGTCGTGCTTGATGCTGAAGGTCTTGAGCTCCTTGTCGCCCTCGGCCACGTAGGTATAAGGCGCCGTGGAAAAGTCGGTGCTGTGAATGGACGTGCGCGCCAGCGTGTATCCGATGCCCTTGGTGGGGCTATAGTAGGCCTGCAGAAACTCCTGCTGCTGGGCTTTGGGCAGCTTGGAAAATGTTTCGGCGGCGGCATCCGTGAGGGCCCCGCCAATGCCCAGCATGGTTTGGAAAGAGTGGGTAGGATCCACAAAGACCGTGGGTTGGGTTTCCAGAGGCTGGGGCTGGGCCTGGAAGGAAAGCTTGTCGGTGGCCGCGAGGCGTAGCTCCGTTTTGTCGGCCGTGGTATACACCTGCACCTGCCGGCCGGCCGCCGAGTACGTGGGGGTGGGCTTGGCGGCGGGGGTAGAGGCTTTCTTCTGGGCCAGGGCGCCAGTGGTGAGGGTGGTGGCCAGCAGAGCCGCCAGGAGGGGGTATTGCATGCTACTAGAAAAAGAGAGTTACCAGATATAGGTGCCCACCGAGCCGGCGGCCAGTTGGGTGGAGGCTACTTTGCCCCGGTATTTGATGTCGAAAGTCTGGGAGGAGCCGGTATTGAGCACGATGAGCACTTTCTTGCCTTCGGGGTTTTTAAACGCCACATTCTGCAGACTGCCCGGCACGTTGGTGCCAATGCGCACCGAGCCAGGGCGCACAAACTTGGCCGCGTGGGCCACGGTGTAGTAGGCCGTATTGCGCGTTACATCGTTGCCGTTGATGGTCAGAGCGCCCAGGCAGGTGTTGCAGCCGCCGGGCGTGTGGGGGCCGTAGTTCTGGTCGGCGGCCAGGTTCCACTCCAGCACGTTGCGGCTCCAGTTGCGGGTGGCCCCAATGATAAGGTTGCTCACGTGCCAGTTCAGGTCGCCCGAAAAGTTGCCCGGGCCTCCAATCCACTGCTCCGTGAAGTAGACGTTCTTGTTAGGGAAGGCATTGTGCACCGTGCTCAGGCCGGCAATGTTGCCCGCGTACAGGTGAAAGGCCGAGCCATCAACATACTGCGCCGCCAGCGGATCCTGCAGCACGGTAAGGGGGTAATCAGTCCGGTCGAGGTTATGGTCGTAGAGAATAATCTTGGTGGCCAGGCCTGCCGCTTTAAACGCCGGGCCGACATGGTCACGGATGAAGGTGGCCTGCTGCGGC
Source organism: Hymenobacter gelipurpurascens (assembly GCF_900187375.1). NCBI lineage: Bacteria > Pseudomonadati > Bacteroidota > Cytophagia > Cytophagales > Hymenobacteraceae > Hymenobacter > Hymenobacter gelipurpurascens. The sequence continues at coordinate 198,125 of NZ_FYEW01000004.1, read as the reverse complement.
GCCGACATCTCCATGCTGGGATTATTGTCGGGGTTCAGGGGCTCATTCTGGAGCGTAACGGCATCTACCCGAACGCCTTCCGCCTGCATGGCCTGCAGGTACTTAACGAAGTACTGGGCGTAGGCCGGGTAATACTCCGGCTTGAGCGAGCCGCCTTTAAAGCTGTTGTTGGTTTTCATCCAGGCCGGCGCCGTCCAGGGCGAGCCCAGAATTTTGATGTTGGGGTTGATAGCCAGAATCTCTTTGAGCACCGGCAGCAGATGGGTCTTGTCCGGCGCCAGGCTGAACTGGCCTAGCGTGGGGTCTGGCTGGCTGGCGTCGTCGTAGGTGAAGACGTTGGCATCCAGATCCGACGCCCCAATGCTGATGCGCAGGTAGCTGGTGCCGATGTTGGTTCCGTCAGTGGCAAACAGCTCCTTCAGCAGCGTGGCGCGGGTAGCGGCAGTCATCTGGTTGAGCAGCTGAGCACTACCGCCCGTCAGGGTGTAGCCAAACCCATCAATGGTCTGGAACGTCTGGGTGGTATCCACCTCAATGGTGGGGTTCTGGCCTACGGCATCCTTGAAGTTCAGCGCCAGGGTGCTCTTGTAAAAAAGCGTACTGCGGTCGGCCGTGGTCAGCCATTGGGCTACCTGCGACGGTTCTGTGGTCACGGGTGGCACTACGGGGGGCTGGGGCGCGGGGTCCGGCGAGCTGTTGCCGCCGCAGCTGGCCAACAGGCCTAGCAGCAGTAAGCCGGCCGTGCTCAAGGGTAATCTAAACGGAGGAAACATCATGCGGTAAGAATATAAAGCACAGGGGCAAAAGCGTACCGTAGTCGGCCTAGGCCAGTGGGCTCGTCATCAGAAGGGAAGGAAATTATAGCGTACGGTTCTAATCGATAGGAAGAGTTGAAGTGCCCGCCCCGGCCAGCTGCCGGGGCGAACGGGTTCAGAATTAATGAGCTACTACCACGCGGCGTACTAGCCGGCCTTCAGGCGTATCTACCTGAATCAGGTAAACGCCCGCTTTTACAGCGGCAATGGGTACCGTTATCAGGTTTTGGCCCGAAACCACCGCACGGTTTGCCTGATTGATAACCACGCGACCAGTCAGATCGAGCAGGCGCAGGTTCAGGTTCTGGCTGGCTGGCGCCGTGTAGCGTACCTGCAGGTCCGCATCCGTAACGGTGGGGTACACCTCCAGCCGCGCATCGGTAGCGGCACTAGCGGCCGTGGTAGCCAGCGCCACGCGGGCGGCGGCACCCTGGTCGCTAAACCACCAGCGCTGGTTGTCGCCGCCGCCGTAAGTCCACTGCTGAATGGCCGCTCCGTCGGCGGTGGAGTTGTTCTGCACATCCAGCGCCTTGCCGCTGTACTTGTTGATGATGCGGTAAGTGCCGTCGCCGTTGCTCACAATCTGCCAGTACTGGCTGTCCTGGGTCAGCCAGTCCCACTGGTGGGTCAGGGCGCCGTCGGCCGTGCTTGGGCCGGCCACGTCCAGGCTTTTGTTGCTGTTCACGTTCACGATGCGCACGTAACCGCTGCCGGCATCTACCAGCTTCCATTTCTGGTTGGCGGCGCTTACCCAGCCCCACTGCTGCACGCGGCCGCCATTAGCCTGCGAGCTGGCTGATACCTCCAGGGCCTTTCCGCCGTTTTTCGAGCTGATTTCATAGATGCGCCCAATGGCCGGGCCGCTGCTGGTGCTGCCGCCGGTGCCGTTGTAGTTGCCGCCGCCGGGGTAGTTAACAATGCCGTTCTGGTTGGGCGACACGGCCGCCACCGTCGTGTTGGGCACGCAGTTTGCCCACTGAATGTTGGTCAGCACCTGGTTCAGGCCCGAAGGCCCGTCCACCACATAGGGCGGGTTGATGTGCATGAAGGCCGGGTTGCTGATATTCTCGAAGCGCTTGTAGGTCCAGTGGCACCAGCCGATACCCACGGAATTAAGGTTCTTGGCCGCCTCGCGCATCCAGGTGTCGGAGTTTTCGCCGGTTTCCCCAATCCAGACGGGCACATTATGCGTCGTGCGGAAGTTGCGCAGGTCGCCGATGAAGCGGATGGTGTTGGGGCTGCCGCCCGTGGAGTTCACGCCGTTGTCCATCTCGTAGCCGCCGCCGCTATAGCGGTGCGAGTTGTACACCAGGTTGGTGCGGTTGGAGAAGGTAAACGGCTCCATGTAGTTGTAGTCGTTGCCCCAGCCATTGCCTTCCAGCAAAAGCAAGTGGTTGTCGCCGTTGCCCCGAATGGTAGTAATCAGGCGCTGGTATACATCGTGAATCTTCTGGTTGTTGGGGAAGTTGTTGGGCTCGTTGATCAAATCGTACATGGCCACCCGGGCGTCGTTCTTGTAGCGGTTCGACACGAATGCCCACAGCCGGTTGAGCACATCCTGGTTGATCTGGCGGTTCCAGAGGTCATTGGCCACAATCTGGTCGGCAATGTTGGCGTCGGTGCCCTGGGAGCCCGGCACGGCGTGCATATCCAGCACCACGTACATGTTGTTGGCCTGGGCCCAGGCCAGGGTGTTGTCAATCATGCGCAGCGCCTCCATGTTGTTGGGGTCAGTGAAGAGCTGATTGTTGTTGTACCACCCCGTGAGCTGGCTCACGTAAGAATCGTACGTAACCGTGCCGCGCATCACGCTGCTGCGCACGGCCCGCTGGGCGGGCGTCAGGAACAGCTCGTAGTGAAGGGGCAGGCGCACGCAGTTGAAGCCCTTGGAGGCGATGTAGTCGAGGTCGGGTTTGGTAATGAAGTTGTTGCGGTAGTTCTGGTAGAAGGTTTCCACGGCCGCGTCGCTCATGCCCGCGTTGTAGAGGGTCTTTTTGACCTTGCCCTGGGTTTGCTTCCCATCGAGACCGGGCCAGCCTACTTTCATCATGTAGCCTTCCTGCACGGCCCAGTTGCCCAGGTTCATGCCGTTGAGGATGACCTCCTGGTTGCTGGCATTCACGATGCGGGGGCCATCGGCGCGCAGAAAGCTCTGGGCATCGGCGGAGTGGCCTAGGCCTACTGCGGCCAAGACGACGGATAAGCGCCGCAGCGCGCGCGGCACCCGGGTGCTCCAAAAAGTACTGGTGTTCATAATGGTGGGATTTGGTTGTGGAAAGAAAAAAGTACCAACAGGCCTTGGGAGCCGGAAAGTCAGGGGGAGCGGAGTAGGTGTCTCCGCTGGAGAGCGAGGGTGCCGGCCGCTGGAAAGCAGCAAGCGGGTAATCAGGTCAGCTGGTAAAAACTCCGCCTGCTAGGCCACTAGCAGGCGGAGGAAAAAAGGGGTTACCACACGTAAGTGCCGGCCGCTCCGGCCTTGAGGCTGGTGCTGAGGGTTTTGCCCTCGTAGCGCAGGCTAAAGGACTGCGGCTCTTTCGAGTTGTTCTGCACAATCACTACGCGCTGGCCGCTGGGCGTTTTGTAGGCCACGTTGGGCAGCGTCTCGGAAGTAGTGGAGCCGATGCGCACCGAGCCGGGCCGCACAAATTTGCTGGCGTGGGCAATGATGTAGTAGGCATCCTCGCGCGTCACCTGGTCGCCGGCCAGGGTGAGGGCGCCGCGGCATTCGGTGCAGCCGCCCGGCGTGTGGGGGTTCTGCTGGGGGTCGGCGGCCAGGTTCCATTCCAGCACGGTGCGGGCCCAGTTGCGAGTGCCGCCGATAATGAGGGTGCGCACGTGCCAGGGCAGGTTTTCGGCAAAAGCACTCTTCGAGCCCACCCACTGCTCCGTGAAGTACACGTTTTTGTCGGGGTGTGCATCGTGCACCTTGCTCAGGGCCTCAATAGGGCCGGCGTAGAGGTGGAACGCCGAGCCATCCACGTACTGCTTGGCCTCGGGGTCACCCAGGATAGTCAGGGGGTAATCGGGCCGGTCGGCGTTGTGGTCGTAGACGATGATTTTCGTGTCGATCTTCTCCTTCTTGAACGTCGGTCCCAGGTTTTTCTTCACGAATTCGGCCTGCTGCTCGGCCAGCATGAGCAGGCTGGGGTTGTTGCCGGGGTGCAGGGGCTCGTTCTGCACCGTGATGGCATCAATGCGAATGCCCTCGGCCTTCATGCCCTGGATGTACTTGGCAAAGTAACGGGCGTAGGCTTCGTAAAACTCCGGCTTGAGGGAGCCCCCTTTGGAGTTGCCGTTGGTCTTCATCCAAGTGGGCGGCGACCAGGGCGACCCGAGAATTTTGATGCTGGGGTTGATGGCCAGAATCTCCTTGAGCACCGGAATCAGGTGCGGCTTATCGGGCGCCAGGCTGAACTTGGCCAGCGTCGGGTCGGTCTGGCCCTCGGGCAGGTCGTCGTAGCTGAACACCGTGGCGTCCAGGTCGGAAGCGCCGATGCTCAGGCGCAGGTAGCTCACCCCGATATTGTTGCCATCGGTGGCGAACAACTCCTTCAGGATTGACGCCCGCGCAGCCGGGCTCATGGCGTGCAGCAGCTCGGCGCTGCCGCCCGTGAGGCAGTAGCCAAACCCATCAATGGTCTGGAACGTCTGCTTGTCATCTACCTCAATAACGGTACCCGTGGCGGCGCTGGTGGTCCAGGCGGGGGCCGTTTGAGCTTGAAACAGGGCTGATTTGTCGGGGTTGGTGAGCCAGAAAGCGGCGGTGCCTTTTTTAACGGCTGCTGCTGAAGTGCCCGCCTGGGGCAGCCGCTGGCAGCTGGTGCCCAGCCCGAGGCTAAGCAGCAGGGCCAGGGAGAGAGTAGGTTTGGGAAAGAAGGACATGCAGAACGGGTGGTAAGAGGAGTGGCCTAGAGGTAAGCCGGATATAGAGAGCTACGAGCCGGCTAGGCCGGTTGGGGGCGGTGGCCCCGTAGGCCATACCAGAAGATGTAGGCGTAGCACAGCAACGGCAGTACAAACGCCCAGCGCAAGGAGCTGGCGTCGGCCACCAGCCCGAAGAGCAACGGCACCAGGGCCCCGCCCACAATACCCACGTTGAGCAGGCCCGAGGCCTCCTCGGTGTGGCGCCCCAGGCCCGCCACGGCCAGCGTGAAGATGGTGGCGAACATGATCGAGTTCATCAGGCCCACGGCCAGCAAGCTCCACATGGCCACCTCGCCGCTCGTATTAATCGAGATGAGCACCAGCACTACGGCCCCAATGGCATTGAAAGCCAGCAGGCGGCCGGGGTTGAACTTGTTGAGCAGGTAAGCCCCGATAAAGCGGCCCACCATGGCCCCGCCCCAGTAGTAGGAAACCATCTTGCCGGCAGCTTTCGGCGTCAGGCTCATAATATCAGGCAGGTGCAGGTAGCTTACAATGTGCGAGCCAATGGCGACCTCGCCGCCCACGTAGGCAAAGATGCCCAGCACGCCATACACCAGGTGGCGGTAATGCCAGGCCCGGCGACCCGGGTCGTGCTCAGTTTGGGCATGAATGATTTTGGGCAGCTTCAACAGGCCTAGCAGCACGCTAATCACCAGCAGGACCACGCCTATGCCCAGGTACGGTACCTGCACGGCCCGCACGTCAATGGCCGCTGCTGACGTAGATTCCAGATCGGGCAGGTTGGAGAGAATGAAAGCAGTGCCCAGCAGCGGGGCCACGGTGGTACCCAGGGAGTTGAAGGCCTGCGTGAGCGTAAGGCGGGCCGGGGCCGAGCGCGCCGGGCCCAGAATAGAAACGTAGGGGTTGCCGGCCACCTGCAGCAGGACTACGCCCGTAGCCAGCACGAAGAGGGCGCCCAGGAACAAACCATAGGAGCGGCTGTCGGCGGCGGGGTAGAAGAGGAAGGCGCCAAGCGCGGCCACCAGAAAGCCGACCAGCATGCCGCCCTTGTAGCCAATGCGCTGCACCAGCTTCCCCGCCGGGATGCCCATCACGAAGTAGGCTCCGAAGAAGCAGAGATTGATGAAGTTGGCTTGGGTATAGGAAAGGCTGAAAATAGCCTTCAGATACGGAATCAGGATGTCGTTGAGACAGGTAATAAATCCCATCATGAAGAACAAGACCGTCAGCGAAGCCAGCGCCGAGGTATAGCGCGGGCTTTGCTCTCCTTCGGTAAGGGCCTCAGGCCGGGGTAAGGTAGATGCGGAAATAGGGGCAGCCATAAATGACAAGAGAAGTCGAAGGATAAGAGAGGATGAAACTGCCGTGAAAGGGCAATTCTGGAAGGCGTTGCCAGATCTTCGGCAGCAGGGGCTGAGCCCCAAGTGGGCCGGCTTGCTCCCCTAAAACAAAGCCGGCCCGGGGTCCCAATGGGTCTAGCAGAATCCCACGGGAGGATGCGGAGTCTTTTACTTTCTGGCGGGAATCGAACAGCAGTTATTCAATTCCTTTGGGCTGTAAAACCTGCCGCTAAGCTTGCCTAAGCACAGAAGAAAGGTTCTCCGCCGTGCCTAGGCCTGCTCACATGCACTTGGTGCCCCAGCCCGGCAGTATGGGCATTGCCCGGCTGGGGGGTAAGCCTAATAACCAGGGTTTTGCTGCAGCTGGGCGTTGTTGTTGATTTCCGACTGCGGCAACGGGAACAGCAAATAGTTGACATCAGCACGGTTGAGCTTTTCCTGAATCAGGTTCAGGGCCGTAACGGTGTGCGCACCGGGCTCTACCTGATTATGGCGGGCGTAGCGGAGCAAATCGTACCAACGCTCCCCTTCGAAGGCCAGCTCCAGGCGGCGCTGACGGTCAATCTCATCCCGCATAGCCTTCTTGGTGGCATACTGGGGCGAGGCGGCGGTGAGTGGCAGCAAGCCGGCCCGCGTACGCACCAGGTTCAGCTTAGCTAACACGTCGGCAGATGGCCCACCTTGTTCGTTGGCAGCTTCGGCATACATCAGCAGCACGTCGGCGTAGCGCAGGATGTAAGTGTTATCGGGGCTGTTGAAGGCATTCGGAGCGCCGGGCCATTTATACACGAAAGGACCCGCATCGTTGGGGTTGCTGTTGATGCCATTCACGAAGCTAGCGTAGTCCTTGCCGGCGTTGGTGCGGCCAATGAGCGTCCAGCGCTTATCCACGTTCGGCTTGCGTACTCCTCCCGCCAGGAAGGAAGACGTATCGGCGAACTGGATCAGCTCGGCCGTTGGAATGTTGAACTTCGGGAACGAGTATGTGGCCGGAGGAGAAGGCAGCAGCAAATCGGGCAGGATGTTGTTGCCGTCTGCGTTGCCCTGGTTCTGCACCTCCAGAATGGTTTCAGGGGCTTTGTTTTCCGCCGGATACAATCCTTTGAAGTTAGCGAGCAGCGAGTAGGTACCACCGGTAATGACCTTGTTGGCCGCCGTTACGGCCTGTGCCCACTGGCGCTGGGTCAGGTACACCTTAGCCAACAGAGCGTTTACCGCGCCTTTGGTAATGCGGTTGGGGTTGGTAGCGGGCGCTAGGCCATCGGCCGTCGTCAGATCCGTTGCAATCTGGGCATACACGGTTTCAACAGAGGTGCGCGGCAGGGCTACCACCGACTGTTCCCCGCTTTCCGTGGGCTCCAGGCGCAGGGGCACCGCGCCATACAGCTTCACCAGGTTGTAATAATGCAGCGCCCGCAGGAAGTAGGCCTCCCCCAGAATCTGGTTTTTGCGGTCGGCGGCCATCGATACGTTGGGCACGTACTTGAGCACGGCATTGGCCCGGTTGATGCCCACGTAGGAGTCGCGCCAGATGTTGCCCACCTGACTGGTGGTGGGGGTCCAGTTGATGCGGTCCAGGGTCGTCACGTCGCCGTTGATGCTGGTGCAGTTATCGGAGGGCATCTCACCTACTACCACCAGATCCTGGCTGTACAGGCCAGTGGCCTGGAGGGCATCGTAGGCCGCCGTGAGGGCTGCTTCGGCGTCGTCGGCGCTTTGGAAGAAGTTCTCGGGGGCAATCGTGGGAAGCGGCTGCTTATCAAGTACATCGCAGCTAGCCAGGAAGGCGAGTGCGAAAACGGGGATTAATATCTTTTTCATGGGATGGGTCAGGCTCAGCTTAGAAAGAGGCGTTCAGGCCAACAGTGTAGGTGCGGGATTGGGGATACACGCCAAAGTCCCGTCCAAAGCCAGTGGAGGAAAACGGATCAGCACTTACTTCCGGGTCGTAGCCCGAGTAGTCCGTCCAGGTTATCAGGTTCTGGCCGCTGACGTAGAGGCGCAGGCTGCTGATGTGGGCTTTGGAAATCACGCTGGCAGGGAGCGTGTAGCCCAGGGTCAGATTCTTGAGACGCACGTAGCTGCCGTCTTCAATCCAGCGGGAGGAGAAGCGCCCGTTGTTGTTAGGGTCGTTGAAGACTGCCCGCGGGATGCTGGTGTTGGTATTCGTGGGCGTCCAGCGGTCCAGCACTGTCGTGAGCTGGTTAACCGGGCCGGTCAATGACTCCAGCGCCTGACGGTTGCCGTTGTAAATATCGTTGCCGAAGCTGCCCTGGAAGAATACGCTCAAATCCAGACCCTTAAACGCGAAGGTGTTGGTCACGCCACCCTGGGCTTTGGGGTTAGGGTTGCCGATGATCTTGCGGTCATCGTTGTTGATCTGACCATCGCCATTCACGTCCACAAAGCGGATGTCGCCTGGCTGCGGGTTGCCCGGCTGCGTGGGGGCCGCCTTGATTTCATCTGCCGACTGGAAGATGCCCTGCACCTGGTGCCCGTAGAATACGCCCAGCGGCTGACCCGTTTGGGTGATGCTGTTGGCATTAATAATGGTGCGGTTAACCAGTTGATTCTGGTCGTTGAACAGGGTACCCAGGTCCACCACCTTGTTGCGGTTGATGGACAGGTTCAGGTTGGTGTTCCAGGAGAAACCGCCATTCTGACCTTCTACATTGACGGTGTTCAGGGCGAATTCCAGGCCCTTGTTCTCTACTGAGCCTACGTTCTGGATGATGTTGAGCGTTCCGGCACCCGTGCTGGGGGCCAGCGGTACGCTCAGCAGCAGGTCATTGGAGCGTTTGCGGTAGGCATCAATATTCAGAGTGAGGCGGTCATTGAACATGCCGAGGTCTACCCCTAGGTCATACTGCTGCGACGTTTCCCACTGGAGTGAGCGGTTACCGATGCGGTCGGGGCGGATACCACCCTGAATGGTGCCGGCCGAGCCCGCGTAGTTGGAGCCTACGCTGTAGGAGCTAAAGCTCTGGTAAGTGTAGCCTAGTTCCTGGTTACCGTTAATACCGAAGCTGCCGCGCAGTTTCAGCTCAGACACTGAACCCGCCTGGGGGAAGAAGCTTTCCTTGGAAATGCGCCAGCCCAGGGCAACGGCCGGGAAGTAGCCGAAGTGGTCGGCAAAGCGGCTGGTGCCGTCGCGGCGCAAGCTCAGCGTAGCCAGGTAGCGCTCATCAAAGCTATAGATGGCGCGGGCGAACAAGCTGGTTAGGCCCCATTCTTCCTCGTAGCTGCTCGTGCCCAGGCGCTCAGTACCGGCAGACAGGTAAGGAACGGCGTTGGAGGCATAGCCCCGCACGGAGGCGTTGGAAGCGAAGCGGTTAGACTCCTGGATGGACTGGCCAGCCAACAGCTGGAGGCTGTGTTTCTCCCCCAGAGTGGGGTTGTAGGTAACCGTGTTTTCCCACAGCCAGATGGCCTGCTGGGTAGTACCGGTACGGCCGCTGCCGCGCGTAGAAGCATCGGCCCGGGAAGTGCCGGGGTAGTCGCGGGTGATGAATTCGTTTTCGAGCTGGGTGCGGAAATCCAGGCCCAAAGACGTGCGAAACTTCAGGTTCTTGACAATGTCATACTCCCCGTACACGTTGCCGATGACCTGATAGATCAGGGCTTTGTTGTTGGTTTCCAGAAGGTTGCCAACGGGGTTGTCGGAGAGGGAGTAGGGGTTCAGTCCATACGCGCCATTGGCATCTCGCACCGGAACGGTCGGAATCTGGGCCAGCGTACCGAGTACGGTACCCGAGTTGCCCAGGCCGAGCTCGCTGCGCACGCTACCGTTGGTGTTGGTGCGGCTCATGTTCAGGTTGGTGCCCACCCGGAACTTGTCTCCCGCCTGCTGATCGAAGTTCAGCTTGAAGTTGAAGCGGTCAAAGCCCGAGTTACGGATGATACCATCCTGCTTGAAGTAACCGCCGCCCACGTAGTAATGGGTTTTGTCGGTGCCGCCACTCACGTTGAGCTGGTAGTTCTGGATGGCCGCCGTACGGTACACCTCATCCTGCCAGTCCGTGTCGTAGGGGCCTGGGTTATTTACGTCCGTGAAGCGCGGGGCCGCGCCGCCATTAATCTGTGACTCATTGTAGTAAGCCGCAAACTGGCGGGCGTTGAGCACGTCCAGCTTCTTGCGGATCTGCTGAACCCCGTAATAGCTGTTGAAGCCCACCTGGGGCTTGCCCGTGCGGCCCCGCTTGGTGGTAATTACTACTACACCGTTGGAAGCCCGTACGCCGTAAATAGCCGCGGCCGCGCCATCCTTCAGCACGTCAATCGACTCAATGTCAGCGGGGTTGATGGAGTTCAGTGGGTTGGGCTTCTGGTTGCCGATGCTCAGCTCCCGGTCATAGGTGGGCAGCACGGGTACTCCGTCAATTACATAGAGCGGAGAGTTGCCGCCCGTAATGGAGCTGTTACCGCGCACCTGAATATTGATGCCAGCGCCCGGCGCGCCGGAAGGAGCCGTCACCTGCACGCCCGTAACCTGACCCTGCAGGGCCTGGTCGAAACCCGCTACGCGCTGACGCTCAATCTGCTCTGACTTTACGGAAGCCACGGCCGTCGTCAGTTCCTGCCGGTTTAGGGTGCCGTAACCCACGACTACCACTTCCTTCAGGGCCTGGGCATCATCCTTGAGCGTAACGCTGCTCACCTGCGCCGGCTGGCCCTGCACCACCGTAACGGCCTGGCGGGTCGTGGAAAAACCTACCGAAGACATCACCAGCGTATAGTTGCCGGCGGGTACGTTGGAAATAGTGTAGGCACCAGTCGCATCGGTGGCGCTGCCCAGGTTGGTGCCTTCCAGCAGTACCGTCACGCCGGGCAGACCTTCGCCTTTGGCGTCTACTACGCGGCCGCTTACTGTGCCGTTGGTCTGGGGCACCGCATTCAGCAACGAGTTTGAGGCGGAAGTGCCAGGGGCCGCTGCCAGCGCAGGCTGTGCGGCACCGAAGCCTGACAGCAATACGCCGCCCACTGCCGTCAGCCAAGCTTGGCGACGAGAGGGGAGGCCGGGTGGGAATTGTAATGAAGTCGGCATAGAAAAAGGGGATTAAGTGAAGTGGGACTGTTAGGGGAAATGCGGAAGCTGCCAGGGTAGTGCGTGGCAGCCAGTAGGGAAAGTGCGTCGATGGCCTGGCAGGGGAGGCCTAGGGATAGTGGCTTAAGTGAGCCGAGGGGCCTACGCTTACTGGGTGGGCGGCCAGGGCTGCCCGCAGACATTCCTGAGCGGAGTGGGTGCCCCAGTGGGTAAGCAGGGCGGCCAGGAAGGCATCACTGCTGCCCAGCGTATCAGGGGCGGTGGCCGGGGGGCCGGCGGCGCTGATGAGCTCATGGCGGTACCAGAGCGTAGCGCCCGCGGCGCCCTTGGTTAGGCACACGGCCTCCAGGTTGAAGTGGGCCGCCAGCCAGGGCAGGGCGGTGGCCTCAGCAGCGGACTGGCCTAGCCAGCCCATAATCTCGGCCAGTTCCGGCTCCGTAAGCTTGACCAGATCGGCCTGCCGCAGCAGGTATTTCACCACCGTGCGGGTGTAGTGCGGCGGGCGAAGGTTCACGTCGAACACTTTAAACCGGGCTACCTGCAGCAGCCGGTACAGGGTCTCGCGGGTGGTGGCACTGCGGGCTGCCAGGGAGCCGTACACCACCATGCGGGCTGCGGCCACGGCGGCCCGCAGCTCATCGGTGTGCTGGAGGTAGTCCCAGGCCACGGGCTCCACAATCTTGTAGACCCGGGGGCCGGGCGTGAAGTTTACTTTCACAACGCCCGTCAGGTGAGTCTGGCTGCGCTGGATCAGGTGGCCGTCGAGTCCCTGGTCCTGCAGCAAGGTCAGCAGCTTCGTCCCTAACTCATCTTCCCCCACCCGACTGATGAGCTGGGTAGGGTGACCCAGCCGGTGCAGCTGCCCGGCCACGTGGTAGGGCGCCCCGCCGGGCTGGCGGCCGGCCGGCAGCATATCCCAGAGGAATTCCCCTATGCAAACGATGGCGGGTGACGGATTCATGGCGGTAGCAGAGTAGTAGCAAAAGTCCACTACCGCGCCGCCGAAGGCATTCACAATTCTTTCAAAATGTGTTCAATCAATGAAAAACATGCAAGCAATTGATTTTCAATAAAGTATATCAATAAAAAACCGAACCCTACAGGGGTTCGGTAGCACTTTTGTAACAGGCCTGTCGGAAATATATCAGTACTGCGGGGCAATGTGCAGGTTCCGAAACTCCGAGGGCGCCAGCTGATAGTGCGCCTTGAAGCTGGCCGAGAAGTAGGAGGGCGAGGAGAAACCCAGCTCGTAGGCCACCTCGGCAATGGTGAGTGTTTCGTCGAGCAGCAGCTCGCGCGCTTTGGTCAGGCGCAGGCTCTGCACGAAGTCGGTCACGCCGGTACCCAGCACGGCTTTCACCTTGCGGTAGAGCTGCATGCGCGAGATGCCCAGGCTGCGGGCAATATCCTCCACGCTCAGGTCGGAGCGGGTCAGGTTGGCTTCCACAATGGCCGTGAGGTCGGCCAGGAATTTCTGATCGGGGTTGGTGGGGGCTACCGTGGCCGTATCGATGGAGAGCTCCCGCCGGAAGTGCTCCCGCTGCCGGGCACGGTTGGCCAGCAAGGTGCGGATGCTTTCCAGCAGGAAAGTCGGGTTGAAGGGCTTGGTCAGGTACAGATCGGCCCCGGCCTGCACGCCCTCTAGCTGCTGCTCGCTGGTGGTGCGGGCCGTGAGCAGCACCACCGGAATGTGGGAGGTGCGCCAGTCGGCCCGCAGCTGCGTGACCACCTCTAGGCCACTCAGGCCGGGCATCATCACGTCGCATACAATCAGGTCGGGAATCAGCTCCGTGGCCATCCGAAAGCCGGTATGGCCGTCGGTGGCGCTCTGTACCCGGAAGTCGGTGCGCAGCTTGCGCGTCAGAAAGTCGTTGACCTCGCTGTTGTCCTCAATCACCAGCACCAGCGTTTCGCTGGGCGTTTCCGCCGCTGCCTCCTCCAGCGGGTGGCCTAGGGCAGAGGCAATCGGCTCGGGCTCATCCAGCGAAAGCTGGAGCGGAGCCGTGGGGCCGTGGGCGCGGAGCGGCTCGGGTAGCTCGCGGGGCAGGGTCACGACAAACGTGCTGCCTTGCCCGGGCTGGCTGCTGAAGGTTAGCTGGCCCTGGTGCAGGCGCACCAGCCCCTGGGCCAGCGCCAGGCCCATGCCCGAGCCTTTGGCGACGGCACCCTGCTCGCCCTGGTAAAACCACTCGAAAATATGGCCCTGATCCTGGGGGCTGATGCCGTGGCCCGTATCGGCCACGCTCACCCGGACCGAACGGCCTTCGTCGGCGGGCTGCAGACTGATGGTGATCCGTCCCTGGTCGGGCGTGAACTTGAGCGCGTTCGAAAGCAGGTTGAAGAAAACCTTATCCAGGATGTTGCCATCAAACCAGGCCAGCAGCACGGGCTGGGCCACCTGAAATCGCAGATCCACGCCGCGCATGCGGGCGGGCTTCTCAAACGCATCTACAATCTCGCGCACGAAGGCCACCAGGTTGCTTTCCGTGGCGCGCACCTCCATCTTGCCCACCTCAATCTTGCGAAAGTCCAGCAGCTGGTTTACCAGCTGCAGCAGGCGCTGCGTGTTGCGGCGCACCAAGGCCAGGTCATGGCGCTGAGGCTCGGTCAGGTCGGGGCTGCTGGTGAGCAGCTCTTCCACCGGGCCCAGAATCAGGGTGAGGGGAGTGCGCAGCTCGTGGGAGAAGTTGGTGAAGAAGCGCAGCTTGGCTTCGGTGTCGGCGCGGGCGCGCTCGGCCAGCATTTCCAGCTGGTTGCGCTGCTGCAAGATCTCCTCGTTCTGGTGCACCAGCTGCTGGTTGATCTTATCGTTCTCCGCGTTCTGTAAGGCCAGCAGATGGTTGATCTGGCGGTTCTTGCGGGCCGAATGCCACGCGGCCGCCCCCAGCGCTACCGCCCCCAGCAGGGTAATCAGCAGCCAATTGAGCACCACCTGCTGGCTGGCATAGGTTTGCTGCAGCCGGTGCAGCAGGCCCTGCTGCCGCTCAATGTCCTGCTGCTGGCTGGCCATCTTGTCGTTCTGCTGCTGCAGGGTCAGCACGTTGGTAGAGTCAATGACGATGGTGCCTAGCGTGTTCTGCTTGTTGAAAGGCGCCTTGTGTAAAATCTTCAGGGCCGTTCGAATGGCTTCCTCGCCCCCCGGTGAGTACAGGATGGAGGCCGCGAGGACGCCGCGCTGCACCAGGTCAATGCCTTCGCCCGCGCCCGGCAGGCCATCCACGCCAATGATGCGCACCCGCTTGGTCAGCCCGAGCTCCTGGCACACCTCATAGGCGCCGTGGCCCATGCCGTCGTTGTGGGAGAAGATCATGGTTACTTCCGGGTGGGCCTGCAGGGCCTTGGTCAGGGCAGGCTTCAGGGTTCGCACGGTCCAGTCGCCGGTTACCTGGGCCACTACCTGCAGGCCAGGGTAGGCCGACAAACCCTGGGCAAAGCCCTGGTGGCGCTCCGCGGTGGCCGAAGAGCCCGGCGTGCCCAATATCTCCAGAATATTGCCGCGCTGCCTGAGTACCCGGGAGATGTAGCGGGCCGCAGTTTGCCCTACCTCCACGTTGTTGCCGCCCACGTAGGCCGTGTATTGGTCGGAAGCAGTGCGGCGGTCCAGCAGAATCACGGGGATGCCGCGGCGGTAGGCCTCTTCCACGGCCGGCGTGACGGGGTCGGCCTCGTAGGGGGAAATGATGAGCAGGTCCACGCCGCCCTGCACCAACTCCCGGATCTGCGCCTGCTGGCGGCGGCTGTCGTCCTGGGCGTCAAGCACGCGCAGCTCAATCTCGGGGTGAAAGCTCAACTCCTTCTGCATGCCCGCCAGCATGGCTTGCCGCCAGGGGCCGGCCATACTGCACTGCGAGAAGCCAATACGATACAAGGGCTGCTTCTCCTCGCTACCGCAGCCCAGCAGCCCGATCAGGAGGAGCAGTACTAGCAGAACCCCGGGGGCTCGATGGAATGCCATGTGAATGGGGGTTGTAGGCAGCCCGTGCTCCCGAACGCGGGAGGCTGGGCTCTACTCAAAGATATCAGATACTTTTTTAAGGGGACAGCAGTAAAGTGGCCCAGGCGTGCGGCCAGCTACTGCGTAGGCCTATAGTACGTCTTGCTATCCGGGCCTCTGCACGGCCGCCTCCGCATGAGCCGCAGTGTGGAGGGCGGCCCGCCGTACCAGAATCCCCCATAAACACGAAGGGCCGCCCGGTGGGGTGGCCCTAAACGTAACTTGATGCTTGGCTACCTGAAAAATAGCCGACGCGAACGGGTTAGCGCACAATAAATCCTTTGGCTTCCCAGACTTTCACGTTTTGGGTGCGCACGAAGCGCGTTTCAATGTGCCCCCAAGCATCCTGGTGGTACATAACAGTTTTGCCTTCCTCCCGGGCGTGGAGGGCTTCCAACTGCTCGGCATGAGATAGGGCAGGAGCGGCCGGTTCACTTGGTTTCCGGGCGCGGGCGCGTTTAATTGGTGTTGACATGAACAGAGAACGTGATGTTAAGTAAAAAGGGTCCACTTTTATTTTTGGTGCGGACAACCCAGCTAAGTATAGCGCCAGCCGGGTAAGGCACTCCTGGGCCTCATCCGGCTGCTTTAAAGACCAACCAGCTGCTAGACAACGTATCAGGGGGCCGGGATGTTTTTAGCCGTAGTCCTTAAAACTGCCGGTTACCTGTTGCTAATGCTCATCCAATAACAAACAGCACCTGCCGGCATGGCCTTCCTGAACAACCGCTAAAACCGGAGTAACCTCCCCCGACGCCGCTACTGCGTCGGCAAATACCTGGAAGATACTGTGTAGGCCAGTCGGGTTGAGAAAGTGGCTAACCTGGAACGAAGGTTGGAAAATTTATCGATATACGTGGCAGAACCCGGCCGAAAGCCGGCGGGGGAGCCGATGGCGGCGGAAAAAATACATCACTTGCTAGGCCACTCCGGTGGGGCACCGCTACGGCTGTAGGCCAGGCAGCGGGGTGATGATGCGCCCATCTTCCATTTCGATGATGCGGTGGGTTCTGGCCGCAAACTCCTGGTCGTGGGTCACAATAAGCAGCGCCTGGTGGTAGGAGTGGGCCAGTTCCTGAAAAATATCAAACACCACCTCACTGTTCTTCTTGTCGAGGTTGCCGGTGGGCTCGTCGCCCATAATGATGAGCGGGTCATTGATAAGGGCCCGGGCAATGGCCACGCGCTGCTTCTGGCCCCCCGACAGCTGGTTCGGGTATTTGAGGGCTTCCTGGGCGATACCTAACAGCTGCAGCTTTTCGTAGGCCCGGCTTTCGAGCTCCAGCCGGGAGAAGCGGCCGAGCTTCTCGGCGGGAAGCATCACGTTGCGCAGCACCGAAAACTCGTTGAGCAGGTAGTGAAACTGAAATACAAAGCCAATTTTCTCATTGCGCACCCGGGCCAGCTCCGCCTCCGTTTTGGGGCCCATCAGGGTCCCGTCAATGGTCAGCGTGCCCTCGTAGGCGGTGTCCATGGTGGAGAGAATGTAGAGCAGCGTCGATTTGCCGCAGCCCGACCTTCCGACAATGGAGGCGAACTCGCCACGGGCTAAGGTAAACGTGATTTCACGCAGTACCTGCACCTGCACCGGGTCGGCGAAGTACTTCGTGATGTGGTAGGCTTCCAGCATGGGAACACGCATCTCACTTGCCTCGGATAATGATGACCGGATCAATCTGGCTGGCCTTGCGGGCCGGAAAATAGCCCGCCAGAAAAGTGGTAATCAGGGCAAAAACGCCGGCAATACCGTAGAACACCGGATTGAAATCAATGGGATAGGTATGCACGGTGGGCAGCGAAGCCGGGTGAAAGGGCAGCTGACCGATCAGGGCCGACAGCCCCAGCCCACCCACCAGGCCTAGCGCCCCGCCAAACACCCCAATGGACAGGGCCACGAGCACAAATATCCGCTGCACGTCCTGCCCCGAAAACCCGACGGCCTTGAGGATGGCGATGGTATCCATTTTCTCGTAAATCATCATGTTCAGAATGTTATAAATCCCAAAGCCTGCCACCGTCAGCAGCGTAATGCCCACCGCGTATGAAATCAGGGTGCGCACAAACGTGCCGGTTTCGAACTCCGAGTTGGCGGTCTGAATATCCAGAGCCTCCACTTCGTAGAGCTGCTGGTACTCCTGGGCCACCGCCGGAGCCAGCGCCCGGTCGTGGAGCTTAACCTGAATGTCGGTGACATACTGGCTGGATTCGCCCAGCAGCTTCTGGGCCGTGGCCAGGGAGGTGTAGCTCTGCACCTTATCGATTTCGAGCAGGCCCGACTGAAACAGGCCCACGACCTTGAGCTGCACCCGCTCGCCCCTGGGTGTAGTCACCTGAATGACGTCGCCCAGATCCGTCAGCATAAGGTCGGCCGCGCCCTTGCCCAGAATAATGCTGTTGGGCACCGTTTTCAGGCTCAGAAAGTTGCCAGCTACCACGTAGTCGCTGAACGCGAATAACGCGTTTTCCTCCTCCACCGCAATGCCGCTGATAGTGCCGTTCAGGGTGAGGGTGCCCACGTTGTAAAACACCTGGGTCTGAATTTTCGGGGCCACCCCCAGCACCCGCGGGTCGAGGCGGATGGCGGCCATTACGGCGGCGCTGTTGCGGATGCGCGGCAGCTCGTTGCTGGGCTTGATGGAGTGGATGAAATTGTGCTGCCGCCTCCCGCGGGAGTACAGGTCGATGGGCTGGTGAGGGGCCGGCTTCAGCTCGTTGTAGAGCCGCACGTGGGGCGTCCGGTTCAGCACCAGCCCATCCAGCAGCTGGTTCAGGCCCGACATAAAGCTGAGCAGGGTGATAAACATGGTGATGCTGAACGTGACCCCGATGGCCGCCACCAGGGTTTGTCGGCCGCGGGCCCGCAGCAGCGAGTAGGCCACGCTGTAGAGCAGGGGCGTCATCATGACTCGGGGGCGGTAAGTACGTCCGCGGGGCTCAGGCCCGCCCTGATTTCTACCATCTGGTAGTCGCTCAGGCCCGTTTTCACCCGCACGGGCTGACCCTGGCTGTTCAATACGGTGGAGTCGTTGAGCAGCAGGCGGCGCGGAATCAGCAGCGCCTTGCTTTTGGTGCGCAACACGATGCTGGCCTCGAAGCTCAGGAAGGGGAAGAGCACGGGGGGCTGGCGCACGAAGCGGGCTTCCACCACAAAGGTTTTGCTGTTGGCATTCATCAGGGGCACCACGGCCGTTACGCGGGCCGGAAACACCTGGCCCCGGTAGCTGTCCATGGTCACGAGTACCTGCTGCCCGGGCCGGATGTGGACGATGTCGGCTTCGTCCACCTGCATTTCCAGCACAAAGTGGCGCCCTTCGCCGAGCACGGCCAGCGGCGTCTGGGGGCTAATAGCTTCGCCCTGCTTGGGGTAGAGCTTATACACTACGCCCCGCACGCGGCTGCGCAGGACAAAGTCGCGGGCCTGCTGCTGGGCAATGCGCAGGTTGTTGCGGGCCTGCGCGGCCCCGAAACTCAGCTGGCGCTCCAGCGTGCGCCAGCGGGCCACGGCCGCATCGTAGGCCGTGCGGGAGGCGCTGTAGGCCAGTTCCCGCTGCTCCAGCGCTAGCTTTGTGCCAATGGATTGCGCCCACAGCCGGCGCTGGCGCTGGAGTTGCAGCTGGTCGTTTTGCATGGTGCGGCGCTGCTGGGCCACCAGCTCCCTGGCCTCCCGGAGCTGGTCCTGGTTGGCGGCTACGTCAGCAAACCGCGCGCTCAGGGCGGCGTTTTCCTCCTGCAGCCGGGAAACATCGCTGGCCACCGCCAGCAGGGGCGTGCCCACGTTCACGGAGTCGCCTTCGCGCACATAGATGTCGCGGATAACTCCGCTGACGCTGGCAAAGGCCTGGTACTGCTGCGCGCTCTTGATGGTGCCGGCCGCGTACACGCACTCCGAAATGGCCGAAACCACGGGGCGGACCTGCTCCGATTTGCTGGGGCAGCCGCCAAGCCCTGTTGCCATCAGCAGGCCATAAATTCCCCGGTTGGCAACCAACAGGCGGCGCCATGCCCAAGGCCTGGGCGGGAGTACGGTCTCGAGCCTGCCCGGCGGGAGGGGGAATGCAAAAGGCTTTGCCAACCAGCGGAGAGTCATATGCTAGAAAAACCTAGGGTGCGAATTTCCTGTAGGCCACTCCGCAGGCTGATCTGCAGAAGGGCCCGAGGGCTGCGGGGCTGCCCCGCCAGCAACTGCCCGTCGGAGGACGGGCCCGTTGCTGCCGACCCCTGCCGGAGCGGAAGTTGAGAACTAAACCGGGTTACCGGGAATGACTTAAGTCATACAGCACCAAGAAAGGAGTATCTTTTTCAGCGTAAGAACACCTGAAACCGGCCCTGAAATCGGGGGCGGCGCTGCTTCCAGCTAAACAGGCCGGAGGCCGGCGCTCGGCCAAGAAGGCGTATTGGTCGTGGCCTATAGTAGAATTGGTATAACAAGCGCGTCGCCTAGGCTGACAGCAAAGCCAAATAGTCGCAAACGGCCCGCCTGCTTGTCCCGATTGCCCCTTTTGCGGGGGATGCATTGGTTGTAACCTTGTGGCTCACTTATCCTCGCCCCTCACATCATGAGAAAGATCCGCATCCTGGAACACATCTCCCTGGACGGAGTAATCCAGCACGAAGACGGCGACGGCTTCGCCCATGCCAATTGGACGGCCCCCTATCGCACGCCGGCGGGGCTGGCGGCCGTAGTGGAAGCCCAGGGCAGCCCCTTCGATCTGCTGCTGGGCCGCCGCACGTATGATATTTGGGCCAGCTTCTGGCCCCAGGCCGGCAATAGCCCGATGGCCAGCGGGCTGAATGCCGCAACCAAATACGTGGCGACACACCGGCCGGAGAGCCTTAACTGGGGCCCGGTGCAGAGCCTAGGAGCGGACATTCTCGCGGGCATTCGGGACCTCAAGGCTACGGAGGGCCCGGCCCTGATCGTGTGGGGAAGCTCCACGCTGACGTCCCTGCTGCTCGAGCAGGGGTTGGTCGACGAGGTGGTGCTGCTGGTCTACCCGGTTTTGCTGGGCCGGGGCAAGCGCTTTTTTTCGGACCAGGGCGACCCGCGCGAACTCGCCTTCGTCAGCATGAAGGAAACGTCCACGGGGGTGCTGATCAACACGTACCGGTACGTGGGCGCGCTGCAACCCTAAGGCTGCGCCGATACGCCCCCGGCTCCCGAATGCTCCCGCCGCCGGCTGGTAGTGGAGCAGATAAAGGCCGGACTCGTAGGCTACGAAACGCAATTAAAAACAGGCTTGCGGTACTCGGTCCCGCCTTTGTCAACCATATGAGGCAGAAAATGGCTCACCAGCTGCTTTGCTAAACAGCGTCCCGGCGGAAGAGGGGGAAACTAGGTCACTCCTGTTCTGCCGGGACGCTGTTACTTGATTTGCCTTAACGGTGATGCCAGCGGTATAATTCGTGAACTCCCGCATCCGAACAGCTGGCCTCGCTCCCGAGCGTCAACGTAGTATCGGTTTTAGTGATAGTTATCCGGTACCAGCGAGCGTCAGTACTGCTGATCTTGGGGTCAGTTTCGCCTGCGTATACTACCCAATTACGTAGGTAGCTTGCATCGCAAAACTTGTCGCCACCATTCCGGCGCCCATAGGCCGGTTGTTGTACTAGCTTTTGGTTGTGGTGTATATATACCTTCCCATCTGCTTTGAAAATGAGTTGCCGGGTAAATCCTACAGTGGCGGGGGTAGAAGAACTAGAATTAAGCACGTCTTTAGTAGTGGATACCCACTCCCAAGAGCCGTTGGCCTGCATAAGCACGTCCCCATCTTGGTCGATTTCTTCCAACTGCTCAGCGGGAGTAGGTTCCTCGTTAGCTTCTGAATGGCAGCTACTTCCAAGGGCTAATGCCAGTGTCAAGAATAGATAAGGGGATTTTTTCACGGATCAGGTATAAGTGAAGAAATAAAAACTAATGTATTAAAATATTGCAATTTAACGCACATGCCCTTGCTGCATAATTTTAGGTGCGGGAAAGCATAATGACTCGCACGGTCCTAACCCGATAGCAGCTGAGGGTATAAAAGTGAGATAGTAAGAGCCAAACTTATCAAAGCGGGGGCTTAACCGAGAGGTAGTGGTTAGTTTTTTTAATTTACTAGGCGACCTACCTGAGTCTGCCCATGGTCAAGTTGACCAGCAGTTTGTGCAACGAGAATAATACTCACTACTCATTACGTAAGAAGGCCAACCCTACTCTAGGGTAGTACTTACTGGTACTACCCTAAACCTGTTTTCCAGACCGGGCAGGTTGGCAGACCCTCTTTCTACCCGTATGCAGACCGTCAAGAGCAATATATTGACATTCCCTATATGAGGTCCATCGTTAAAACCCCCATGTTTACCGAGTAAAATATATTATTCACTTGATGGTCTGATGGTTGAGCTTGTGTTAAGTCGTGGATTTGGCAAAATTTAGTAATGCTTTTTCTCCTTCACTTATGGCTCAGCCAGTATCCGTATTTAGCTGACACGGAGCGGGGCAGCACGCAGATAGCCTCAGCGGCCCTTCTGATGACCGAAGATGTGTACCGCTACCTGCCTGACTACGAGCGCAGCCTGCTCACGCGGGTAGCTCGGCGGGAAATAACCGTAGGCCACCTGCTGGCCTATCTGCGGCAGAAGGACCAGGACTGATGAGCTTTTGACAAGGAGAGTAACTTACACAATCGTTTGTCCTACAGGAAGTTGTTTTAAAACTGGCCTAGCGGGGGCGCTACCGCCAAAAACAGTGGGTAAGGAAAGCGAATCAGGAAATGAAAGGGATATAGACCAGATACGCCCTGGTCCGTATCTTCGCCCGGGCAGGGAGCCCCAACCTTACCTCTCTGCACCCTCTAGGAAATGGCCAAAATCAAAGTAGCAAACCCCGTAGTAGAGCTGGATGGCGACGAGATGACGCGCATCATCTGGAAGTTTATCAAAGACAAGCTGATTACGCCTTATCTGGAACTGGACATCAAGTACTACGATCTGGGCATCGAGTACCGCGATGAAACCAACGACCAGGTAACCATTGATGCCGCCAACGCCATCAAGCAATACGGAGTGGGCATTAAGTGTGCTACCATCACGCCCGACGAGGAGCGCGTGAAGGAGTTCAACCTGAAGCAGATGTGGAAGTCGCCGAACGGCACCATCCGCAATATCCTGGACGGCACCGTGTTCCGCGAGCCTATCGTGATGAGCAACGTGCCCCGCCTCGTGCCCAACTGGACGGCCCCGATCTGCATCGGCCGTCACGCCTTCGGCGACCAGTACCGCGCTACTGATTTCGTGACCAAAGGCAAAGGCAAGCTTACCATCACCTTCACGCCCGAAGATGGCGGCGAGGAGCAGTCGTTCGAGGTGTACAACTTCAAGAGCGACGGTGTAGCATTGGCCATGTACAACACCGACGAGTCGATCCGCGGTTTTGCCCACGCCTGCTTCAACCAGGCCCTCATGAAAGGCTGGCCCCTGTACCTGAGCACCAAAAACACCATCCTGAAGAAGTACGATGGTCGCTTCAAGGACATCTTCCAGGAAATCTACGAGCAGGACTACCTGGCTAAGTTCAAGGAGGCCGGCATCACCTACG
This sequence comes from Hymenobacter gelipurpurascens, assembly GCF_900187375.1. Lineage (NCBI taxonomy): Bacteria > Pseudomonadati > Bacteroidota > Cytophagia > Cytophagales > Hymenobacteraceae > Hymenobacter > Hymenobacter gelipurpurascens. Next base: position 175,465 of record NZ_FYEW01000004.1, on the reverse strand, counting down.
AGCACCGTCTGATCGACGACATGGTAGCCTCGGCGCTGAAGTGGAACGGCAACTTCGTGTGGGCCTGCAAAAACTACGACGGCGACGTGCAGAGCGACACCGTAGCCCAGGGCTTCGGCTCGCTAGGCCTCATGACCTCGACGCTGGTTACGCCCGACGGCGGCACCATGGAAGCCGAAGCCGCTCACGGCACCGTAACGCGCCACTTCCGCGACCACCAGAAGGGTAAACCCACTTCCACGAACCCCATCGCCTCCATCTTCGCCTGGACGCGCGGCCTGGAGTTCCGTGGCAAGCTGGACAACAACCAGGAGTTGATCGACTTCTGCCACGCCCTGGAGCAAGTGTGCATTGAGACCGTAGAAAGCGGCAAGATGACCAAAGACCTGGCCGTTTGTATCCACGGCAACAAAGTAGAGCACGGCCGCGACTACCTCTACACCGAGGAGTTCTTGGAAGCGCTGGACACCAACCTGAAGAATAAGCTCGGCAAGTAATCTTTCCCGTAGCTTCTGATAAAAAAAGCCCACCCGGTTGCCGGGTGGGCTTTTTTCATGGCTGGCTAGGCCACTGCTGGATGAAAAATCTTCGCTTTCGTACATGAGCTAGTGGCCTCCGCTACCGCCTGCAATGGCCCGTGGAGGCCTCACGTTTCTTCCCTATTCTCTATTTCACTTATGAGTCAGCAAGCGTCGTTAAGCCGATTTACAGAAGCCCAGGAAACCACCTATGCCCAGGCGCTGTCCGAAATGCAGCAGGGCCGGAAAAGGAGCCATTGGATGTGGTTTATCTTCCCACAGATTCAGGGCCTGGGCTATAGTTCCACCGCCCGCTTCTATGCGCTGCAAGACCGCCAGGAAGCGGATGCCTACCTGCAGCACCCCGTACTCGGTCCTCGTCTGATTGAAATCAGCAGCGCGCTATTGGCCATACCGGGAAGCAATGTCACCAGCATCATGGGCACCCCCGACGATATGAAGCTGAAATCATCGATGACCCTGTTTGCGGTGCTTGACAAGACCCACCCGGTGTTTCAGCAGGTGCTGGATAAGTTTTTCGGTGGCCTAGCCGACCAGCAGACATTGCGCATTCTGCAGCAGCAATCTTAAGAACAACACCTGTCAATCTAGGGGTAGCACCAGAGTAGGAACAGAAAGTATCGGTAGGGGAAAACTGCGCGGGCGGGTATCTCATAGTACGGCCTTCTAACAGCAATAGGACGACGAAGCCCCCTGATAGGCATTCGCCCCACGGGGAGCAGACTCCCGGCACTTGGCGTAGGAGGATGTCCACTTCCTGAAAGAACCCCGAGTAATCCAAGCCTACGGCCGCAGCCATCCTTGCCCACTACTCGGTCGGCTGATTGCGCGTTGATCAACGAAAAAGGGCAGTTCGTCAATCGGAATTCGTCCGACGAAGTAAAGCGACTTGATTTGGGCTTTCCAACCCATTTCTGCTACTACTTCTTATCAATGAAACCGCTCCTCACTTTCCTGCTGGTCCTGCTAAGCACCCACGTCCTGCTGGCCCAATCCCGTATCACGCCGGCGCCAATGCCAGCGGACCGTGTTACCGTGACCGTGCATCCCGGCATTGAGCTGTTTACGGTGGTGCAGCTACTGGCCAGCCAGTATCCGATGCCCAACAAATCGGCTTACGCCAAGGAAACCGAGGCCTACTTTGTCCCGTTCGTGAACCATCCGGCGGTGCAGTATGCCCGCCAGCTGAAAAAGGTATACCCTGACCTGACGGAGCTGGGCTACTGCCTCGACAACTTCCCTAAGGTGCGCATGCACTATCCGGAGCATTCTGTCTGGTACACGCTCAACGGCAAAGATTCGGTGCAGACCTACATGCGCCTCTGCCAGCAGTTTTTTGAGGACAGCCATTTCTGGGCCTTTTACCAGTAGCACCAGGCCGACTACGCCGCCTGGGCCAAGCCCGTGCAGGCCCGCCTGGCCCAGGAAGGTCTGGTCAACAAGCTCGATTCGCTCTACCGCTTTCCCACCAAAGCGGCCCGCTGGGCCGTTTACCTCGACCCGCTTAACGGCTGGGGCGCCCACGCCATTTCGGCCCAGGAGCTGAACCCGCGCTACGCCGATCAGGTAGCCTACACCGTCGGCTTCCTCAACCGTGAATCGTCCGAGACAAGCAGCCCGAGCTTTAGCCTGGGTACCGAAGCGGTGGTGCTGGTCTGGCACGAGGGGAGCCATAACTACACCAGGGCCCTACAACGCCGCCACATGGACGATATCAGCAAGCTGGCTTACCTGTTCAACCCGACCGACGCGGGCATGCAGCGCAACAACATCCACAGCTGGGCCCACTGCTTCGATGAAAACCTGGTGCGTGGCGTAGTCATTGCCCTGTTCCGGCAGTATCACTCCCCGAAAGAAGCCCGCAAACAGGCCGCCCAAGAGGTAGTTGGGGACTTTCAGTACGCCGGCGACATTGCCGACGTGATTACCGCCGAATACAGCGGCCGGCCAGCCAGCCAGGATTTCGCGCAGTTCTTCCCGCGAATTCTGACGTACTTGGCGCAGAAATACCCCACTGCCGAATCGACTACCCGATGACCGTTGCCCGGCCGCGCGCCTTCCCCGAGTGGCCCATCCACCTGCTGATCTGGGCCCTGCTGCTGACCAAGGACCTGGTGGTACTCTATACCACGCCCGCCGACCGCCCCCCCGCCCTGGCGGGCGCCACGGCCGGGTTTGTGACGCTGGGCTACCTGCTCATCAACGCCACGGCCTTTTACCTGCCCGTGGGGCTGGTGGCCCGGCCGCTGCTGACGGGCGCGCTGAACTGGCCGCGTTTTGGCCGGGCCGCCGGGGGCTTGCTGCTGACGTTGCTGCTCATTACGGGGGTGCGCTACGGGATGGAGTTTCTGGTGTTCAAACCCCTGCTCGGCTTCGATAACTACGAGCACAACCCGACGTTTACCGCGCGGTGGTTTGTGGAGAACAGCGTCCGGTTTTATTTCGATTACATGCTCTACGGGCTGCTCTATGCGTTTATCCGGCATCAGTTGCTGACCGAGCGGCGGCGGCGCGAAACCCAGCAGGCGCACACCGCCGCCGAGTTGACCTTTCTCCGCTCGCAGCTGAATCCGCACTTTCTCTTTAACACCATCAATGACATCTACGCGCTGGTGTATCAGCAGTCGGAGGCCGCGCCGCGGGCGTTGCTCAAGCTGGCCGAGCTGCTGCGCTACATGCTGCACGATGCCAACCACGACCGGGTGCTGCTGTCCCAGGAGCTAAACTACCTGGCCGGCCTGATCGAACTGCAGCGTATTGGTACGAAGGACAACCTTCAGCTCGATTACCAGCTTCGGGGCCCGCTCAACGGGCAGCTGATTGCGCCAATGCTGCTGGTCAGCTTCGTGGAAAATGCCTTCAAGCACGGGCTGCTCACGGACGCGGCTCGGCCTGTTACACTTCAGCTAGACCTCACCGCTACCACCCTGGATTTCCGCCTGCACAACACCCGAATTGAGCAGCAGAAAGACCAGGTCGGCGGTATCGGGCTGGCTAATGTGCGGCGGCGGCTGGAGCTGCTCTATCCCGCCCGCCATACGCTGACCATTGCCGACTCGCCCACTGATTTTCAGGTAACGCTCCGCCTTGCCCTATGACCACCCCCATGCATTGCCTAGTGATAGACGATAAGCCGCTGGCCATCGATATCCTGACCGATTACGTGGCCAAGGTGCCGTTTCTGCAGTTGGCTGGCAGCAGCCAAAACCCTTTGGAAGCCCTCCACTGGGTGGGCGAGCGGCGCATCGATTTGATCTTCCTCGACATTCAGATGCCCCAACTCACAGGGCTCCAATTCCTGCAGGCCCTGGACCGGCGCGCGCCGGTGGTGCTCACCACGGCCTACCCCGATTACGCTCTGGCGGGCTTCGAGCACGATGTGATTGATTACCTGCTCAAGCCTATCTCGTTCGAGCGCTTTTACCAGGCCGTGCAGAAAGCCCAGCGGCGCCTGCACCCGGTGGTGGAGGAAACGCCCCGCCCGTACGTGTTTGTCAAAACCGAACATCGGCTGCAACGGATTGATCTGGATGATGTGCTTTACGCGGAGGGCTTGCAGAACTACGTAATTGTTCACACACTAACCGAAAAAATCATTGCCCGACAAACCCTCAACAGCCTAGAAGCAAGCCTGCCTGCCTCAGCTTTTGTGCGCGTCCATAAGTCGTTTATTGTGGCCCTGGCTCACGTGCACAGTATAGAGCGTAGCCGGATTTTCATCCAGGCCACCGCGGATGAGTCCCGGTGCATCCCCGTCGGCGATGCCTATCGCCGTACTTTCTACGACCGGCTGTAGCCTATATGGCCCAACCCGCAGCGCCGCTAGTAACGTGCTGCCCCAGACCAGCATTAATTGGGAAACGTCATTCAGCGAATTAGCCTACCGATAGTTTCTGTTCCTACTCTTGCGCTACCCCATCTACTAAGCCATTGCAGAGGCTGCCTTCGCAAAATGTAGCCGCGTAGGCTATTGCAGCTGCATAATGGCAGCCATGGTTTCGAGGCCTTCCCAGAGGTTGCCCAAGCGGATGTTTTCGTTTTCTGCGTGCTGGTTGTTGTCGTAGTTGGCTACGGGCACGGTAAGCGTGGTGGCGCCAATCCTCTTGAACACGTGCAAGGGCAGGCTGCCGCCGGAGGTAGGGAGCTGCACCACCGGCTGGGTGCTGGTGCGCTGCACGGCCGCCACTACGGACCGGGCCACTGGCAAATCCATGGGCGTACGCTCCGCGTTGTAGCCGGTTTGGGGGCTTACCCGCACGAGGCGCGGGTAGCGGGCCCGTTCGGCCGCGGTTGGCTCCTGGCTGGTCACGAAATAGCCCTGGCGCTGAATATGGCGCACTACTTTGGCTACCTGTCGCTCACTGTCGTTGCCCAGCACTAGGCGCAAGTCCAAAGTGGCTTCGGCGGTGGTGGGTATTACGTTGGCAGCCTGGGTGCCTACCTGGGCGCTGCGCAACCCGTTGATATTGAGAGAAGGTTGGTTGATCAGCTCGTTTAAGGACTGCCCGGCACCATTGGCACGCGCGAAACCCAGTTCCTGCTGAATAGTAGCATCTAGGTTTGGTACGCGGCTGAGGGCCTGCTTCTCCAGTGGGGTTAGCGGAATCACGTCATCGTAGAAACCGGCAATGGTCACGCGGCCGGTGGTGTCCTTCATGGAGCCCAGCAGCTGCGCCAGCTCCAGGGCCGGGTTGGGGGCCCAGTTGCCGTAGTGGCCGCTGTGCAAGGGCCGCGTGGCACCGTACACGGTCAGGCCCACATTTACGTCGCCGCGGGCACCGAACACCACTTGCTTCTGCCCCGACTGGTGTACAGGCCCATCACAGATAATCCACAAATCGGAGGCCAGCAGCGCGCGGTGCCCTTCCACAATCTCGCTCAGGTGCGGCGACCCTTTCTCTTCTTCGCCTTCAAAAAAGAACTTGAGGTTTACGCTAGGCCGCTGCCCACTCTGCACGAGAGCCTCATAGCCGGCCAAAATGGCCATAACGCCGGCTTTGTCATCGGAGCTGCTGCGGCCGTAAATGCGCCAGTTTGGGTCGGTTTTCTCGCCGGCCTGCAGCAGTGGGAGAGGCTTCCCACCCTGGCCTAGGCCAGTGCTCATCAGCTGAGGCTTGAAGGGGCTGAGCCCGGCGGCCCACTGCGCCGGGTTCACGGGCTGCCCATCGTAGTGGGCATAGAAAATGAGGGTGCGTTTGGCGCCGGGCGTGCGCACTTCGCCATATACCGCCGGGGGCACACCAGCGGTAGTGGCCGGGAGCAGCTGCGTCTTGATACCGCGTTTCTGCATCATGCCCGCAATAAAGCGGGCCGTCTGGCGCAGGCCGGCACTATCGGCCGCCACATTCGGAATGGTCAGCAGCTGCATAAACTCCGCCAGCAGCGGCTGCTCATGTGCCTCCCGATACTGGCGCACCTTGCGCAGGCTGGAATCGGGGGCACTAAAGCTCAGTAGAGCTAATAGCAGAAGCAGACTGGCTAGGTAAGTCTTTTTCATAGAAGTTTTCGGACGCGAAGGGCTCAGATGCCAGTAAGGTAGGAGGCGTCTTGTAAAAAGCTACTACACAGGCCTAGGGGCAATCAGAGAATGAGCCGAAAAGCACGCTAGGCCACTCCTGATAGCCTGGGCTTGCTGCGTGAGCAAACTTGTTGCATCAAGAGTGGCCTAGCGCTGAGCTTTAGCAACCTCTTAAGTAGATATGTAGCAAGAGGAGGCGGAAAACTATGAATGGCACTTCTAGGCCACTGTGCCGCCGCAGCTGGAGCCGGCGCCGGCGGTGCAGCCGTAGCAGTGCTGGTTCACGACAATGGAGCGCTGCGCCAAAGCTGCCGCATCAAAGTCCCGGATGTGCTGCACGGGGCTGGCCACGTACAAATCCAGCATCTGGTTAAAGTCGCAGTCGTAGAGGCCACCGTCCCAACCCACGGAAATAGTGTTGCGGCACATCACGCCAGCCGCGGCTACGGGGTTGAAGGCATTGACCAGCTTTTCCATGTAGCCCGCGTAGTTGCCGGACTCAATCAAGTAGTCGAGGTAGCGGCTCACGGGAATATTAGTGATGGCAAACAGCTCATTGAACACGATGCCGTGGTCCTTGAGCAGCATGCGCTTGAACTGGTCCTGCAGGCCTTTTTGGCCAGCGGGCATAAATGCGCCGGCGGGGTTATACACCAAGTTAAGCACCAGGCCGCTGCCTTCTTGCCCGTACCCCACGGCATTCAGCATTTTTAGGGCCCGCACGGAGTCCTCGAATACCCCGTCGCCGCGCTGCCGGTCGGTTTTATCGGCCGTGTAGAAGGGCAGGGAGCTGACGACTTCCACGTTGTGCGCCTTGAAGAAGTCGGGCAGGTCGTGATACTTCTTGTTGGCCACGATGATGGTCAGGTTGCAGCGCACCAGCACTTTGCGGCCCAGCAGGCTGATCTGCTCCACAAACCACCGGAAGTCGGGGTTCATTTCCGGCGCGCCGCCCGTTAAATCCACCGTCGCAATATCGGTCTGCGCCAGCGCATCCAGGCAGAACTGCATCGTTTCCCGCGTCATGATTTCCTTGCGGTCGGGGCCAGCATCGACGTGGCAGTGCCGGCACACCTGATTGCACATCTTGCCCACGTTGATCTGCAGTACGGCCGCCGCCACCGGTGTCAGCGGAAACAGGCCCGCGCCCCCCAGCTTCTCATGGAACAGCGGCAGGTGCAGGGTATCGGCCACCTCCCGGCGCAACACCGTCAGCTGAAAAGACGAATCGGCCAGTTGATGTCCGGTAGATTTAAGGGACTTTGTCATGAGCTATGCGAAACGAAAGGCAGCTGGTCGCCATCCGCAGGGTACCAAGATAGATGATAACTTTAGGGTTAGCGGGGGCTGATTCAGTATGAAGCCTACATAACCACAAGCACAACCGGTTTACCTGCTAAGCGGTTCAGCCGATAGGTATCAGGACCGAGTGGCCTAGCCAATCGGCCGGCTTATAAACGGGGGCCAAGCCGGTTGGACAGCTTCTGCAAGAGCAGCTACTGCGGCTCGGGCGCTCCCGACGGGGGCGGGGAGAGCAAAAAGCCGGTGATTTCCCCGGAGTACGTCAGGGTAAGCTGGTGCATGGCCCGGGTGCAGGCCACGTAGAGCATGCTTTTATCTACTTCCGTTTTGTAGGTGCGGGCCGATGCAAAGGGCACAATGACCTCATCAAACTCCAGCCCTTTCGCCAAATGGGCAGTGGTGATGATAACTCCTTCCTTGAAGGTCGTGGACTCCTCCGTGAGCAGCTGCACGCCAGCGGCCTGAATTACCTCATACGCCTCTTCTGCTTGCCGCAGGGTTTTGCAGATGATGCCCAAAGAATGTTTGCCGGAGCTTTGGAAGGTCTTGATAAGCTGCTGAATGGCCTGTAGCTCTTCGCTGCGATTGGAGCAGCGCACCAGGGCCGGCTCCTGCCCGTGCCGTTCCAGCGGAATGATCTGGGGATTGGGCGTAATACGCTGGGCAAAGGCCGTAATCTCTACCGTAGACCGGTAGCTGCGGAAAAGCTTCACCACATCGGCCTGCGGAAATACGCGCTCAATCGTTTCAGCGGAGGAAGAGCTGTACGGGTTAACCGTCTGGCTGACATCGCCCAGAATGGTCTTGCGGCACAGGAATAAGCGCGACAGCACGGCATACTGCACCGGCGTATAATCCTGCATCTCGTCCACCAGCAAGTGCTTGACGTGTTCGTAGGCGCTGATGCCCTCCAGCCGGATGCGCAAGTAGATCAGAGGAAATACATCCGCGTACTCCAGGCGCTGGCGCTGGTCGATCTTCAGCAGCTCGGGCTTACCGATCCAGCGGTAAAAATCCCGGTAGAGGTCCAGCACCTGGTGGTATTTAAACAGGCGGGGAATAGCTTCTCCAATTCGGCCTTTCTCCTGGCCGGTCAGCTTACGGCGGGCCGCGTCCCGCACGTAGGCCTGTACATCCTGCACCACCAGCGCAAAGCGTTTCAGAAGGGGAACCCGGTGGTAGGCCTTGAACTTTTGCTGCAGGAAAGCGCTGGGCACCACGGTCGGACCTACGCGCAGATCGTTGAAAGTGAAGTAGTTATTCTCAATATAAATCAGGTACTGATTCAGCTTGCTCAGGAAGTCAAAGGACGACTTAAACCGGATACGCTCGATGAAACCGGCGTCGTGGTAGTCCAGCAGGGCGGATACCTGCTCAAAGAAGGTTTGGAACTGGTAACGGTTTTCCAGCAAATCGACCGCCAGCTCCTCCATGCCCATCTCGGGAATATGCTCTTCCCCCAGCTCGGGCAGCACATTGGAGATGTAGTCGGCGAAGACCTTGTTGGGGGAAATGATGAGAATGTCTTTGGCCGTGATGGTTTCGCGGAAGCGGTAGAGCAGGAACGCGATGCGGTGCAGGGCAATGGAGGTCTTGCCCGAGCCCGCCACCCCCTGAATGACCATCACCGGGGCCGTCTCGTTGCGGATTACCGCGTTCTGGTCCCGCTGGATGGTCGCGACGATGTTCTTCATCTTATCGTCGGAGGACTTGGCCAGCTCCTGCTGCAGCACGTCGTCGTGAATGTTCACGTCATTTTCGAGCATGAACTCCAGGTGGCCGTCGCGGATCTTGTACTGCCGCTTCAGCTCAATGTCGCCCTGAATCGTGCCGGATGGGGTTTTGTAGAAAGCCTCCCCCAACTCGAAGTCATAGAACATGGAGGAGATAGGGGCCCGCCAATCGTAGATCAGGTTCAGGCGCTGCCTTTCGTCAAAGAAGGAGTGCACCCCAATGTAGATCGGCGTGCTTACCTGGCCCCGGGCAACAAAATCGATGCGGCCAAAGTACGGGGACTGGCCTAGCTTGAGCAGCTTGCGTTTTCTGGACACCGCAGCATCGCCCGTAAAGGCCATGCGGTTAATGGATTGGCCGGCGGCCACCATATCGGCATCGTCCATGCCCGACTGGTGCTCGTGGATGTACTGCTTTTTCTGCCGGAGCTCCTGGGAAAACTGCTTAACGGCGTCATCCACCCGCCGAATGGCCAGCGTTAGTTTCTCCTTGATTTCTTCCAGGTATTCTTTTTCTTCTTGCTGGGTTGCATTCATCACGGGCGGCCGGTAAAAAAGGACCTCAAAGGTGAGGGCAAATTCTGGCCTGGGGAAATGCTGGTCGTATTTAATGTTACCGCCCACTAGGCTTGCGTCGGCACCTTTCGGTGGGCTGCCTTGCATAAGAGAAGCAATGGTCTCTTACTTAGTTTCTGATCTGGATATACCCGGCAGTTAGCCTAGGGCCTTCAAAGCCCAGTCCAGAATGAGCACGCCCACCAGCCCTACCACGGATACTATGGTTTCCATCATAGTCCAGGACCGGAGCGTGTCGCGGGCCGAGAGGTTAAAGTATTCCTTGAACAGCCAGAAACCCGCATCGTTGAAGTGGGAGAGCAGTAAGCTGCCGGCGCCGATGGCCAGCACCATCAGGTTAGGGTTAGCGTGCGAATGGGCGATGGTGGGCAGCATGACGCCCGCGGCCGTGAGACCCGCAATGGTGGCCGAGCCCAGGCATACCCGAATGATGGCGGCAATCAGCCAGCCCAGCATCAAGGGCGGCAGCCCCGTGCCCTGCAGTCCGGCGGCAATCTCCGAGCTGACGCCGCTTTCCACCAGGACCTGCTTGAGGGCTCCGGCCCCGGCAATGATGAGTAGAATCAGGGCGACGTCCTTGACCGAGGCCGCACAAGCCTCCATCACTGATGCATACGTCTTGCCCTGGGCCAGGCCCAGACTCACGCTGGCCACCAGCACGGAAGCCAGCATCGCCACGGCCGGCTCCGCCAGGAAGGTTAACGTGGGTGCCAGCCAGGAGGTAGCTGGCAGCAGCGCCTGCAGGCCTAGCACGAGTACCAGTAGCAGCACCGGCAACAACGACGAGAGGAAGCTGTTCAGGCGGCCGGGCAGGGCACTTTCGGGCAAGGGCTCGACCCGAAATCCGGCCAGAGGCACCGCCACGATATGACGCAGGGTGCGGCCATACACCGGGCCCGCCAGCACAATGGCCGGCACCGCAATGAGCAGCCCGTACGCGAAGGTGAGCCCCAGGTTGGCGTGAAACTGGGCCACCAGGGCAGTAGGCGCGGGATGCGGGGGCAGGAACCCGTGCATAACCGACAGGGCCGCCAGCATGGGCAGGCCTACGTACACGGCGGGCAGCTGGTATTTGTAGACCACCGAAAAGATGAGGGGTATCATCAGCACAAACCCGACGTTGTAGAACAAGGGAATGCCGATGATAAAGCCCGCGGCCATCATCGTCCACTGAATATGGCGGGTGCCGAAGGCCTGAATCAGGGCGACGGCAATCTGCTGGGCCGCCCCGCTCTCGGCCACCAGCTTTCCGAGCATGGCCCCGAGCACAATGACGAGCAGTACTGAGCCCAGCGTATCACCCAGTCCCTTATACATGGCTGCCAGCAACGGGCCCGGGCCCATCCCAAAGGCAAACCCAACCCCCATGGTTACCAGCAGAAACGCCAGAAAAGCATGCACTTTCGCCCAGCTAATCAGCCCAATCAGCACCAGAATGGCCGCCAGCAGTATGAGTATCGTCATCGAATGCGGGGCTAACAACTACACCTTGGAAACAGATTGGTCACCCTTCCGCAGGTAAGCCAGCGCCCGCCGCACCAGGTTGGGCGGAGTGTCGTCAATGGGCAACCGTAGGCCATAGGCGGGGCGCTCCAGGGTAGCAAATTGAGAACCCAGCAGGGCGGAGCCCATGTAGTGGCCCTCCCGATTGGTAAGTCGCTGGCGCACGAGCTCCTCGGAGCCATCCAGAAACACCCAGCTTATGGGACCCGCCGCCATCAGTTGTTGCCGGTAGCTTTCCTTCAAGGCCGAGCAGGCCAGCACGGCGCCTCCCTGTTGGGTCCACTCCCGGATGCCGGCGGCCAACGCGGTCAACCACCCCCGGCGGTCGTCGTCGGTGAGAGGGATGTTGCGGCTCATTTTGGCAATGTTAGCGGGCGAGTGGAAGTCGTCAGCATCATGGAAGGGCAACCGAAGCTCCTGGGCCAGCAGCGCGCCCACGGTAGATTTACCCGACCCCGAAACACCCATAACGATAATGACCTGGTAGGTTGACGGCATACGAAAGGAGGGAGTAGCAAATGAATAATGTTGGGCGGGCTTACTGCGTTACAGCATCAGCGCCTGAACCGTAACCGCGCTTGCGGGATACGTAACTGGTGGGCTCAGAGGCTAGACTTCCCCGCTGGCACAAGCTACCTGCCCGGAACTGCCGGAACCGAGGTTTGTTTCGGAGGACGAGACGGCTGCCAGCCGTAGCCTCTTTCAGTACCGGAAACTGCTTATGCCCTGCTCCCGCCCGCTTGATTTAGTATATGTATACCCGATCAGGTATAAGTTCAGGATTATCTTGTATATTTATACCCGAACGGGTATTAAATAGATAACTCTGGGTTCTGCACCCTAACCGGATGGAGCGTATGCCGTCTTCCTTAGCTGCTTTCGTTAAGCACCGGCGCAAGCTGCTGCAGCTGTCTCAACCCGACCTAGCTGCCAAAGCGGGAGTGGGCCTGCGTTTCGTGCGGGAGCTGGAGCAGGGCAAAGCTACTCTGCGCCTGGATAAGGTTAATCTGGTGCTGCGCCTGTTTGGTCACGAGCTTGCGCCCGCTCCGCTGGACCGCACCCGGTTACTGGAGACGCAGCCATGAGAAAAGCCGAAGTACACCAGCATGGGCTGCTGGCCGGGCACCTGACTCAGGACGAGCAGGGATACACCTTTGTCTACGCCCCGGCCTACCTAGCCGCGACGGCCGCCGAACCGGTTAGCCTGACGCTTCCGCTGAGGGCTGCCCCCTACGTGGAGCGCGTGCTGTTTCCCTTTTTTGACGGGCTTATTCCTGAAGGGTGGCTGCTGGAAGTCGCGGAGAAAAACTGGAAGCTCCACGCCCGCGACCGGATGGGCTTGCTTCTGGCCTGCTGCCGGGACTGCATCGGCGCAGTCAGCATTCACCCTCTGGAAACCGACGCATGAACCGCTGCCTGTTTTGCTACCAGCCCCTACCCGCGGGGGCAGACTATCACCCGGCATGCAGTCGCCGGCTGTACGGCAAGCCCATGCCGCCAGCCTTTCCTTATACCGAAGGGGAGATGCGGGCCCTGGCGGAGGCCGTGGTGCGCCAGCACATCACCGTGACGGGCGTGCAGCCCAAGCTATCGCTGGCCCTGGCTCCGGCGGGACCCGCCGGGCAGCCCTCGCGCCTGACCATCGTCGGCGCGCTGAGCGGCGACTACATTCTAAAGCCCCCGACGCCTCACTACCCGTACCTGCCGGAAGTGGAGGATTTGACGATGCACCTGGCGGCGCTGGCCCGGCTGCCCACTGTGCCCCACGGCCTACTACGTCTGCAGGATGGAGCCCTGGCCTACGTAACCCGGCGCATCGACCGGGTGAAAGGGCGGAAGCTGGCCATGGAGGACATGTGTCAGCTGACCGAGCGCCTGACGGAAAACAAGTACGACGGCTCCCACGAGCAGGTAGCCAAGGCTTTGCTGAAGTATTCGGCCAATCCCGGGCTGGACGTGGTCAACTACTACGAGCTAGTACTCTTCAGCTTTCTGACGGGCAATGCCGATATGCACCTGAAAAATTTCTCGCTGCTGCAGACGCCTGGCCAGGGCTACGGCCTGGCTCCGGCCTACGACCTGGTGGCCACGGCCCTAGTCAACCCGGCGGACACCGAGGAGCTAGCCCTGACGCTCAACGGCAAAAAGAAGCGCCTGCGGCAGGCGGATTTCCGGCAGGCCGCCGGGCGCGCCGGCGTGGAGGAGAAAGTCATGACGGGGATCTTCGCACGCTTCGCGAAGGTGCGGCTCACCTGGCACAAGTTCATTGACCAAAGCTTTTTGCCGGTGCCCCTGCGGGAACAGTTTCACACGCTGGTCGAGCAGCGATTCGCGCAGCTGGCGTTGGAAGATGAGTGAAGGGGGCGGCGCCAGGGGCTTACCGAAAGAGGAGCCGTAAGACAGTCGATTCAGGAAAACCAGGAAATGGTGCCCAGTCTAGGCGGGACGGCGTGGGACAGGAAACGTAAACTTAGTACCGATAATGCTCAATTGTCGGTACTAAGTTTACATCAAAAAACCGGCTTTTTGGCCGGATTTCCAACCTCGCTTTTTGCCGGTCGGATTTGCCCGGCTAGAGCCCGAGCTCCTTGGCCGAGTTGTGCTGGCGCACATTGTCGAGTCGGGTGTAGCGCCGGATCATCGCACTCGTCTTGTGCTTGGTCTGGTTCATCACCTTGGAGTCGTCGGCACCGTTGAGCTTGGACACCGTGACGAAGGAAGCCCGCAGCGAGTGCGCCGTGTACTGTGGACCCAGGTACTGTTGCACGATCAGGTTGGTGTACTTGGTCGTCATGCGCCGGGTCGTCACCTGGTTGTTACGCCGCATCGATACAAACACCGGACCTTCCGTGCGACCCAGCATCCGCAGCCAAGCCTGCAGCGACCGGATCGGACACAGCGCCGAATCCGGCGAATAGAAAATGGCTTTCTCCTCGGCTTGCCCCAGCTGGTTGGTTTTGCTGTGGGGCAGCGTTACCACCAGGCCGTCCTCGTCAAAGGCCAGGTCTTCGATGTTGAGCGCTTCGAGCTCTGAGCGGCGGAACGCGCCGGTGAAGCCGAGCAGCAGCAAGGCCCGGTTGCGCAAACCCGCGGGCACCGTGACATCGATGCTCTTGATGGTGCGCTTGAACGAATCGAGGGAAAACGCGGGCGCCTGCTTTTGGCGGGTCTTGATTTCGCGGGCAATGCCGCGCAACAGCACCTTGAGTTTCTTGTCGGCCGTGGGCGACTCCACGCCCGCCAGCTCGTGGGCCTTGGCAATGGCGGCGCCGTGCCGCTCGATGGTCGCGTACTTCTTGCCCGCGTCCGCGAGCTCGGTTAAGAATCCGACCAGTGCTTCTACCGAAGCCGGCAGCGCGGCGAGCTGGTGCAATGCACACCAAGTAGTGAAGCGCTTCCAGTCGCCGGCGTAGGCGCGCACCGTGTTGGGCGCCCCGCGCAGGCCGGACTCGACGTAGCGGTGGGTGGATTCCACCAGGTGGGCGGGCACCTGGGCGGCGGCCGGAGACTGAACGACGGGGAGCAGATTCTCAGTAGCCATATATATAAGGAGTAGCGCGCCGAAAAACGGAGTGAAATACGAATTTACGCTAAGGACCGATAAGAGAACCCTATCAGACCTTACACCCAGCTTTAGATAGGTTTTGTTAAGGAAAACTTATCGAATAGGCAATTCAGAGTTGCAGGGGCTACTTACTACCGAAGTTGATTTAAGCGCGTTGTCAGACTAACCCTACAGTGGAAATTATAAGCTTTAAATTAGCAAGAATGACGGTACATAAAACAGAATACAAATAAAATTATGTGTTATGTTAATTATAATTCAATCTGGCAAATAAGCTTTTTCCTTTAGAGGTAAGTTCTAAAATATTCGTGTTTTCTCTTTCTTTAAAAGAAGCTAAATCCAGTATCAGTAGTTGATCTAAAAACATATCAAGCAACAAACTAATCTCACTCGGATCAGTTATTGAAAATTTTTGAAGTTCAGATTTTATATTTCTATAAAAATAATTCTTTGAAACACCATGTAATAATGCACTTGCATTGCTCTTATAAAGTTCCAATCCATTCACTACATAGTTGCCCTTAATATTGTTTTTATAAGTAGTCAAAGTGTAATTGAAATTATTAAGTATATTTTGTGACTCATTAAGCTCCTTATTACCCTCCTGACTTAAAAGCTTCGATTGTAACACACTGTTTTCTCTGCTAAGCCTCGATATTTCCTCTGCAACAAGTGGACTAGCTGCTTCATTACCGCGTATCCAACCCATGCGAGGTTTAATCGTCATTAGAGTAGACAAGGAATGAGATACTTGTAAAGCCAAATTATCAGTAGTGGTCCAAAAATTAACTAACTTTTTGTTAAACCTAGATTTAAATAAAGTAAGCCTCTTTTTTTCTCTGCCTGAATCTATGAAATCGTTATTCCACGTTTTTACCGAGTCATCAAGCATGAATGCTATGCACGGAACGCCCTGTTCTAATGCGTAGCTATATTCTTTCTCTGTAAATCCGACTCCATCGTCATCAATTGATCCATAGCGGCGTGCAATAATCAACAGATAGTAGTCGGAATTATTTATGTGTCGTTTGATAACTTCCCATTGACTATCATCGGCTGCGTCAAACATTTCCATGCCTACAGGCAAGTGCCCCATACGGAGAACATTTTTGACAACTGCTTCACGTTGCTCTATTAAGTCTTTGTAAGTAGAGCTAATAAATATTTGATATTTTTTGTCCATTTTCAAGTTAGGGCTAAAGTCTTTCCTGCAGGGTAAGTAGAACAAAAAAGGTGACAGATAACGTGACACGATAGCCTCCTTCTAACCCCTTAAGCCGGTTTAACTTAACGAATAGGATTAGTGATGATTGACATTTTGTAGTCATCCAGACATAAAGTTGGTACCAGCGATACACGCTTATTTTTCCACCTCTTGTTATCTTAAACTTTCCTCTTTTGTGTTGCTTTAACTGTCGTTAAGCATTTAAGAGCTAAAGAGCTAATCAATTCTCGTAATATCAAGTCCCTCGGCCATAACTCTATCAATTAAGATGATTGGAAATCTTCTATCATCCATATTTAGCCCAAGAGTAAAATTTTGAGATATTTTAGCTGAATTAGCTATAGTTTCATACAATAAAAAGTTGCTAGTAATCACTCTTTTTTTAAGTTGTGTCCCATAATGTTTTTCAGGTAAATTATATTCATCACATATCGATAGCATACCATTAATTAATTTATCCCAATCATTCTGATGAGATTTAAGGTTGAAGGTAAACCCGTCTTTGTTAGCCGCTATACTTTGAAAGTGGCTTCCTAAAGTTATATCACAAGGATCCCCAAAGTCAGGAAATCCGCACCACCACTTTTGGTTATAGTAGCCCATAAATTTAGACTTATTTCCTTTCATATTTATTCCTATATCCAATTGCATTAAGTTAGATACAGGATAATCATTGCCTGAGGTTTTATATAAATCAAATATTGGCCACTTTGAAAGCAATGCTAGTTGTTTTGAAGTTGAGCTAGCGCTTGTATTACTCAGTGATTTTACAGGTGTATTAAAGGGTGAGATATCAGTAATTTTAGCTTGAATAATAGAAGCAACGGAATATTTACGACCACTACTAATATCATGAGCAGTATTAATGATAAGCAAATCACCTATTTCTACTTTAGCGCTGAATGGATTTTTGTTGTAATCAAGGGTAGGGTCAGGACATTTTGCCAATGGCACTTTATCAATCCAACCCAAAGAAACCTTGTATTTTTCTCGATAACTATTAAATCGTGGCGCTCTCTTATTCAGTATTTCTTCTAAACCGCTTATAAATTTTTGGCTTATTAATATTGATAGTGCTTCAAGTTCTCCATAATTCTTTTTTGCTTGATAAAGTGTACTTATTAAGCAGTCTATTTCTTGCGTTATGCTAATCTGCATCTTGAAAAATATGAAGGGTGCAAAGAATGATATTTTTTTATCCTTATTCCTTTTTATGTGCATAGTGTTACATAAAATAATATTATTAACTAGGTTGATTTGTTCAACAATCGCAAATGCCAGTTCTTCGAAAGGTACAGGCAAAGAAGGGTACAAAGCTCCATTAGGCTCAAGAGTCCTACTACTATGTGGTGGAGTGCAGTTTGAGAAAGTTTGCCAAGCCTCTGCCGAAGACCGTTTAGAGCTTTCCTTACCTCCTACCGCAGTGCGGGTCAGGGTCGAATTGGGGCTGGCGTCCAAACCTCTCCGCTGCCGAGCGTACATCCATCGTCGCCGAAACGCTTTACAAAGAGCAGCAACTTGGCGTCAGTGAGATTGCCCAGCGTCTATAAATCTCCAGAGTCACGCTCTACAAGTAGCATTAAGTATGAAAGAGCAGCCCTTATAAAGCATCTGCTTCCCTAATCATTCTACATTAGAAAATACAATATCTTTCCTCGTATTGTATTGCATAAATCAGAGCAAGTAAAGTTAGTAATGGCACACTCCTAGTTAACCCAAGCCCATACGGTACTTAATGTCATAGTTGATTATATAATCTAACTGTTTGTCATCAAGGCCATAATGTTGCGCTATAATCTGGTCTATCTCATCCAAAATGGGTTTCGCTTGATTCACCCGGTACTCGTCCTGCTCCACCCAACCAGATTTACCATCGGTACTAACCCGCACGGCAGTATCCTCCAGGCGTTTCTCATAGCGTTTAGCTAATTTGGTCAGCGTGTCGGCCGAAGGCCCGGACAGCAACGAAGTGCTAATAGGAAATGCCGCCAGTTCCCTCTTGGTAAGGTGTCGGCAGTTGGAAACTACCCGCCAGTACCAGTAGAACAGGGTGGAACTATACAAAGCCACCAGTACCGGCATTGCGTCGGCACTTACGGCCATCGTAAGTTCCGTGGAAGACGACGTATCACCCCGCGACGAATTGAAGTAAGAAGGAGTGCTTTTGACCAGACGCCAGTAACGCCCGCCCGCGTTGCGGTAGTAGATATTCTTCAGTTTGCCGGTTATCTGCAATAGGGCCAGTGGTGTTGCCTTAACCGTCGAAATCTGCTTCAGAATTGCCGCCTCAATGGCAGTTGAAATCTTCGGTAAAACCTCAGCTACACGCTGGTTTTTTGGTATTTCTACATACTGGATGTTCTCAAACAGGTAGGGACGCTCATCTTCCGGGGAGGTTTGCCAGTGCCGCATACCCGTGATGTGCAGCTGCTTTTTGATCAGCTTTTTAGCGGCCACCTGAATGCACAATTGTTGGTCCACCCCATCGAAGAGCTTACCTGGCCGCTCATCGTAAAGGCTGACCCACAACCCGTCGAAACGAGTCGTCATTAATTTCATTAGCGGTTCCATGCGCGGGGTGCAGCAGCTTGCGCTTGGGATGATGAAGGCGAAGCGTCCCCGCTCGTTCAGCAACAGGTCCGCCCGCTCACTAACCACAGCATAGAGATTGCCGCAGGATTCAGTAGCGAAACCTTGGAGCTTATAGGGCACCAGCCGCGGCGTGATTTCCACGTATGGCGGATTTCCAATGATTATGTCAAAACCTTTGCGGTCGTTGATTATATCGTAGAACTCCGCAAACCAGTGGAACGGCTGGTACTGTTCGGAAAACTGATCGAACGTGACGGTGTGGTTTTGTTTATGCAGCAAGCCGTTCAGCCGCGTATTCAGCAGCAGCAGGTCATGTTCAAGGGCAGTTTTTGCCGCCTGGAAAGCACCGTGGGGCGCATCTCCATCCATGAGCTGCAATTCTTTGTAGTTGGTAAAGCTATCTGCTACTACGTCACATTGTGCCTCGATGCCAGGCTTTGCTTGCTGCCCGTCGAAGTCATACATAAGCCCCTTTTCCAATTCCTTTTCCGTGGCGAAGCCCACGAGGGTATTGCCAGTACGAATATTGAAATCAATGTCGGGCAGCGGTTCGAGGCCAAGATTGGGGTGGTCGTAGTCGGGCTCACCCAACGTGGCCATGAGTTGCAGAAACAGCCTTAGCTTGGCAATTTCAACGGCCTCGTGCATAATATCAACCCCATAGAGGTTGTGCAGGATAATGCTTTTTGTGATGAAGTACTGTCGATTGGGGTGGGCGTCAATCTGTGCCCGTACCGTCTGCATTTCCTCAAAGCGTGCTCGGCGCACGGGCGTTGTGTTCGGGTCCTCCAGGTCCGGCAGGAAAGCTGCCATCCGGTCCAAGCACGCCTCGTACAGCGGCTCCAAAATGTTTAGGGCCGCGAATAGGAACGCACCCGAGCCACAGGTAGGGTCGAGAACCGAGAGCGTCCGCAGTGAAGCGTAGCACTGCCATACCCACTCCGAATCTTCGGAATTACGAATAGCATCTTGCGCGAACTGCCGAATGTTAAGATTCAGCGTTACCAGCTCGTTGATGGAAGTAACCTTGCCCTGCGTAAGCTGCTCGGCAACGGTTTCGCCAAATTTCAGCCGGCCCAGGGTTTCGCGCCATATTTCCGTTGGGAGGGCATATTCCGCTGGCGTTTTTTGATTCCATTGCGCCGGTCTGGCCGTAACATCTTTCCGCGCAGCGGCCACTCTGGCGGGAATCGGAAGGTCGATGCCTTGCCACGCCGATTCATAGACGTAGCGTATCGGCTCATCCCGCAACAGGTGCCACACGGCCGGAGCGTGTGATACCTGTTGCTCAATGCGGTCAAACAGGGCCGGGATGATGGTATTTTGGGCGATGTACTCTGTTATATCTTCTTTGGTGTAGTAAGCGCCCATCTTCGCCCGCTCGTTGATGTACCGCTCGAAAATGTAGCCGATAACGTCGGGGTTAATCTCCTTGCCCGTGGCTTCGCTACGGGTATCTAGGTGCCATTCCCAGCCCGAGAAGAAGGCCAACAAAGGAGCAAATGCCTCATCGGGAATATGCAGCATTTCGTTACCAGCTTCGAGCTGATGCACCTCAAAAAGTCCGCCGTTCAGGTAGGGCACCCGGCCAATGAGCTTCTGCAAAGCCGGGTTGTGCGGCGTAGGGCCATTAAATCCCTGGTCGAACAGCACCCGAAGGAAACTTTGATAAAAGGAATGGAATTTGCCTTTTCCTACCTTTTGCTGGCATTCAGCCAATTTGTCTTCCAGGTAGTTACGGTTATCATCCAGGTAGCCTTGTGCCTGAATGAAGTAGATAAACATCAAGCGGTTAAGCATGATGGAGGTGTACCACTGCCGTTCGGAAACGTCCTCGATGCCGGTGATGAACGTCTGAAATGCTTTGTGCTGCCGGCTAAATTCCGTGTAAAACTTCTTGGTGACTTTCTCCGCGTGAGCCGTGAAACGGCGGCGTACCCGTTCGCGCACATCGACCAGGTTCAACGCATCTTCCTCATCCAGCGAGAAGGCTAGGCCGAGCACCCGCTGATAGAGTGCCCGAGGCGTCTGGTGATGGTGGTAATCAAATTCCAGTGCCACAATCGGCTTGCCGGGCTCCCGGCTCACGAGCTGCCAGATTTGCCGGGACTTGTCGGCCGGCGCGAAGATGAGCAGGTGTTCCGCATAGCGTTTGCTCAGCTGAAGGTCAAGACGGCGGCGCACGTCAGCTGAAGGCAGGGCCGAGCAGACGAGCACAACAAAGCCCCGCTTTTCAACTACGGCCCGGTATGGATAGGGCGTAGTGTCGTTGGGCAGGTACAAGGTTTCGGGCTTAGCGCCTGAAATGTTGTCCCAGCCCAAATCCAGAAATAGTTCTTTGTAGCGACGGGCACGAATTTGGTCCGCGAATACGGCCTCTGTAGGGTAATAATCAGGCATGAGCAAACAAGTAGAGCAAGAAATAAAGCGGACTTAGGAGTTATACTAAGCCCATTGAGCATAAAATCTGAGGTTCACGTCGGCTGAAACCGATGCCCTCGTCGGTAACAATGCCAAGTAGGCCTTCTTCGTAAAGCGCCATCACGAACTGCGCTACCTGCGCGTCGGCCGGCGACGTTTTAAGCAACCGGTTCAACCCGTCGCGGGCACTTTCGCGCAGGGGGAAGCGGTAGAGTTCTTCAATGGCTTTTTTTAGCGTTTCCGAGTTAAATAGCGGTAGCATCTTAACCGCGTCGTGGTGGCGCATCAAGATATGATAGGTACGATAGCGGGCACTCGTTTTTGGCCCCAATTGGCCCCCCACACTGTTCTCTGAATCATGCGCGAAGACTAGCGCCTTGGCTACCAGCTCGTGATGTTTGGCGTACTTTTCCTTCAACGGCGTTTCCACCGTACAGGCAGCGGCGCGTAAAATGGTGAATTGGGATTGGGTAATAACTTCCCCTTTCCGGTCCACCCACACTAGCATATCGTTATCGTTGGCTGTGCGGGCATAAAGCAGCACCCCTGGCAGCATCCCATCGGGAGAGTGCTTGGCGCGGGTAGTGTGCGATACCGGAGCCAGGTCTGGAATGATTTTATGTAGCTTCGGGTCCGCGTCCGAGGCGTTTTTCCAGATTTGCCAAGCATAGGAGGCCAAATCGACCTCCCCATCTGGTTCCTGGTTGTAGAGGTCGGACCGCTCGTTGTAGAGGTTGCGAATCAGGCCCGCCGTAATATCTTCTTCCATAAACACCTCGTCGGTGCCTACTACTTCGGCGTTTTCTTCCAAGCGTTGAGTTAGGCGGGTTCGGAGCTGAATAATTTGCTCAATCCCATCCTCCGGCAAAAAGGAGTAGCAGAAGATGTTTTTGGCCTGCTGGCCAATACGGTCCACTCGGCCGGCCCGCTGAATGAGGCGGATGATGGCCCAGGGCAAATCATAGTTGACAATAATGTGCGAATCTTGCAGGTTCTGCCCCTCGCTGAGTACATCGGTGCTCACCAGGACGCGCAACTCGTGCTCCGTCCCAGCTACATTTTCTTGCTTGTTGCTCACTGGGCTAAAGCGCCGGGCATAATTGGTCGGGTCATCGTCGGAGCCCGTCACGCCGGCCAATTGCTTCACCTTGCGCCGCTTCAGCTCATCAGCCAAGTAGCAAGCCGTATCGGCAAATTGCGTAAACACCAGAATTTTTTTCTTCGGGTGGGTCGACTGGCACAGCTTTTCCAGGGCGTTGAGCTTGCGGTCCTGAGCCGGGTCCCAGTCGATGGCCAGAGCCAGCACCTTTTGCAGCGCCACTGCATCAGCCAGCAACTCTTTGCGTAAGGCTTTTGTGAAATAATCGCTCTTTATCCAGCGGAAGCGTTTTTTCAGCGGCCCCGCGAAGTGCGTGTAAATGGACTCAGCCCGTTCGCGGTACTGTTTGGCGGTAAGGTTCCAGGCTAGCTTGTTATCAGCTGTTTCTTCTCCCTCTTGTTCTTCAGTGGTGGAAAATAGTTCTTCCGGGTCCTCATCCTCCAGCCAGCTATCCAGCATTTGCGCGTCCTGCTGGCCTATGGGCAACGGCAGGTTGTTTTCGATGGCGTGAACGAACACATAGTTTCGCAGAACGTGCCTACTGAGCGACAGCAGGAATGCTTGCCCGCTACTCTCCAGCCGCTTGAATAAGTTGGTTCGGCAGAAGCCTTTGAGTCGCTTGCCGGCTCGCGATAGGTTGTCGAGCACTTGGGCATCGTGCTTTTCCTGTTCGGTCTTGGGGGTTGGGCGAGGTTGCTTTTCGTATTGGCCGAGGCCATAGCGCGGAAGGCCTAGCGCGTTTAGCGCGTCCACTACGGGGGTAGAATACAGTCTGGCATACTGGTCCTTTTCATCATCCGGGGCAAACCCGTATTCCACTTTCCGGGCCACACGGTCCGGAAAGTAAGAGCGAGTACCGTCTTTAAAAGTTAGAAAGCGTCGCTTGTTGTCGGGGTCAATGGTAGCGTAATGCTCCTTGATGAAGCTTCGCGTCCGGCGCACCATAAACAGGCGCAGCAGTTCTTGCCAGTCATCGGCATATTGACTGTTATCGAACGCGGCCAACGTCCGGGGCGAGTATTGATATTGGGCAGCAAACTCAATCGGCCCCCCTAGTGACCGGATGAAGTGCTCTGGAGCCATGCCCAGGTCCAAGTCATCGGGGATGAACAGCCGTAGTTGGTTGGAAATATCGGCGTAAGCCTTGTTATAGGGGGTGGCGGAAAGCAGAATCACCTTGCTTTCCATTTGACGTAGATACTCCCGGATTGCCCGATATCGCTTGCCTTCGCGGTTACGCAAGTTGTGGCTTTCGTCGATGACTACAAGGCGGAAGCGGCGCAGCTTTTCCAGCTCGTTTTGCACGGTCGTAATGGCTAGCACCTGCGCATTCAACTCATATTCCTTCACGTAGCCCTGCCACATTCCCACAAGGTTTTTGGGGCAGATGATAAGGGTGGCTAGCGTATCACGTAGCTCAAAAAGCTTGACTAATGCCGCCGCCGTGATGGTTTTGCCTAGCCCTACTACGTCGCCAATCAGGACGCCGCCCCGCTTGTCCAGATGCCGCGCAGCCATCAGCACCGCGCTTTTTTGAAACTCCAAGAGGTCCTCATCAAAAGGCGATGGCACCTGAAACCCGGCTACCCCGGCGCGGGCATCCGAAGCTAGGTGATAGGCCATTTTCAGGTAGATGTGGTAGGGCAGCTTGTCCCGTACCCAGCTATCATCTAGCACCTGAATCAATTCTTCGGTAATGTCCACGCAAAAACGGTCCTTCCATCGGTCATCAAACCATTTGGACAGCTTCTTGGTCGCATCGTCGTCTACTACATCAAGGTTCAACTCCCCCTGCTGAGCGAGGCCCGAGAGAGTGAGGTTACTACTGCCCAGATAGCCAGTGATGGGATTGTTGAAGTCATCTCGGAAGAGTAGGTATAGCTTGGCGTGTAGCGTGTGCCGTAAGTAAAGCTTCACTACTACTTTCTTGTCGCGAAGCTGCTGCTGAAGCTGGCGTAAATGCTTT
This sequence comes from Hymenobacter gelipurpurascens, assembly GCF_900187375.1. Classification (NCBI taxonomy): domain Bacteria; kingdom Pseudomonadati; phylum Bacteroidota; class Cytophagia; order Cytophagales; family Hymenobacteraceae; genus Hymenobacter; species Hymenobacter gelipurpurascens. Next base: position 151,426 of record NZ_FYEW01000004.1, on the reverse strand, counting down.
TCATCCTCCGCTGTAGGCACACCTAAGGTGAGCTGCTGACGGAAATTCTGTGCGAGCTTCTTGCGAATTTCTGATGCCCGTCGGTTATCAATCTCATCATCTTCGCCAGGGGAATAATAATCCCGAATCAAGTTCTCAGGAGGTTGCTGCATCCCCACCAAAAGGCGGCAGCGATTATTATCTGCCCCGCTCCATGTTTCCATATAATCTGCTACTCGGCGCCAACCCCGCAGGTTGAAGTAGCCGACGCAGAAGTCACAACGGAAAGAAACCTTGAGGGTGGCACGCAATGCTTCATCTAAAGGAGAGGTTATATTATCAAATATGCGGGGCATATAGAGCTTTAGGCAGAGTGGGAGCCAATTTAAAGAGGCAAGCTAACCAATGTTTCACTTGCTGCTACTGAAATTCAAATCCAGTCCGACAGTAGTAGGCTAAACGTATGTTACTCCAATTGCTCTCTGATACTAGAGCTGCACAAGTTCAGCAGCTCGCTGGCGTGGGTCTATTAGTACACCTCGATGCCGCGGGCATGTAATAAAGGTCCGCCATGCCCTGCTGATGGCCTTTAACTTGGATTAAAGTATAAAAGCATTCACCCCTTAAAACAGGAATCGGGGGTAAAAATTAAAAAAGGCTACTCATGATACCGTGAGTGGCCTTTCAGCGCTCCATCCTGGACTCGAACTAAGATGTAGTAAATAGAGGCATACCTTAAGGCTTAGTACCGACAAGTGGGGATTATCGGAATCTATCGAGCAATGCTCCATCGATGGTGGTACTTCCGGCTTAGGTCATGAGTAGTAAAGTTTATTGGGCGTAATTGTTTCCTCTATAGCCAGCGGCCTGCGGTGCGTATCGGCTTGAAACAGATCTTCTCCTCGGCGTGGAGAAGTTGAGCTTGTCCCTAGGGTTTCTTGCCAATAATGAGACACGGTTGTAGTTCTACTGCCGGAAGCTGAGTCAATTGCTCGATAGTTTGTCCCGCACCCGTATCCTCGGGTTTACCCCGTGCGACCATGAGTCCCAAGAAGCTTTCTTCCCCTGCTGACTTACCCGCCTATGCAGACCACCAAGCCTTCATCCGCGTCTTCCAGTACAAACCGCTTAACCAGTTCGATCAATTGATCTGTGTGCACGGGGATCGGGGCCAGGGCACCCGATGCGAGATGGCCCATCTGAAAATTTCAGTCTCGGCCTACGAGGCCATTGCCGAGCACTTCCTCCTCGCAGAGCGCGAATCCAATCTGATCCGTAGTAACTACTTGTTCTTTGGGCAGGTCCCCTCTCTGGTGCAGCATTCGCCTGTCCTGGCTTCCGCCCCCGAGTAAGCAGAAGAGCGCGCAGGGCCCCCCTGCCCTATTCTTACCATCTGGACCATACTTGGATATTTGGTTGGTAGAGCTGAGTATCACACTTCCAGGCCCCGTTTAACTTATGTGACAGGGGTTTAAGTTGTGGAATAGCTAATATCTAGACGACAGTGTTTGGGTAGTGCGATTGAAGTACTGGTAATAAATGGGCAGCTTGAGCGTAGTGCGTAAGTGTTGTAAATATTGCTTAGTCTTCAAGTTTATATCCTGGTGCGTGACGATGACGAGAGTACTCGCCTTGACCTTATTATGAAAGTAGCAGTATTCCATTATTTGTCCTAACGCTTCTCGGATCGAAACTCTGACGGACGGGTAGGTTTTAATCTCGTAGAAAGTAAGGCCACTGCCGGTATTCACGACTATGTCAATACTAGTGCTATTATACCCTCCTGGGTGCTCTTGCGTGACATTGGCTGCACCATAATCTATTCGTAGCACGGCAGCCAGCTCGTCACTTAACAGCTTATGCAGAAACTTGATCTGTTTTCTCTTAGCTGGTTGTAAATAAGTACTCGTTTTCAGCGTGGATACTCCTGCACTGGAGGTAGCAGTGGAAGGCATGAAAGCGAAGTCATCCTCTTGATCTTCTGTTACCTGGTAAGCCTCTTTAAAAATGCTGAAGTTGTAGCGCGAATGCTCAACAACTGGATGAGAAGCGGCTAGTTCGATATACGGTTCGTTTACAACCAGTTCCTCAGGCATAAACTTGACGTTGAAAAGCTTGACACCCTTCCAATGGGAAAAGCCCGATTCATCCGCGCCGGAAGCCTTAATCTCCCTTTCCATCTCGGCCAGCCAGCCATTCTGTCGGTACTGATCCTCTACCTCCTTTGCCTCTTCCTCCGTTAAGACCATAAGATTGGTGATCTCCCCCACCCAGTATCGCTTCTTGGTATCACGGTTCATGGTGTACAACCAGACATCGAACGTAGCACCCGCATGGTGTTGCTGATTCCGACGCACTGGCTCCAAAAAGCCATAGTGATAACCATTTAGGAGCCGATTGGTATCAAAGAGCCACTCTTCATGGCCATACCCATGTTTACCCTCATGCGTGCTGCTATCGGTACTTTTGCCAGACGGGCCTGAAGGTTGCATCCAACCCATACTGTTCCAAGCGAGCCGCGCGATTCGTTTTCTGGGTAATCCTGGGAAGATAACGTCTATATCGTCCTCGCGTTTTACTTGAATCAGTGAATTCCACCAGTTCCCTGCACCTACTCCTGCGGGTTTACTTCCACGGAACAGAGGGGGATTATAATCCCATTGTACCCCCAATTCACCTGTTGCAATAAGGCTGGTATCTGTGACGGTACCCACTTTCAAGATCTGAATGATACCGTTTTTCCTGTCTAGAGCTCGGACACAGATTCTGTCATTGATTTTTACTTTTCTCAACAGCCTGTAAATCTTCGCGCCTTCTCCTTCTGCTAAGTTGTGATCAGTCGCCCAACGGTTCTTTAGGGTGAAATCGTCCAGCATATTCTGATCCTGGTTTACACCAAAGAGATAAGCACCCGCCCAGTACTTAACAGGTACATGTGTAGCTACTGCCTGGGCTGACTTAAACAGAACATGGTACCCTAGCTTCTCAATGTATCGTCTGGAGCTATCATTGCTATGCACCTCGCCCGGCTTCAATGGGGTTGAAGTAAAAGTGCTCGCTAGCTGTACCGTATACATGAATTGGTACAATTTACCTCTGTAGCAAATCCAATACTCACTCCACTGATGGTCTTTGGGTACTTCTTCCGCGTCTATCTTTTTTAGGGCGTTCGCGATATGCTGAGACTTGATAAATGCTAACTGATGATTCATGGATACAGATGTAGAGAGGCAATAACTATAAGTGTGCTGCTGAAAGTAGTAATATCCTACATGTAATCCTGTAGGCTTGTGTCATCAACCTAAAGACGTTCCTCCTTAGAATGAAACCTGCATCCTAATGGCCGGAAACGGGTTACCGGATAGGGGTGATTCCTGAGTGTCCAGTTGGCATGCTAGTCTATTGACTAGTGGAACTGTCCCAATAGGTAGAATAGTCTCGTATCAACTAGCCCACATAGCAGAGCTACGTGTCTGTCTAAACTGACCCCTTACTGCTGCTTGATGAGCCACTCTTCCCCGTTCCGCTCCGCGAGGGTAAAGCCGTCCTGTAGGTAGACCTGCTGCAGGTGCTTCTCAAAAGTATCAGCCCGCTTTTGGCGCAGAGCATAAGGCCCGGGGTTTTCATACATGCTCTGCACCTCGCTCAAGCGGAAGGCTATCTCAGTCTTTCTCTCAGCTACTTTAGGTAGCTCCTTCTTAGCCGACTGACGTGGCTTACTTGCCAGGTTATAATCATCCAGCAAATATTTATCGACTAAAGCCTTATAAATAGCGCCTGCTGGTTTTTTGATCTTCCCTTTTCTAAACTGGCTCTCAACAATGCGGACTACAAAGGCGATGTAGCCTACGTCATATTCTCCATTTTCTAATTGGCTAGCAATAGAAGTGATACTACGTTGACTAACGCCAACTTGTAATAAAGCATCCGCCCATTCTGCTGCTCCTGGCAACGTCTTTTTTGTAGCAGATGCAGCCAGTTGCTGAAATAGAAACTTGATACGTGCAACAGTTTTTCCTTCTCTTTCTAGCTCGTATGTGAAGGGAATATCAGTAGCAGCTATTTCACTTTGCGCCTTATCTAACACACGGGCCTTAAAATTAGAGAAGCGCGGGTATTCATCCTCTTCTATGCCTAACACGAACCGTAAATCTTCTACGCTCATCGTGCGGCGGCCGAAGTCCGCATACTCCTTAAGTAGCCAGTAAATACGTAATGACTGAGGGCTTTTAAGCTTAAGCACCTGCTGCATTTCGGCAGTAGTGAAGTTACCACTTTCCCGAAGCTGTAACAGATAGGGCATTATCTTAGGGTTGAAGCTTGCTATCACGCCACCTAGATCTGCTCGATAGCCTGCTTCAGCCATAAGCGGAATGTAAGTATAGCTAGGCTTACGACGGCGCTTACGAGTCTTCTCTTCCAGCTCTTCTATGTAGAGAGTAAAGGATGCTAAGCCTTTGCACATTTCGTCTACCTGCTCATAAGCTGAACCTCCTCGGCGTTCGAATACCAATTCATCCAACGGAATAAAGTGCTCTTTAAAGTCAACATCCTCAAAATCTATCCGCGATAAAAGTGCCACAAACAGACGCATTTGTAGCGGCACAAGACTAAATCGCGCATTTATAAGAGCATTATGCTGAGCAACTCTTTTGTCAGGGGTAGGCTCCATGAAGTAACAACGTCTTTTTTGTAGCAGATGGGTTGTAGAAACGGCTATTCTGTAGCAGAATCACGTCTTTTTTGTAGCAAGTCAACGTCTTTTTTGTAGCAGATAACGTCTTTTTTGTAGCAGATACCCCTTGTTATTAGGTGATAATCAGATAGATATGAGCCCTATAATACTCTTTAATTAGAGTAATAAAAAAAAGACTAGTTGTGCTTTTAAGTAACGTCTTTTTTGTAGCAGATAGATTTAACCCCCTGGGTATAAAAAAGCCCATTTCCGCTTCAAAATCAGCGTTTTTATGCTTTTTTATACTCCTATGACTGGAGTTTTTTATTCTTCTGAAGTAGTTTCTGTAACTGCTCTTCAGGTAAGCTTTTGTTGGCACTTTCCAGCTTATCTAGTAGCTCACTAACTACTTGCTCAATTTGCTGTCGAACAACAAATCCAGGCTCCCAATACTCAGCTTGCTTAAGGCGTAAATAGGTTTTGCGATGTAGATAAGTACTGAATTGTACCCATTCATTTGCCATTGCTTCTGTTGGAGTCACTGGAGCAACGCTTTTTGTATCCGCATCAGGTACCGATGAAGAAGCAGGTACCTCATCCATGCCGTATAGGGAAGTAGCGTCAATAACAGGACGTGTTGTCTTTGCTGTAAAGTTGCGTTTAGGCGTGCTACTCATAGTCTTGCTAATATTTCATCTGTGAGAGAAGTGTAATCAACTGCACCATTACTATCTGGAGCATAAGCTAAGATTGGTTCGTGCATAGCTTGAGCCTCACTTAACTTGTTGTTTTGCCGGATGCTGACATTCATTACTAAAGGCGCCAGCTGTTCATCTTCATTAATTAGATCAACATACTGGTGGTGCATAGATGAACGATAGCTGGAAGAGTATTTAGTAAAGAAGATCCCTCCTACCTTAAGCTTTTGATTATAGTGCTTTCGTACTCGAACACATGCTTGCAATAAGGAGGTGAGCCCATTGTAGCCGAAGTACTCTGGTTGCATAGGAACGAAAACAGCATCAGAAGCGATTAGGGCAGAATAGGTGATACCTCCTAGTGAAGGAGGAGTATCAATAAGACAATAGTCAAACTCGCTTTCTATTGACTCTAGAGCCTCCCTTAAAACGAACTCTAGGCCAGAGCTGCCGGCCATCAGCTTTTCTACCATCTGCAGACGAGGAGAAGCAGCTATGAGGTGTAACTTCTCCCCTACCTCTTCCATTAGTTCAGCAATTGGCACCTTACCATCGCTTTCTAATAACTCTCCCAAATGCCTACTCCCTTGTCTGTCAAAAGACATAGAAAGGTTTGTTTGCGAATCGCTATCAATTAGTAATACTCTTGAGCCACGGCTGGCTAGAACTTGACCTACATTCAGTGTAGATGTCGTCTTGCCTACTCCTCCTTTGTGGTTGGCAAAGCATATGGTCTTCATCAAAGAGGCCTAGTTAGTTTAAGATATGTCTGGGACATCCCATAAGACACACCAAACATACATAAAAACCTATACAATCATCACTTTTAATAAGTTTATTACACACAATAATTTCAATGTATGTATTGCACTTAATAAGTGTAAAAGATGTGATCTATGTACTACACTCATAATATGTGCTGTATGTTATGAGTGTAGTACATAGATTACGTGTGCTACATTTTGGGCAAATTATTAGTTAGTGGGTCCATTATCTACTCTAGCTTCAATGGCTTGCTGGACAGCAGGTGAAACAGTAGACAGTAGGTCCAGTCCCGTCGCGGCCTCAATGGCGTCCACGCTCGTGCGGTAACCGTCCCAGGCAGAGTTGACGGCATTGTCATTGGGCGTATCTACGGCGATAACCCGCGTCGTGCTCGTGACACGGCCGGCGTCCTTATCACCGACGGGTAGTACTACCACGACTTTCCAGATGCGAGCCGGCACCGTCACGCGGCCCTGATCAATCGTCGTGGCGTACCCGTTTGATCCCGTTCCCCCTTTGCCGTAGGAGCCCATCACCACATATACCTCTTGGGTAGCAGTGACCAGCGTGCGAGTGTAGTTCTCCAGGTTAGCCCAGGTCCGCTGGTTGTTATTCGGTGCCTGCGGGATCATGTTGCTCATCAGGAACGTGGCCGAGTTATCCGCGACGGTGGCCGTGCGGTCAGCCGAGGGCGTATTGTGGCCGCGGTCAAAGCCGGAACCAGAGTAACTCGTGCCCTGCACTGGGTACCACCCCGCGGGCAGTGAGGCATCGGCCCGAAAGTCATCCTGCCGAGCAGCGGAGCCTAGGTCGGCTTGTTCCAGGTGCCAGCTCACCCAGGTGGGCGTACCGCGGTCGCGGTGGTAGGAGAGGGCATACTGGGGCTTCACGAGCAGGTAGTTCTTGGGCTGCCCTACGTCCGTAAGGGCGCCACTGGGATTGCCCAGCGTCAGGTGGACGCTCCCCGCGGCAGTGGAAGGGAAAGGCTGCTCATCGCCACGACAGGACGCCAGCAAAGAGAGTGCTACCAGGGGTAGCGAGCGAAGGAAGGACCGGTTCATCCCGTAAAGATACCCGGCGCGGCTCCGCCACTCCGTCAGCTCGGCGGCCTACTCTCGAATAGATGGGATGCGTGGTCCAGAAAGAGTGAAGAGGCTACCGGTCGCAGGCAGAAGGGTCTAACGTGTTTCGCGGCCTCTAGCACCATGGCCGTGTCCTAGACGACTCCTTGTCCAGCGCAGCCCCTGTGCGTAGCACCTTGACTCCTTAAAAGCAACACAGGCGGTAGAGAGACGCGCCCCTTACCAGCAGACGCAGCGGGGGAGGGGCCGTCGGCCTACAAAGGGAAGTGCCTTCCCAACGGGTGCCGGGCCATAACCAGGCAAGCTCTCCGGCTGGCCACACCACCCGTTCGTCGGGTGCGATCGACTAGGGGTTGATAAAGGTCCCAGTCGCGCTAGCCCTTGCCGCCTGCCGCCAGCTGCCCGCCCTAGCCGGGTTCCACCGGCGGGAAGACGACGGAACACCTCCCCGTTACCCAGGCAAGGAGGCAGACGAAGAGAGCCGTAGCCCCAAGCCGTGAGCCTGGCCGAGACCGGCCGCCGTGGCCGCGCCCCTAGTGTGCCGAAGGCCTGACATCGGGACACTGGCCGATTTCTCTGAAGTGCTAACTCTCCCTTCTCCAGCCGTTTCTACTTCAACTTTAAAAGCTAAAAATTGATTTTGAGCCGAAGGCGAATTCCCCTCTCTACACAAAACATTAGATTCGTTAAGTATCTACAGTTCTATTTATTGCCCCCGAACTCGGGGTAACCCTCCCCCAGCACGGGGCACCCCGCACCGACCAACTACCGCGTGGGTACCCCACCCAGGGCCAGGACAAGCACTAACGGTAAAGTTCTAAAAGCTATCTACCCGCCCTTACTCCGGAGGTCATCCGGTCAAATGGCTCCAAAAGGCCTTTTTGCGAACACGGGTGTAGCCTAGTGGGAGGTGCGATACCTGACAAAGTGCTACTTCAACCTAAAGAAAGATGAAAATGCCCCTGTTTCGGGGTCCGGCAGGGCGAAAAGGCAGCCCAGGGCTCCGGAGGCGATCCGGTCGATTCGCTGGAAACGCCTTTTTTAGCCGGCCCCCTCCCGTCGTTAAGGGAAAGGGCCTAGCATCCGCAGCAAAAAAGGAGTATCCCCTCCGCCATCCGGAGCCCGTTCGGGAGTATCCCCGCCGTGAACCGGTGAAAAAGCGGGAGTATCCCCGACCTTTTTCAGCGAATAAGGACTAGTTGGGCCAAAAAGAGCGCAGAAAAGCGCTCTTTTTGGGTGTTTTTTACCGCTTTTTAACGGGTGTAGCTGATAAAACCGGGGCGTTTTCCAGCGAATCGGTGTCTAAAGCCGGATTTTCTTCGCCGGGTAGCACAACGGAAAGCTCTGGTTGCGCTAACGCCTCCTGCAAAGCCTCTGGCAGCAGCTCGGGGCGGTTGTTGGCTACACACCATTGCAGAAAGAGGAACTGCTGGCGAAAGAATTTTACTTGCTGACTCAGCGCGCGGGCCTGGTACGCGGCCTGCGCGTACTCGTCAAGCAACTGTTGATGCACGACTTCGCGCTGCTGGTAATGCGCGCGCACACTGGCTGCCTCGGCGCCCAGGGGCTGCTGCCCGCGCTCCGTGATCAAGTGCCGCGCATACGTGTTGACCGGGACGCCAGCGCGGTCCGCTTCGGCTTGCAGGGAGGCGTATTCGGTGGCTGTGAACTTGAGGCCAATCTGGGGGCGGTCTTCTTTGTAAGGCATAGTGGCAAAGATGGCGGCTTTCTGTCGGCACAAAAGCTCTACTATCCTTTGAAGCACACCATTAAGTTTAATAGAGAGAGCTGCTGATGGTTCTGTAACGCTCAGGAGAGATAAGGAATTAATCTTCGTATTCCTTGTTGGCAGTGACCACTGTGCTCAGATTGCCTTTTTTAAATTCTAAGGATAAGGCACTATTCTGTCCACATTTACCCGACCACCTCAGATTTACCCTGATACCTCACTCCTTGCAGAACTCCTACTTACATTTTTCTCACAATTATATTTTACTCGTTTACTCATTTTGTAAATCAATTTGGGCCACTACTACAGAAATAGTTATCTCCTTTGTATAATATTACATAGAATATAAGTAACTTATCCAATATTGACTAACGATTTCATCGCTATAACCTCAATTGCTTTAGTGACTATGGCCAATTATAAGGTGTACATATCGTCTACTTACCGTGATTTGGCCCCATATCGCCAAACAGTAATGAAGTCGTTGCAAAAGGCGCCCAACTTCAAAGTTATTGGGATGGAGTACTACACGGCTGAGGATACGCAGCCCCTTGAACGCTGCTTAAAAGACGTGTCTGATTGCGATATCTATATTCTTATTCTTGCCAATCGTTACGGATATGTACTTGATGGGCAAGACTTTTCAATTACGCATCAGGAATACCTAAGAGCAAGAGCACTTAACAAAGTGATTCTGGTATTTAAAGCCGAAAACCGCGATGTACGTTTTCCAGCCGATGACGACGAGGATAATCAGCCCTCTTCGATCCGCAAACAGACAAGGTTAAAGTCACTTAAGGATGAAGTTGGTAGCCTGCACTTATCACACCCTGAAGGATTCACATCTGAGTACCACTTGGCACTGCAAGTAATGGAATCGTTGGTACGCAACCCACGTGTTGATTTTGATGGCGAGTTACCCGAAGATCGTAAAATCTTCTGCGACCGGGCGAATCAGGTTTTTGATTTTTATGACTTTGTCCGAAAAAAGCAGGCGTTTAACGTATTCTTGATTCAGGGACATAGGACGAATTTAGGACGGAGCTTAGTCGACCGGCTGAGCAGATACTACCTCGGCATATCCGACCCTACGCTGATAAGTTACCACGAATTCATAACGGACGCTTCGTACCCTAATTTCAGAAGAAGGCTCATAAATGAGCTTTGTGATAGGCTCCTCCCTAATGATCCTAATCCACCTATTGACCCGGAAAGCTTATTGTCCGATCTCAAGGCCAGCGGTACCCTCGCATTGGCCATGCTATCATTGGTCAGCAATTCGGTTCAATGGCAAAAAGGTTATGAGTTTCTAGATAAAATTTTATTAGAGTTTAAAAATGCTAGCGAGAGGGTAGGAGGGATTCGAGTATTTTGGTTCGTTGTAATCGACACCCCAGATGCTTTACAGCAACAGGTGAATTCAGTAGATATAAAGGCAGCTCCTCCGCTAACAGAGCTCTCCGAAACAGATATAGAAAACTGGCTTCGCACCTATATCATTAGTGATGATGAGATTGTGCTTTCCCTTCAGGAGCTTTGTTTTCCTAATACTTTGAAATCACCTTGCCAGCTTAACATGCGGCAGGCTCAAGAACAAATAAGAGCTTTTATAAACCGTTTCAACTTACGCCGAAAAGCAAGCGATCTACCATTGTTAAGCTTGCTCCCATAACTAAAAAGTAGCTGAACATCCAAATAAACACCTGTTTATGCCACTTGTCCTTCGCCATATATCAGTTGACTTAAATCCCTCTAATTATTTGATGGACACACGTTTACAGCGGGCTGTTGAATTAGCTATTGCCTTAGACAAGCCTCTGCTAGTAAGTGGCGAACCAGGCACGGGCAAAACTCAGCTCGCCCAACATGTAGCCCACATGTTGTCCGAACAAACTCAGGGAAGCGAAGCCTCCTTTTTACCTAAACCGATTGAGTTTTACACGAAATCTACCTCTTTAGCAACCGACCTCTTTTATACGTACGATGCAGTAAGCCACTTTCGCAGTAAGGACCATACTGACACTAGCGCATTTATGGATTTCACAGCTTTAGGCCGCGCCCGTGTACTGGCTCATGGACGGTCCAGTGCAAGCCTGCAAGCACCTCGCATCCAGCCGTTGCTTGCTCGCTGCCCGGAATTAGCTGATAGGCCACAAAGCAGCGTGGTATTAATTGATGAAATTGATAAAGCACCCCGTGAATTTCCAAATGATTTACTTAACGAAATGGAATCAGGGGAGTTCCGAATTCGAGAACTTGACTTCTCCTTAAAAAAAGCACAAAATGATGCGAGAGTGGTGGTGATTCTTACATCTAATTTTGAGAAGAGCTTACCAAATGCATTTCTAAGGCGTTGTGTTTTTTATCATATTCCCTTTCCAGACGATGACCAGCTACTAGATATTGTCAATCTTCGCTTGGGGCTCGATAAGTCACCGGCGGTACGTGAAGCCCTACAACGCTTTAAGTCTTTTCGGGATCAGGCCCGGCAATCTTCAAATAGAGTGCCTTCTACTGCTGAGTTTCTTGACTGGCTACGAGTGCTCAGAGCTGATGGCCTGCTTATAGACGGAGCCTTTCCTCCTGGGCCAGCCCATGTTGCCCGAACTCTTTATGAGTCATCGTTGGTGGTTTTACTAAAGGACGGACTTTCACCTGATAAGGCCAACCCACTGCTAATGTGAGCCCCATCCATTCGAAGCGCAACGATATCATCTGGCCCTTGGCTGATCTTTTCGACGCGTTGCGCCGTGATGGGTTTCAACTGCGTCCGAATGATTACATAGAGATAGATCATGTAATCGACACTTTTAAGCCTCTTTCACTTGCTGATTTGAAGGCAATAATTGCTCCCTTGATTGTTACAAGCGAGGAAGAGCAGGAGAAATTTGATCGCATCTTCGACACCTTACATCAAAAGCCATTCATTCCCGATCCACCAAGGGATCCGGTGCGATGGGGTTTGTTAACAGCGATTATCCTAGGGCTAATTGCATTCCTTTACGCGGCATTTTTATGGCCTGGGCCAAAATTTAGAACGCATGGACATTTAACCGTTCCCTCTATAGGCCCTTGTAAAGTAGGCGATACGCTTGTTTTTTCAGTTGATTCCACCCTTCAAAAGGCCAGGGGACAATTGGCCCGCTGGCAATGGGAAAGCATAGATAATCAGCAATATCCAGACATAATTGAGCCAAAGTTGCGTGTGGTAGCAAAACGCGCTGGCCCGCTCGTTGTAAACTTAAGAAGCCAGCGTGGACATGGCTTACTGTATACTTCTTGGACAGACAGTCTAGGAAGAATTGAAGTTATGGTTTGTGATAAACTACCCGTCGTGCAAATAGACAGTGTACGATTGTCCAACTTACCTCTTCGTTATCGCTTCACGGCTCGCCAGAGTGGGTTTATAAATAAAGTGCAGCTTACCCAATGGCGGCTCAATGGCCGTGTTGTAGGGCTCAACCGGAATGTTTGGGAACATGTATTTCAGGCCGGAACGACACCGGCTTACTACGATATAAGTTTTAAAGCTTTCCCGGACACTTCCCAACGGCTTTGCTTTGGTGAGGCTAAGCTAACTATCGGCGTCTCGCCTCCAGTCGTGCCACCTTTTACGATTGCTGTACGGCAAGAGGGAGAATTAATTGTGCCCAAAACGCGGATTGCATCTGCATATATCTGGGCAATGGGGCTAGTCGGAACCCTTTTTGTAGGATTACTTGGACTTTATCTCCGGCTTGTGGTTCGTGGCTCTTCCAAAAAGCCTGCCCAAACCATTCCTTCCGACAATCCACTGAACAAATTCGGTAGTGATAAACCACCATTAGAAATTCCATTTGAAAACCGCGATGCTGAGTTGATCACCCGCGACCAAGCGTTTTACCGAACGGTACGTCTTTTCCGCCAGCCTACAGAGGGTGAAAATCGTCGATTGCATGTTGCTCAAACTATGCAGGCAACTATGCGTGAAGGTGGCCTCCCAACGCTGGTTTATCAGCCACATCGGACAGAGACTGAATACTTGTTCCTGATAGACCGCAGCCAGGTACGCAGTCAGCAAGTGGCCCTGTTTGAGTATCTATTTCGGGCGTTTATTCAGGAGAATGTTAGCATTGAACGATTTTTTTTTCATAAGTCGTTTGACCAGTTCACTAATGAGGCACAATCTAAGAAACTTAGCCTCCGTCAGTTAGTGGATCGGTTTCGCACCAATACATTAGTAATTTGGGGAGATGGCTATCCGCTGCTTTATCCACCTTATCCAATTGTAGAGCCGTTCATCCGCGATGCGTTAGTCGATTGGAAATCGCGGGCCATACTAACCCCTAACCCCTTCGGTGACTGGGGAACAAAGGAGCGGGCCTTACAAACCGACTTTTTACTCTTACCTGCTGATGTAATCGGACAGCTTCGATTGGTGCAGGCACTGGCAGAGAACCAACTACGCCAAGATGCCTATTTACAACAGGGGAAGGCTTCATATTCTATCGAATATTTAGACCTGAACGAAGTCGAGGAACTGCACGAATATCTTGGCGAAAAACTATTTCAATGGCTGGCCGCAACCGCTATTTATCCGCGAATACGCTGGGAAATATTGGTGGAGATAGGTCGAGCACTGATGCCACCTGAAGTAGTCAATTATACGAATCTGCTCAAATTGGCACGCATCAATTGGATGCATGAGGGGAGCTTTCCCGACTCCACACGTTTAGAATTACTTAAAGGACTAAAGCCTAATAACGAAGCAAAAGCTCGTCAGACGCTGCTACGGATGCTTAACTATTCCGAAAAGTATTTTCCAGGCAAACACTTTTATGACGGCGAGAAGTATCTTTTACAGAACGTTAATCAATTTCTGCTTTATGCCTACAACCCCGAAGCCTACGCATATTACGAACCTGCACAGCAGGAATTTGCAACGTTATATGAAAAAGGTCTTTTTTCCGACGGAGCTATGCTTCATTATCTTGAAAACCCCGCTGGTGATTGGGTGACTTTGCTGTCCTCTACAAAGTCAGTTAAAAATCAGCCATCTAGCTTTAGCCTACAAGATTATTTAGAGGGTCTGCCAATAAAATCGACTGAGAAGCTAGTCGAACCCAGAAAATATTATAAAAGATTTTTATTTGGAGGCGCTATTCTTGCTTTGACAAGTCTTATAGGTTTATGGTATTTGTCCACCAAAAAGCAGAACCAAAATATAGATTGGGAGCAACAAATCCCCATTAACATTGCCTTTGATACCACTGATTGTGTAAATGATAAAAATATTACTAGTGCTTATTCAGGGGACACGGTTCCTTTATCCAAATCAGATTCATACCTATTTAATAAATCGCCGCATTCAAACACACGTTGGACAGTATTACTTGATGACACTACGTTATATATAAGTAAATTATTTAGCACAAGTTTTATACCTCTTCGTCATTCCATGACATTAGGGAGTGATATAACTCATAATTCAGCTACATTACGAACCACTTTAACAGTAAGAGATACAGCAGGAAGGGAGGAGCGACGAAATGTAGATTTCAGCCGGAACACACTTCGAGTCCGAATTAGTTGTACAAATATTCCTCTAAAATCCGTTAGGCCTCTAGTGTATATTCAGTATGCCTCATCTGAGGAGATAGATGAAGTACGGCAACTACAAAAAAGATTGATAACCATTGGTTTTAACGTTCCTGGAATAGAATTTCAAAAGGGGTTTAGCGATGCTAGTCAAGTGAGATACTTTGTAGATCAAGACCGTTTAATGGCTGACTCAGTAGCTCAAATCGTGAAAAGGATTTTCAAGTTAAGCGCTATTAAAATTGTAAAAGTTGCAGGAAGTAAAAGTGCACATTTAGAGGTATGGATGAATAATATTTCATCATTCAGTGGTAAAGAAAACTCTTCATCGGATCAGATATCTAAGCGGATAATGCCTAAAAAATCCTTGAAAGGCAGTGGTGCTTTGACGGTACTATCTACTGACACTTCAAACGGGTTACATACCGAAAGAACACCAATTAAAACCATAGAAGGACCATTTTCTACTGAGGATAAAAAGCTCGAAAAAAATCAACGGCGGTTGGCTCTAGTAATAGGCAATAAGGATTATCAATTTCAGAGACGACTAATGTATCCTGTAAAGGATGCTTACGCAATGCAATCATTCCTGGAAAAATCAGGGTTCGAAGTTTATCTGCTTACTAATGGAAGTTTGAGAAGCATGCAATCAGCATTTCAGTCTTTTTTTGACAATATTAGGAAAAATGATATAGCTTTAATTTATTATGGTGGAGATGCTTTTATCTTAAATGGTGAAAACTATTTAGTCCCTATTGATGCTGATTTAAAATTCAAAAAATCAGTGCCCTTTACATGCCTTCCCCTTAATAACATCATAACCAGGTTTAATGAAGCGCAAAGCAGCACAAATCTATTGATTTTGGATGCTTGTAGACCAGTAATACTAGCAGATAGTACTTATTCAAAAAGTGACACCTACAACGGGATGGCTGAAATCAAGCCTCCGCGTGAAGGGGTTGTCGCTTGGTCGTCCTCACTTGGCGGTTATGCCTATGAAAATTCCAGCATACAAGGCGGTGTCTATACAGTGGCTTTGCTAAAAGCTTTGCAAATTCCTGGATTATCCTTTTTAGAAATTCTTAATCGTGTAAGATCGGATGTTGAAAAGATGTCAGATGGAAAACAGGTTCCAAATTATATTAGCTCTCTTTCTTCAGACTTCTACTTTTACCCGAAACAGCCTGTAAAGACGAGAGATTAGTTCAAATACTAATGTTTCATATTTATATTAAGAGGTTTATTAATATTACGCTTTATCAAGAGTTATAACGAATTGATGAACGGTGTACGTGTTAGCCGCTGTGGTTAAACTAGACTTTGGCGTCTTGGCCAGTAATCCAGTTAGCGGCGATATGGATAGCGGCTTCGAGGGCTTACCACGTGCGAACCTAGGCTTGGCGCAGCTTCGTTTTGAGCTTGCTCCAGGGCGGCTCAACCGACGTAAAGTCGGGCGAGTAAGGCGGCAGAAACAGCACCTTGACGCCGCGCCGGGCCAGTTCTTGCAGCAGCCCTTTAAGCTTGTGCCCAGGCAGGTTATTCGAGGACCAGCACTTCGGCGCGGCGCAATTGTGGGCCCAACATGTGGCCCATGTAGAAAGCGAAGCGGCGCTTATTTGAGGCTGCGACAAATAGTATGCTGGGCCGTCAGCCCACGCAAGCCCAGCGCTCCAATTAATATCAGCGTCTGGCCTCGTTTGAGCGGCACGGCTCCAGTCTCGCGCTGGCTGTGCAGCGCCGGCCCGTAGCATCGGCAGCAATCTAGGCGTAGGCCTGTCTCGTCAAATAAGTACAAGCGGAGCACATCCGCCCGGCCTGCGATGTGCTCCAAGTGCTGGCGCTGCATCACGCGTACCCACTCCGTTTCACGTTCGGTAGCGTGCAGGCTTTTTTGCGGCGTAGCCCGTGCTCCTGCAGTACAGACCAGAGACAGTTCTGGTCCACCAGGCATCATTAACCTTAGCCAGTGTGGCATCGGGGTGCTGGCCTACATACTCCACTAGCCAGGTAAGGGAGCTAGCGAGCCGGTTTGCCGCGCGTGTGTCAGGAGTTTGGACACGAACGAGTAGCTTACGCCAAAGCGGTCGCACACCTGCTGTCGGGTAGTGCCGTGCGCACCTCTGGCAGGTGTGCGACCGCTTTGGCGTAAGACATTGGAGTACGGGTGCATACTCTCTCAAACGACGACGCTAGTAAACCGTTCGAGAAAGCGCTATAAAACAACCAAATGATTAAGACTGTGATGGGCAATCACTTATTAACCTATCATGAGCTAAAATTTTACTAACAGCGACTTCGTATGAATCACATTTTTTGTCTTTGCACATCGCTATATTATTTATAGATCCATTGTTAAAATTCATTAATAAATACATTTCATTTATTTCAAGCTCTATGGGCAAATCAATAATCTTAATGAAAGCACTCCACCTTGCATGAATGCTCGTTATATCCTTGGGTGGGAAAACCAATATTAGCTTGTTCAATAAGTTATAATTCTTAATCTTCTTAAATTCTAATTCTAAACTATTTGTATTACCTAATATTGCAACTACATACTTTGACTCGGTTAATAAAGCATCAATTTGATCCATCCAAGAACTATCGTCATAATAGTCTCTTGCAGCACCTAATGGAGGCAATTTCTCTTTTGGATTGCCGATTGCAATAACCGGCCCTGATAAAGACAGTCTTCTGCATAGCGTTTCTTCAAGGGTTGGAATAGGGCTTAGCCATTGAGTTAGCTTAAATCCCTTGCCCCGCTCTAGTTTTAAAGCATCGTCTTGAAACGAACGAATAAGAAGGATTGGCGGACGAACGTCTTTGCCTCTGGTTTCTAGAATAGTGTTGGTTAAATGTCGTTTTGATAAAACAACGAGTTTGCGACCATATTTAATGCCAAAACCGGATACAATTAGTCCTATTAAATTATAGCCGAAATAGCCAAAAGTAGCCGATACTCCCCCTGCTACAAATGCTATCGCAGATACAGCAATAAAACAATACGATAAGATTAATAACCCAAGCGCTATCAAAATTTTTAACAAACTCTTATTTTTTAGAACAACACTTTTTCTCTTGTTTTTAAAAGACTTGAATTCTTGAATTTCATTTTTGTAAACTAATACTGCCTTTACTGCCCGATAAAATGGATACATTAATAGCAGGCACATTAAAATTGCACTCCATAAAGGAATTCCTGTATTATCAGTTGCATAATTAGGATTAATTTTTTGTTTGAATTTAATTAATTCGATAGATTCTTCGTCATTTGGACCATTAGATAAAACACCAACCATGACCGCAGTGCATAGACAAAGAATATATAATGACATTAGCAATACCGATAATTTTTGCCCTCTACTAGCAAAAAAAACTATTACGAGGTAGACTACCGTTACAGTAACAGCTATTACACTATTGGCATCTTTATTCAGCATGACCAGCGTTGGGACGAGTAGAGGAAAGGCCATAAATAGCCCAATGCTTGCTGCAGTAGTAATACTCCTTGTAGCCCAAACATGGTTTGTTACGTGTATTATCATACTGAATAAAATTCAATGAGTGAGTCCGATTCGCAGCAGATCATACAGCACACTCGGGAGCATAAGCGCCAAAAGAATAGAATAAGCTATTAGTGAAATTTCGCCCTCGAATGTTCAATTGTCAGGCCATTGGCGAATGCCTTTGCCAATTCAGCTTTAATGGTCTGAATCCATAGTCCCTCATTGGCCGGGTATGTGCCTACCTTCCCATTCAGCATGGGTAGATTCTCGCTGCCTTTGTGGTGAATGCCAATAAGCTCCCACTGACGGTTGAAGACGGGACTGCCCGAGCTGCCCCCGACCGTGGGGGTACGGTAATGAATCCGCGGGTCTTGATGGTCCACTAATTCGTTGCCCTGTAAGGACACACTGAGTGTGCCCCCGGCAGGGTGGCCTATGATGTAGATCCGCTGTTGCGCGTCCCCCACCAAGGGCAAGGCTTTGGCCAAAGGATACGGCACCACTTCTTTGACGAGCTTCCGCAAGCGGTCGGTCTCTTCGGGGGCAAAAAGCAGAATCGAGGTGTCCAGTGCGGTGGGAGGCGATGACCAGAGCAACTGGCCGACCTGATACTCCTCGTCGGGGTTCAGGGCTTCGAAAATGATGACTGCCTCCTGAGGTCGCAGGGCTTCGGTTTGGGCCGGGTCCTCACTGACCACGTGGGCGTTGGTGAGCACGACCAACTGCCCCTTCAGTTGGGGGTGAAGACTTTCACCCCACAACAAAAATCCGGTGCCCACCCCTTGGCTAGCGTCCCGGCCGATGCGCGCTACGGCCAAGCACCGGGCCGCGCCTTTCATGTACCATTTGTAGGTGTTGAAGGTGTCCGAGCCAAACACTTTCTCGTACACCTGCGAGGTATTGGCTTCTTCCCGCTGGTGTTGGTGAAGCTCCGCCACCGTCATCACGACCTGTCCTCCTTCCCGTGCCAGCAAAGAGGCCTGCAGTATGGGAAGGATATGCTTGGCCATATCTGGGTTGCGCTCCACTTGCCACACCTCCGTGAACTGTCGCAGCGTCCCGGCGATCTCAAACGCGTCAGCGGAGGGCTGGTTTATGTACCGCTCGACCCAGCGCAAGGCCTCCGTGGGGGAAGGCAAGGCCAGGCACGCTTCCGCGGCAATGGCAAAAGCCCAAGTGTCGGCCAGGCCCTTGTCGTATTGCTCGGTAACCCGCTCCAGCAGATTCCGCGCGAGCTGGTGGGGTTCGGCTATTCCCGCCAGCCCAATCCCGTCGCGCTCCGCCCGAAAAAGCAGAGCTACCACGTTGATGCCGTGCCAGAGATTCGCCTCCGGGGCCTCCGCGTACGCGGTCAGGTACGCAAAGACGGCTTGCCTCAGGTGCTGCCGCACGTGCGGGTTTTCGGTCCCCGCAGCGTTGACATACAGCTGCTTGTGCACGCGCCCGATCAAGCCCTGGGCTTCGGAGTGCTCCTTCGCGGCCTCCATATTGTTCCCGGCCACACCAGCCGCGGTGAGCAAGTTCGCCAGCACGGCCAGGGCCGCGGTGAGGCACCCTTGGTCTATAAGGGCCTGTGCATGCTGCAGCTGTATCTTGAGGGTGCCGCGTTCGGTTTGCAGCAGCGCGTCGCTGACTCGTTGCTGCAGCCCAAACATGCGCTTGCTGCACAGCAGGGCCAGCACCTTCTCGGCTTCGCTGGGGGGGAACGAATCGGGGCGCGCGTACAGCCACGCAATCAGTTCTTCGCCCAGGGCTACCGTGCCCGGGGCGTCGAATGTGCGCAGCGATTCGGAAAGCGCGCACACGAACTCGATTGGACTGCGGGTCATGGCGGCGCACTTAAAAGCCGAGTTGTTGGGAGAGCGCGACGCGTAACTGCGGTCCCGCGAAGTACTTGGAGATGTTGTGCCGCCAAGAGCCCCAATTTGCCTCCTGAATGACCTGAACCACCTCCTTGCCTCCTTGGAGAAAGTCATCGGCGATGTTCCCGTCAAATCCGGTGACGGGGTCCAGCCGATCGTACACGCTTACCCACGAGCCCTCCACTTTTCGAGGAAACCCGTTTTCCGTAGGAAACCGTCGGCTGGAGGCTCCGTCCGGGATGAGCTGATCCTGCACTTCGTCCAAGCCCAAGGGGCTTCCGATGGTCATGAGCGCATCCACGGATGGGCAACCCTCCACGCGCGTGAGGCAGTCGTAGGCAATCACCGTCCCCATGCTGTGGCTGACGACCACGTGGGGACCGGGCTTCGTCGCCCCTTCCTGCAGTGCTGCCAGCAAACGTGCGCGAATCTCGTCTCGCACTCGGTACGTGTCGCCCATGCGGGGGCTGAAGCTTTCGTTGAACAGATAGTGGTGCACGTCCCGCAGGAACTGCTTCATGATCCGGCGCTTGACAAACCAGGGCAGAGGAATGCGTTCCAGGGTTTCGTTCACCTCGGCTTTCGGCGGAGTGAACGTGTCGTTGACTAGCACGTCAAAGTTGAGCTTGGCGGCCAGTGAATCCACCATGCGTTGCTCCTTGCCGCGCAAGTGCTGCCGCCACGCCATATCCGGGTCCCCCCCCGCTTCCGGCCCGGCGGCCACCACTCCCTCAAACTCCTCCTCCTGCAGCGCCTCTTCTTCGATGGAGGGGCCTTCCAACGGCTTGTCGTACAAGACGTCGGCCCAGTATACCATGGACGAGGTAACTCCCAGGGAATCCAAATCCACCACCACGTCGTGCGCAGGATAGTCTTTCGCGAGAGCTTGGCGCCAAATGGCATGCAATTTAGCGGCCTCGGGCTTGTTGGAAATGCCGTGAATGAAGGTGATGTGTGCCATTTGAATGTTAGAGAAGTTGTATTATCAATGTATTAAATATAAATTATAATTGTTGATAATTAACTGAGGTAAGATGCTTACGGTGCGACGTTTATGTACCCCGCTTGCGTTGCTCCCCCTTGCCACATAAGCCCGTCGTCCCTTCCACTCTTCAAGGCGTTGCTGCCCTCTTGATTCAACCATATGGCACCACACCAGGAAAATCAATCCCAGAAGACGTGCTTCGTCATAATGGGATTTGGGAAAAAAGTCGATTTTGAAACTGGGCGGACCTTGGATTTGGACATGTCGTACCAAAACATGATCAAGCCGGGGGTGGAAGCGGCTGGGTTGCGCTGCATTCGCGCCGACGAAATCGTGCATTCCGGCCTGATTGACATGCCCATGTACGAACTGCTCCTCAGCGCCGACGTGGTAGTGGCCGACCTGTCGACATCCAACAAAAACGCGTTCTACGAACTGGGCATCCGGCACGCGTTGCGCCCGTTCACCACCATCATCGTGGCCGAAGACGGCATCAAGACCTTTCCCTTCGACGTGAACCATGTGGCCGTACGGCAGTACCATCACTTGGGCGAAGACATTGGGGCCAGCGAGGCGCGACGTTTCCAGAAATTGCTGACCGAAGCAATTCAGCAAATCTTGGCGAAGGATCCTATAGAACAGGACAGCCCGGTTTACACGTTTCTGAAAAACCTGACGCCCCCCGCGCTGCAAAAAATGCAGGAAGCCATGCGCAGCGCTGCGACTGCGGCAAAGAGCCTAGAGCCAAAAACAACACCCGAGGGTAATGAATCCGATGGGGCCGACAACCCGACGCACCGGGCGCTCATGGCCCAAGTAGGTGAAGCAAAAAAAAAAGAGAACTGGTTGGAGATGAAAAGACTACTGGAAGTGGTGCGCAAGACCCAGGCCAACAGCCGCAAACAGCTTCGACAAGCGGCAACCTTCGAGGCGAGTTCGGAAGACCAGGAAGACCCCTACCTGTTGCAGCAGCTGGCACTGGCTACATACAAAAGCAAGCAGCCCACCGAAGAAGCAGCCTTGCTGGCGGCTCGCAGTGTGCTAGCCCCGTTGGCCCCGCACACCACCAACGACACCGAGACCTTGGGCATGTGGGGCAGCATTCACAAGCGTCTCTGGGACTTGACTAAGCGTACAGCAGATGTTGTTTCATCTAAGACCAATGGGAAGGAGGATAACAACGCATTACTGGACGAAGCCATCCGGGCTTATGAACGCGGCTATTACCTACGCAACGACCACTACAACGGCATCAACTTCGCTTTTTTGCTCAACAAGCGGGCAGCCGAATCGAAGGTGCCGGCTGAGGCCATTGCCGATTACGTGCAAGCCCAACGGGTACGAAAAGAAGTCATTGAGCTTTGTAATCAATCGCTAGCAGTGCAGACTTTTCCAAGAACGCCCGAAGTCTACCAATCGAAGGAAGAACAGCAGAAAGAGGCTGCCGAACGGTACTGGGTGATGGCCAGCCAAGGAGAAGCCTACTTCGGCGTGGGTTTGTTTGAGGAGGCCAACCGCATTATTCAATACGCATATGCGATTGCCCCGGAACCTTGGATGAAAGTAACCACCGAGGAGCAGCTGGCCAAATTGCGTGTCTTGTTAGCGAATGATCCTTTGCGCTTTATTACACCTTTGAAGCGAATACCTAAGTGTAAGCTTCCCAAAAAAGGCAACTGAAAAGAGTATGCTTCTTAACGCATCATATTGGCATAATTCAACACAGACTGCTCCCAAGCTTAAAGCTTTGAAATTTATGCGCAATTATTACAACACCTGCATACTGGCTTTCATCTAAACAACTTTCGCATTTGAAATGCAAGGTGAAATACGCTATTTAGTAACAATATTAGAGGAATTGCTACTACTTGTGATATTATGAAATAGAGGTAAATTAAATATTTTATAAAACTTGATGGAAAATTCAAATCACAATTTGACGGAACTTACGTTTGATGAAACGATTGCATTAGCAAAACTATATTCAAAGAATACTCCGCGAAAATCAGTATTACTTGGTTACACACTCATAATACTTTGGTTGTCTTTGACCTCTCTTACGTGCTATTTTTTGATAAAATTTTCACTATTTTATAATATTAAACTTAATTATTTCTCTTTTTTATTAATTTTTTTTGTATCGATTTGCCCATTCTTTCAACTACTTGAAGCAGGAAATAAATTGCTTAAGAAAAATGGCCTGGAAGTATTACAAAATCGACATTATGGATTATATTTAAGACGTATTACTGATGAGTATTGGGGAGATATTTTAAAATGGGGCTTTATAAGAACCCCTGAAACTAATTTAAGTAGTTTACTAAAAAAAACTGCTCCTCTGATTGCTCTTGGTAAAGAATCAGAAGAAATGGCATTTGGTGGATACCGCCTCTTTATAACTGACGCAAAGTGGCAATTAATAGTTTATAATATTATCAGATTCTCACATTACATCGTTTTAAGATGGTCGAATACTGAAAATTTAACTTGGGAAATAATAACTATAAGGAAAGTGTATAATCCACTGAGATTTATATTGTATTTTGAAGAAATTGATTTAACTGATTTAAAGCGTCTAAATGATTTAAATTTATTCGAAGAAATTGTTATTGATTTTACAACGCAATTTATTGCTTTTGACAAAAATTGGAAGCCTTACATACCATATTTTAAAAAAATTAAAAAAAATGAGATATACTTTCAGCTAATGGAATTCGTAAAGACTAAATTTTTAAAAGAACTTGTTTAAACCTGTTATTTTTTTGGGGGGGGGGAGTAGTCTAGACGGTGTTATGAACCTGCGAGAAAATCCAGGGGGGGGGCGCTTTAGAGCGTGTTTGGGATTGAATAGGGAGCTAATAAAAGCGACTTTTTGATCCGAAGCAGCTCCAATCTATTCGCTGGAAACGCGGTTTTGTGACCCTCCGACCTGTAGGCTTAGGGGCTCCGGAGTTTTCACTTCATCACCATGCTTTAACCGGCTGAAAAGAGATGATAATGGAAAGTATTTAGCGCACCCATTCTCGATAGTTGCAGCCGTAAGCATAGTTGGCACAGCCGTAAAAGGTCCACAGCTTGTCATTCGTAGTCCCGCTGCGCTTGTATAGATCAGCGGTCACACACACCGGACACTTCTTCCGGGAGCTATGGTGGTCTTCGCCCTCCAACTCGGTGATGAACTTTGATTTGGCAGCCGGATCCGTCACGAGAATCACTTGCTCTTTGGCTCGAGTAAGAGCCACATAAAATAGCCGGCGCTCTTCCGCATTCTCATACTGGTCCGCACCGCTGAGCAGCAAACTCAACACTGGGTCATCGGACAGCTGCGAGGGAAACCCAAACTTGCCGGCATTGCAATTAAGCAGAATAACCACATCAGCTTCCAGCCCTTTGGCTTTATGCACGGTCATAAACGGTAGGTGTAGGCGTTGGGCTTGACCTAGACTATCCTGGTATGCATAAGAAAGAACCTGACTAGCGGAATCCATCGAGAAGGTACGGGCCGTATTCTTGATGCGCTTCCAGTCAAAGGAATATCGGCCTAACAGCAACAACTCTTTGCTGGCAATCCCGGGCAACTGCGCGATCAACTCCTCCAGGATCTGTTTTAGCACTAGCGTGTCGTCCTGCTCTTCAGATTCCTGGTAGACGATCCGATAGTCCGTTTTCTTGCCTGCGCTGGCACTTTTCAGCTTCTTATTCTTCTGACGCGGGTTCTGGGTAATAAAGGCACTAGAAAGGGAAATCAGCGGCTCATGAAACCGATATGTGGTCTCGATAGCCGACGTAGCACTAACCCCGAAGTGGTCGCTGAAGTCCGTGAATAGGCTGATATCACTGCCGGCGAAACGGTAAATGGATTGCCAGTCATCACCAACGCAGAAGAGTTTGCACGATGGATTTCGGGCCTGTATAGCTTGGATGAGTCGGGCGCGGCCCTTCGAGATATCCTGAAACTCATCAATGATGAGATACTCGAACGGCTTGTTATAGGCTCCGGTAGCGATATACTCAGTGGCCTTATTAATCAGGTCGCTAAAATCGATTTCCCGCCGGTCTTTTAAGTGCTGCTGGTAGCGCGCGTAAATAGGGCCCACCAGATCCAAAAACCGGTGATTGCGCTCCCGTTGGTGTTCATGGGCGGTAGCCTCATTCTTTTTCCGCAGGTCCTCCAGCGAAACATTGTCAGACTTCATCAAGATGATGAAAGTTTGCAACAGGGTGCTGAAGCCTTTGACTTCCTCCGCAGCCGCCGCGGAAATGATCTCCCAGATGGCCGCGGGGGATTTGGGCTGCAACACAATTCCCTGCTGGGCTAAGTTGGCTTCCAACTGCGAGAAGAGGGTGTTCTCCTGCTTCTGGTAGCTGTAGGATTCCACCAAGGGGGTGCCGTACTGCTGGCTGGTCTGGCGTGCCCACTCCATCTTGCTGCGATATTGCGCGCTGGCAGCCTGCCGGGACTGCCCCGGCTGGGCAAAGAAGGCGGGAACGTTGCCCTCCCGGTCGATGCCGAAGTGCTCTAGATAGACTCTTTTCCCCCCTTGCGTGAGGGTAAAATCTGGCTTCCACTGCGCGTACTCGGAAGAAGCCGTGTCATGCTCGTAGGGGGCTTCATACTGATACTCCACGCCGTGGAAAAGCAAGAAGTTGGCGATCTGACACTCTTCCACGCTTTTGACCACTTCCTGCTTGTAGGTGGTCCGTCCCTGGAACGTTTTGCCGACTGTTTTGTAGGAGCGGAAGTTGTGGTCCTTTAGGTGTTGAATGTACTGGCCTTGATCTTGAAATTCCTCATTGGGCTTAGCCGGCTTGAGGTAATGTTGGAAGTAGGTCGTCACCTGCTCGGCATACGCCGGCGTCTGCATGAGCTCGTTAAAGGCCGACGTGATGAAGGTTCCAAATTGGCTATCCGCATACAGGGAGGGCTGCTTGCCTTCCACGGCACAGATAATATCCTTCCCGAATTTGTGGAAGGTTTTGGGTACTAGACTGTCCAGGCCCAGGCGGGCAGCGAGGGTAGCGGCCGAGGCCTTGGTGAAGGAGATGAGCAAGATATTCCCCGGAGGGGTTTGATAGCGCTCCAGCACATACTTCACCTTACCAATGATGGTGGTTGTTTTTCCCGAGCCTGCGCCGGCCACGACCAAGCTGTTGGTTTCATTGCGTACAATGGCCGTCCGCTGCTGCTGATCTAAACTGCGGCCTTCGATATGGCTGAATAGGGAATCGTAACGTTCCAGTTCCTGTGGGATGAACTCGGCGTTATATGCCTGCCGCAGCTCCTCGGCTCGGCCGTAATGCTCTAGGAAGGAGTGAATGGTGGCTTTTTCTAAGGAAGACAGGGTGGTATCGTGATACGCGACACCACTGACCTCGGCGAAGGCCTGCTGGTACTGCTCTTTCCATTGGCTGAGGGCGTAGTGATCGAAAAAGCCGGAGGCAACCGTGGTCTTCGTTCGGAAGGTGGCCTCCGCTTGCTCCAGCGGTACTAGCCAGACACGCAGTTTCAGGGTCCGGGCATCTCGTTTACGAACGGATACCTGCCGGCGGTAGCCTCCGTACCCCAGCAGCAACACCACTAGGCTCCACGGCGCATAGGAGAGGGGGGAAGATGGGGGAGGGGTGTTGGATGCTTGATGTGTGGTGGGGCTCTGCCTTTTAGCGCAACTAGCCAGCCGACAAGCGCGACGGCCTACTCGGCGCGCTTTGGCGACGGTAGTTTGCTTCAAGGAGGTAGAGCAGGTGTTCAACCCTGGGCACGCACGGGTATAGTGATACACCTGGCTCTGGCGGCTCTGGCAGAGATACACCGTGACGGCTTTAGGAGCGGCAGTCGCGGTCGTTTGGGCGATAGATTCGGATAGCGGAGCGTTAACTAGCAGAGCGACTGCTAACAAAATATAACGAAGCATTAACACGCTAGTAGCAGTTAAAATAGGGTAAGGTAAAAAGCTTAGAAAGGTAGCAGGACACAGCTAGTAGACCAAACTACTAGGAAGAAGGCAACTGACGGTTCTAGTATTCTGTCCTAATGAAACGCCGACTAGTGAAGCCCAAATGGACTTCACTAGCACCTGGCAGAGGTTACAGGACATCGTTCAACCCTGAGAATTCTGCGGTGGCTTTGGTACCTGTATACGCCCTGTTTGGCTATTCCCTTAAAGGCCTATCACAGTTAGCAGCTCTCGTTCTACTTCCCGCCAGGGTTGGTCCAGGTTCACCGTTTCCACACGCATCTTATGGTCCGTTCCCGCTACCTCATAGCCGAAGCGGTACGCTTTTACCGTTACCGGGTAGAGCAGAATGGCTTCCAGCGGAACGAGTCGCTTGGCTGGCTGGCCGTGCTGGAGGTACGCATATAGCTGATACAAGTGAGCAGAGATAATCCGCTCTCGGGCATGGTGTCGCACGAGGGCCTGCCGGTAGTACTTACAGTCTAGAATAATTTTGCCCGTAGCAGCCGTTAAGGATACGTCGGTCCGCATTACGGGTAACACGGCCTGGGAGGCTTCATCCTGAGCCCTAAGCCCCCAAGTTAGTTGCTCGGCCTGTACGGAGTAGACCTGCTGCTTACGGTGATAAAAGTTGCGCACAAACCGCTCAAATAAGCGAGCCATTTGCGCTTCGTTCCGCGCAAAGTCCTGAAACAACCGCTCCCCCGTTTGTTGGCTCAGCATCGCCTGCTCGTGCACGAGCTGGCAGACACTCAGGAGCAAGCCATAATGGGCGGTGTTGCGGTTGAGCCGTACTTGCTCAAATATGCGCAGGTCCCGCACCGGTTGCAAGGGCACGTCGCCTAGCCGGTAGTATAAGGCGCGCAGCTCCCGGGCAAGGGAGCGATCCAACTCGTCAGCCGTAAACAAGCGATACAGCGTCGCTTTGAGCAGGCGATTGGGCAGCGTGTCGTGACTAAGCTCATCGAAGGCACACCAGGCCTGCGCTTTAGGCAGGGTCTGTTGCCGGATTGAATCCGCCAGTAGTAGCTTGCCTCGCAAGCGTCCCGTTAGCTCTTCGTGCTCTACATACTCCCGTGCCAGCCCTCGCTTCAGCAGGTGGGTAGTGCCCTGGATCAACACCCGCGCCAATAGCTCGAGGAGGCCATCTTCCGCCTCTGCAGTAACCGCTACCTGGTCCGCTGCTTCCAGCTGATCCCAGGCGTAGACCAGTAGATGGTACACATTCTGGACGGGGATGCTCACTGGCCCAACAAGGCTTGCGCTTCCCGGTCTGCCCGTTTCAAATCATCAAACCAATATTCGCGCAGCGTCGGGGCCAGCTCGTGGAGCACAATGTTCGGCCACCACGCGTCCACCCCTTCGCCATTGGGTTCAGAGCAGAAATAGCTGTGGCCAATGGTAAAGCCCGCCCCCAAGTTCTTATCGTCTTTGATCAGCTCATTGAGTCGCTTGACCCGCTCAATAGCAGGCTTGCTGATAGCGGGGGATACCCCTAATCCTTCAAGGTGCGTCACCAAGCGTTCACTCAGCACGGGCTCTAAATCCACGAAGGTAAAGCGTCGCCGCAAGGCATAATCCACCATTGCCAGCGAGCGGTCGGCCGTATTCATGGTCCCAATCACGTACAGGTTTTTGGGCAAGTAAAAGGGTGCTTCCCCAGGCCGAGGGTACGTTAAGGGCACGGCGTACTCGTCGCCCCGCTTATCGGTTTCCAGCAGTAAGAGCAACTCGCCAAAGATCTTGCTCAGGTTGCCGCGGTTGATTTCATCAATGACGAAAAAGTAGGACTGCTCCGGATCGTGCTGAGCCCGCCGCACGAAGTCTAAGAACACCCCATTCACGAGTTCGAACCCGCCTTTGCCGTCCTGGCTAGGCCGCCACCCCCGGATAAAATCTTCGTAGCCGTAGCTCTGATGAAACTGCACCAGTTGCACACGCTCTTTGTCGATGTTGCCCATCAACAAGTAGGCTAAGCGACGCGCTACAAAGGTTTTCCCTACCCCTGGAGGGCCTTGCAAGATCAAGTTCTTTTTGCGTTTAAGCGCCGCCAGCATATGGTTCACGGTAGGTTCGGCCATTAGCAGTTCTTGCTGGGCTTCCGCCCAGGTGTAGGGCGGCAACTTGGTGGCTAACAGGCCCTTCGCTCGGGCAACCAAGGCCGTGAATTCTGCTGCGGAAAGCTTAAACAAGCTTCCCTGGTTGCTGCGCAGAGGCTCGGCGTGCGCTAGCTCCGGAATCAGCAACAGCTCGTCGCGGGTGAGTTCATGAGGCAAGAATTCCTTTACCCGAAAGGAGATGACTTCGGCGCCATCCTCTCGCTGGTGGGCCGCTTCCGTTATTTCTAAGAGCGCTTTTACGCGTTTGATCGGGCTGGTTTCATAGCCCACCAATAAATCACCCGGCTGCACCGCCTGGAAGTATTTGTAGATGTTGCGCTTGTTCCCGCGCTCATTATGGGTGGTGTAGGACTGCTCTACGCCCACCGCCACATCGCCTACCCGCCAGTACTCCGGGTTGATATTCAACCACCACGTTGCGGCGTTTGGCTCGGGCTGCTGGTAGTCACCTGAAGGCTCCTGCATGTGGGCAGGTATCTCCGGTGCAAAAGCCTTACTGGATGGAGTACCAGGTTGTACCCCATCCAGTAAGGCCAACGCCAAATAAGCTTCGCACATGGCGTGCAAATCAGCTTGAAGGTACTCCTCCGGGGGAAGGGAGTGCAGCTCGTACTTGCACCCAAACGCATGGCCGGCCTCATAATCCCTGGGTAACCGATTGTTAGAGCCCAATTGAATGGGAGTAGCCTCAAACCGCTCAATTAAGTCGTGTACGCGGGCTCGGATATCGGCGGCTCTCTGCTGCAAAACTTCGTGCGCTTTACGCCCAGCCTCTTCCCGGACTTTCGTCGTGCCTTGGGTTAAGGAGAGATACACCACCGGCTCCGTAGCGCTAAATAGGTACACGATATAGTACCCCGTCAACGCACTGGACGTGACAGGAGGATAAAAGACCGCTATCCATGGCACGGCGGACCAATTTCCCGCTCCTGGACTGGAAGACACTTCGAACTTATTCGCAAGTGGCCCTAAAGCGTCTCTGACTGCTTTAGGAGCCATTTTCCGGATATACTCGCTAGTTGTATTCCCCGCAAATACCGTTTTGCGAGCAGCCGGTAAATCAGTGAGGATAGTGGAAAGCGCTTCACGAAGCATAGTGGTGGGGATAACGAATAGGGTTGCTGAAGTAGCAAAGGAGTAAAGATCGCTAAGTAATGCGATCGCCAGTTTGCAAAAATTGAACTTTTTGTGGACGTTACAACGAAATTTAGGCTTGCTCTTAGGTAAAAACTACTGGCAGAGAAAGCCCCC
The DNA here is from genome assembly GCF_900187375.1 of Hymenobacter gelipurpurascens. Lineage (NCBI taxonomy): Bacteria > Pseudomonadati > Bacteroidota > Cytophagia > Cytophagales > Hymenobacteraceae > Hymenobacter > Hymenobacter gelipurpurascens. Next base: position 121,243 of record NZ_FYEW01000004.1, on the reverse strand, counting down.
TTTTAACTATTCCACTTCCCTATGAAGATTCTCTCGCCGCATCACATTAGCAGCGAGCTGTTAGAGCTCATCCATTCCGCTAAGAAATACCTGGTATTAGTATCGCCCTACGTCAACATCACCCAATGGCCGCAGTTAACCTCTGCCTTGACAGCTGCACTTCATCGTGGGGTACGTGTTGAAGCCTTCGTACGGTATGACCCAGACAATGCTGTGAGCTGGGAGGAATTGGAGACTCTAGGTATTCGCCCTCGATTAATCACGAACTTACACGCTAAATTCTACTTCAACGAAACAGATGGCTTGATTTCCTCCCTGAACTTGCTGAGTAGTTCCAATGCATCCGCTTTGGAGATTGGCTGCAAACTGGAAACGGAGTTGGAACTCCAGGAACTCCAGAATTTTGTAAAGCGCTACCTGGTTCCACTGGAGCAAGCGGATCGCCCTAGTGAGGATGACCTATACCTGAGCAAGGAAAAGTTTATGGTTGTGCTGGAGCATTACCTTCAGCAAGTCACGCGAACCAATAGCAGGGTTAGTTATCAGCATAACCAATTTAAAATTCGCTCAGGCGACAATTATTTTGATCTGTTGTTAGACAAGGTCAAAAATTTAGTGGCCATAATGGCCTTCTTATCTCATGATGAAAAAGAAGAATATGAGAAACTAAAGAGTCAGTTTTTCAATGTCCCCGGAATTTACTACGACTATAATGCGGGAAGTAACGGCTACAGAACTACCCTAGTGGGAGAGCTAGACATGCGGCTTTCTACCACCTATCTAGACAAGTTACGGGTGTCAGAGAAGAAACAATTACTAGATGCAATAGCGCAGTTCGTGCTGGATATCTTGGCATTCAAGGAAGCGGTATATGCCCCTAAGCGAGCGGCCGCTGCAGAACAGAAAAGGGCTTGGGAGGCGAAGGAAGCGGCGAATCCAACGAAAAAGAAAGGGTTTGCCTTTTAAGGTAACAAAGGTTGAACATGGTGCTTAACCTGGCATTGCGCTTATCGTATCCCAATCGTTTTTTATATGAAGGCCATTTCCGGTGAACAGATCCTTGCCACGATCCTGAAGCACGATTCCAAGGTAACTAGTTACAAAATCGCGCTTCTACGTGCCCTCAATGATCTGGTGCTCCTATACCCTGACTTGGCCGCGCATGGTCGGGACGTGGCGGTGCCCTTATCCCGCATAGCTGAACTGTGGATGGCGTATTACTGGCCCTTCACTGATGCCCAAGCGCCCATTTACCAAGGTGCCCGTGCAGTTCGGGGGGAGACCCTACGGCAGGAAATCAGCTTTCGCCCAGCTCTTACGGCCCTGCGAACAGAATGGCAACGCACAGGCCAATTGAGCTCACAAGCTGCAGATGGTTTCTTTCTACTGACGGAAATGCGAACGCCCAGGCGGCGAGCCACCTACTCGCTCGCTCTGCTACAGGCCTATAATACAGCCGTAGAAGCGATTGCTTCCGCAGTGAAGATGCCGATTCAGCATGCGGGTCCCGGCCACTGGACAGTCTTCGCCAAGCCTACCCGTTTTAATCAACTACCCGCTGGAGTACTAACCATTCCGGGGGTTAAGCCACAGGAGCTATGCGTCGTGGTGCCCTCCACCTTATGGGAGGCCTTTCATCGATTGTCCCTCTATGTGGAGGCACTCTGCCTCCACGAATGGAGCCTGTTCACCGAAAACGTGGCGCAGGAAGCCAATCAGCTTATTACCCGAGGACACGTTTATAATTTACTTACCTCCCGTCCCGATAACCGTCGTCCTCTTTCCTGGGAACGCAACCAGGTCGACCTCTTGCTCCATGAACAGGTCCACTTTATTTGTCCTTGGACGCAAAAACGCCTTACCCAGCCGCAGCACTACGACCTGGACCATTTGCTCCCGCTCAGTGTGTACCCCGTGAATGAACTTTGGAATCTGCTGCCGGTGGACCGGCAGTTCAACCAGCATGTAAAGCGCGATCGAGTACCCGATGCCACACGTCTTTTAGTCGCTGAGCCCTGGTTGGCTCAGGCATACGCTATGTATCAGAAGTCGGCTCCTCTACGCAAAGCCATGTTAGAGGATGCGTCTTTACGGTTTACCGGCCTCATTTTGGACGGGACATATGCAGCCCAACTAGCCCGGCATGCGGTTCATTTCATGGAAGAAGTGGCCACGGCTCGTTACGTTTCACGTTTTTAAGATCCGAGACTTTATATCCGTTATCTTTTATAGAACCAAGTACTGCGCCGCATTGAAGCGCTTGACATCATCAAGGCGAGTATAGCGCTCAATCATGGCATCGGTCTTTTGCTTCGTCTGGTTCTTTATTGCCTTATTGGACTGGCCCGCTTCTACCGCTACGGTCACAAAGGAAGCCCGCAGGGAGTGCGCCGAATACCGTGGTCCCAGATGGCATTGCACCAGATCATTCACACTCTGATCCGAGAGCGGTGCGGTACCAGGCTGCGCTGCCCACGCCTAACTGCGCGTAAAGAGCGGTCAGGTGGTGCGCCCTAAGCAAGCCGTCCATTCCTGCACGGGTGATTTTCAGAATCTTACCTGTGGGGCTGCCAGTTTCTCGCGGCGAAAGGCACCCGTAAAACCTAGCAACAAGAGGGCCAGATACCGTAAGCCGGTAGGCGTCGTGATATCCATGGCTCGAACGGCCTGCTTAAGCTCCGCCACAGTAAAAGCTGGCGCCTGCTGTTGCCGCTTCGGGCAATGCCATCGAGCACAACCTGCAAGGCTTCATGACCGGTGGGCGAGAGCTTACCGGCCAGTTGATGGAGCTTGGCAATGGTGGCCACATGCCGGCGAATGGAGGCCAGCTTCATTCCGCGGTCGGACATCTGCGACACGTATCCGGCGACCGTAGTTACCTCAGCGGGAAGGTGGGTGACGTGGTAGTGCTTACAGTAATCATGAAAGCTGCGCAAGTCCGCCGTGTAACAGCGCTTGGTATTCAGCGCTCCTTGCAGGCCCGCCTCGACATGACTACTGACGGAAAAGGGAAGCTCGACCAAAGAGTGGTTGCGCATTGAAACGAGGAGGGGCAACGAAGACCCATTTCCATAAACTCCCCATTTGTGCGGAAAAGTACCAGGTTTAAGCCGAAGTACTAAGAATCTAGTTTAAGTACTAATGATCTTAAATCATTATAGAAACATACGCAAAAAGGACAAAGGCACACTAATGAAGCGTTATCTCACCTTTCTCCTGTTTAAATGCCCCATCATTTAGCCTAGAATACCGAATCTATCTTGGTATCGCGTTAGGATAGATTCATCCTGAACTATTTCTTATACTGCCCAATCGCAGAATGCAACCGCTCAAAAAGTCGAGTACGCAAACTCACTGGAGCCAATACCTCTATATCATCCCCGAAGCTCAAAAGCAGCGTTTCCAGTTCTTGGGTTGGCACAACCCGAAGACTTATCTCAATTGTCTTAGTAGTCTCGGCTTCTAGGCGTTGGCTTGGATGCAAGGGTTTGGTGCGTACATATTGTCCTCTTCCTGCCCGGAACCGCAGCACTATTTGCTCCATCACGCTGCCATTAGCTGGCACCGATACCCCGACTATGTCCGCAAATCGCAGTTCTATATCGGCCGGTGGTTGAACATAAGGGACTTTTGGGGCAGGTGCTAATGCTTCGATGCGGTCTAGGGCGAAGTTGCTTAGACCTGGTCGCACCGAACCCTGCCCAATCAAAAACCAGCGGTGATTATACTGCTTCAGCAAGTAGGGATGCACAAAGGTTTCGTAAGCTTCAGGCGCATCGAACGGACGGTAGCGTATCGACAGTACCTGCCGCGCTCGAACAGCTTGGTAGAGCGGTCCCAAGAACTGTGCTCCAGCATAGTCTGGCACCTGTTCGAACCAAATAAGCTGCCGCAAGGGCTCCACTTCGGGGCGCGCCTGCAAATGCTCTTCCACCCGCTTCACAATGTCCCCCAACTCCTCGCTGAGCCCCAGCCCCCTAAACTGTTGCAGCATCGCTAGCGCTTGTCGAAGCACAGGGGCGTCGTCACTAACCAAGGGACTATTCCGGATGGAGTAAGTTGGGTCTGAATAGTAATAACCTTTGGCTTCTCGGTCGTATTCAATTGGCGCTTCGTAGCCGGTCATACCACCCGGACGCATCTGCTTGATGTCCTCCTGTACCTGACGCTTGCTGATACCATTTTCCCGACCTACCCCAAAATCAGCCATCCTTTCGCTTATAAATTCCATTAAGGCCTCTATAGGCCATGGGCGTTGCCGACGAAGTAGACAGTCATCAATCCAGCCGTAGCGGGCGAATGCATTTTTATTGACGGGCATATTTTTTGAAATTCTTTTTGACAACGCAGAAAGACTGCATTCGAAGCTAGTTGGTTTGTAGCATGAACCAACCCGCTACCCCCGCTGCCGCTCTTCCAGTTGCCCAAAGTACGCACGCCTTCGCCCCAGACATGTTGCTGAATGCTACCATTTGCCCGCGTTGTGGGGGTAGCGGCCACTTGTCACATTATCGCCACGTCGAGCGCGGTCGGTGCTTCCGTTGCAAAGGGAGCGGCCAGGTACCAGTTTTGCGGGCCTCCTGATCTAATAATAGCTTTTTTTATATCAGTGCAGATAGACTGCATTGCTGCCTTCCACCTTTGCATCCTGCCTCCCGACCGAGCAACTGCGGTATTCTTGTCGCATTCAGCTTACTTGCGGCAGCAATTGAAACCACCGACTGCCGAACTGCGGTAGCCGCTCGCTCTTTGAAAGTATCTGCGTCAGGGCTTTTGACCCCGTGCGGCGTTGCGCCGCGCCCGTTTTTACAACGGCAGTAATGACACTTTCCGGAATTGATTGATTTGAGTTACGGGATTGTCATTATGATTTCTGAATTGGTAAATATCGTTTATCAGTTATCTCTTATGCATTAAGTATAGGACATGAAAATTCCCGGCAGGTACTTTCAATCGAGCAAACTGTTTGTATTGCTTGATTTCCACTATGTCTATTCCTCCATCTTCATCTAACACTAATGGGAACGAACAGCCTGCAAGCGTACCGGCAACGAAGGTTGACTTAACAGCAAGTTTTCAAAAGGTCACCGATGTCCATCAGTTGGCTCGAGTGTTGAATGTTGCACTAACGTTAGAGCTGGCCGAAAATCCCGAGCATAAGGACAAACCCATTTCGGCTAAGCTGCTCAACTATTACGCTTACCACAAAAAGGAAACGCGTTACCGCACGTTTCGGATTCCGAAGCGTACCCGCGGTGAAGTACGCATCATCAAGGCCCCCGACCGGGGCTTGTTGCGTTTGCAGCGGCTGTTACTGTCCTGTCTCACTGCTACTTTTACTACTAGCCACCCAGCCTCTCACGGCTTTGTGCTTGGCCGTAGTGTCCTCACCAATGCGCAGCCGCATGCTGGCCACCGCTTTGTACTTAACCTAGATTTACGTGACTTCTTTCCCAGTACCTCCATTGGGCGAGTAGTTGCCGTGCTGCAATTGCCCCCGTTCAGCCTCTCCAAAGAAGGGGCTTACCTCATTGCCAATCTTTGCTGCGACCAGGGATGCCTGCCGCAAGGTGCCCCCACCTCACCACTACTTACAAATGCCGTTTGTCAGCGCCTTGACCGTCGTTTGCAGCAGCTGGCTACCCATCACCGCTGTACCTACACCCGGTATGCCGATGACCTCACTTTCTCTTGCAACCGCCCTGTTTTCCGCGACCGTTTTCATCAGGAGCTGAATACCATTATTACGGCGGAAGGGTACCAACAGAACGAGCAGAAACAACGACTCCAAACACCTGAAATCCGCCAAGAAGTAACCGGCATCGTGGTTAATGAACGCCCAAACGTACCCCGCGAGTACGTGCGACAAATCCGCGCTATGCTGCATAATTGGGAAACCAGGGGCTACGAAGCCGCCACATCTACTTTGCAGCAGCATTATGCCACTAGCAAGGCCCACGCTCGCCACCGGGGCAATGTGCCAAAGTTGGAGCGGGTTCTGGCGGGAAAAATTGCTTATTGGGGAATGGTGCGGGGATGGGAGGATGTAAATTATATTTCGAGCTTACTAAAGCTTAGAAAGTTGACTGACAAACAAAAACGTCATGAACGATATACTTGACAAATTTCGTGCTCGTCTAACGGGAGCCATTGCAGAGTTAACCTCCGTTCAATTAAGTTATGACTCCTTAATTCAGGGGGTTGTAGGCGTGCAAACAGATTACTTTTTCATTGATAATAAAGCTAAACGAACTGAATTAGAGGAGTTGTCTCGTCAAATGAATTTGCATCTTAATGGGGTATTTATTAATACACCCCGTGAAAGATTTGACATTATTTGTCGTCTTGCTCATAAGCAAATGGAAGGAACTTTAAAATTCTTTCTATTTAAACGGTTCAACGGCATTAAAGACTCAGAAAAAGCTCTTCAGGATTTTAAAGCAGCTTATAATCAGAAAATAGACGCGTATAACCAGCGGAATCCTCCAAAAGAGTGGAGTAAAATAAATCCTACTAATTGGAAAAACGTAACGTTTTTTCAATCCTATACTTTTTTAGGGATGTTAATTAATAATGAACAATGGTTAAAGGGTATAAAAATACTTAATGAATATCGGAACACTTTATCTCATTTCGGTTACTTTGAGGAAGTTGCTAAAGCAAGTTCGAGAGACAGTAATTTCAAAAGATTTGCTTCCGAAATGCCTGTTTTATTTGTCGTTGACTTATTGGAGGAGACCCTAATGCTTGCAGAATTACAGCTTTTAAAAAAGAGCTAATTAATTGTTTTCATGATTCTTACTGACGACCAGCGTAATGCTCTAGCTAATTTTAAAAGCTTTTTAGAACACCCGCAGGAACCGTTGTTTCTGTTACGGGGGTACGCAGGCACAGGTAAAACAACCTTACTCAAAAAGCTGCTGTCAGAATTAACGCAACCGGCCGTGCTACTTGCTCCAACCGGCCGGGCAGCGCGAGTGATGACGCAGCAAAGTGGCCAGGAGGCCAGCACCATCCACCGGGGTATTTACAACTTTGAGAGGCTGAAGCGTCTGCAAGCCGAGAATTCAGCGGACGATGCGAAAAAGTCATTCAAATACTTTTTCGACCTGGACGCAAATAATGCCCCCGTGGGCACGGTATTCGTTGTTGATGAAGCATCGATGGTGGGTGATGCCTTTAGCGAATCCGAATTTTTTCGCTTGGGTAGCGGGAAGCTGCTGAGCGACTTACTGCGCTATGTGCAACCCACGCCGGCTAATCGCTACAAGATATTGTTCGTAGGAGACCGGGCACAGCTGCCGCCCGTGGGAGATAAAGACTCGTGGGCGCTCGACAAGCACAGCCTGAGCACCCGCCTCGGTGGTGCAGCCGTCGGTGAATTCGAGTTGACCGAAGTAATACGCCAGCAGGCCCATAGCGGTATTCTGGCCAATGCTACTGCCGTACGTGAGTGCCTGCATCGACAAAACTTTGCCAGCCTACGTCTTAAGCGTGCCTCCGACGTGCGCGACGTAGCCCCGGGCCAGGCACTGTCTACCTACCTAGCGGCAGGCGGCGGGCCCAAGTCACTGCCCGACGAGGCCATCATCATTACCTATTCCAACAATCTGGCCCGCGGCTACAATCAGCTTGTGCGAGAGCATTTCTATCCGGGCCAGGAAACCGTAAGCGTGGGTGACCGCCTTATCATTACGCAGAACAATTACCTTGACCAAGCTAACTCCTTGTACAACGGCGAATTTGCGGAGGTCCTGGAAGTTCAAAATTTCTTTTCGCGCACCATCCGCATTTTCGTGAATGCCGAGGCTGTGCGAGTTCAGCTCGTATGGCGGTCAGTACGCCTCCGTATAATCCGGCCCGATGGTTCGACCCACGAGACCAATCGCCTCCTGCTCGATGACTTTCTGATGAGCCGTGACAACAGCCTGCGTTCGGAGCAAACCAAAGCCCTGTACGTAGACGCCATTCAGCGGTGGCGCGACAAAACCGGCCATGACGAGCACCATGCTGAATTTGGCGATTTTCTAAAGCAGGATATTTATTTTCACGCCATCCGAGCCAAGTATGGTTATGCCATTACCTGTCATAAGTCCCAAGGTGGTACCTGGCGCACCACTATGGTTGACTTCCAGGGGTTTTCAGGTCAGCGTCACGCTCATTATTTTCGGTGGGTTTACACTGCCATTACCCGGGCCAGTCAGCAGTTGTACTTGCTCAATGAAGGCGGTTTTGCTGCTTGGGATGGGATGAAGCTATTATTTGGACCAGGCAACACGCCTCCGTCCAGCCCGGTGCCACTTCCTCCTGCCGTTGTAGCGGCCCACACCGACAGTTACGATGAGCTGGAAGAGTTGGAACAACGGCTAAAACAACACACCCGCCCGCTTCCAATGCGGCGACTGCTGCGGCGTGTGGCAGGGCAGCTCAGCGACCATGCCACCGTAGTAGAGCAAGTACAGGGCTACCCTTATATGGAACGCTACACCATAAAGCGCGGAGACGAAACGGGACAGGTCGTGGTGGATTACGGCAAAGACGAATTATTCAAACAAGCCCGACTGCAAGGCCCCACCACTGCCCTGGCCCAGGAAGCCGTGACTTACCTGAATGCGCCACCACTCATAACTCTGGCTTTGCCTCCGATTGAGCTGGCTGCTGACACGCCACCCAGTCTTCAAAGCTTCATTGAGATGCTTAGCGAGCAATGCACAGCGGCCGAAATCATGGTCTTATCGATTGACATCAAGCCTTATGCCTATCACTACCATTTACAGGACAATAGTGGGCGGGCCGTACTGCTGATTAGCTTCAACATTCAGGGCCATGTGACCACCGTTCAACTGGCTCGACACAGCTCAGCAATACTGGTCGAAAAACTCCACCTCCTGCTCACGAATTTGGAATAATCTTTACGCTGTAGGCCGCTTCTGTGCTCTGTCAAGTTGGTGAATTAGAAGCTACTTACCGTTAGGACAAAGGCATCTTGGACGAGCAGCCGGCTTATTCACATGACCAGGCCGAAATGCACCTCGCGATGTTCTCTTGCATGCTAACATACGTGACCCAGCCTGATGCCCCTTACAAGGCACCGCCATTTTCAGTTCGACTAGAAAAAGTTAAACATAGATGGGTACTACAGTAAGCAGTGGCCATGGAGTTCAATAAGTAGATTATTGGACCCAATTAGGTGCTAAGGTGACCGGGGCAATGCGGCCCAGAGTCGGCTATATGCTAAGCCTCGCAAAGCATGCGGTTCCTATTGCTGCCCACTTGTGCAAATGGATACGCACTATCCCTTCTTTAAAAATTCGATCGCTTGCAGTCTACGGTTTCAGCTCAACGTCCTAACTGGCACGGTGGTGCCTTCGAACCCGGCGGGCGCCTAGTGGCCCTAGCTGTCGAACAAACCGCATACGGCTGCCAGTGGCTGATTGATGGAAAGCCAAAAGAGGAGAATGAATAGGCGGTGTTGAGTAAGTTAGTGTATAAATAAATCTACAATTAGACCCCAAACCATGCATTCCAACTTTGTAATGGCTGTCTACAGCACAGGTGAAGCTGTTAAACTAACGCTTGCCGAACGGCTGCCAGGAGCTGAGGTAATCGCATTTATCCATTGTGTTTATGATGCCCCCACACCTAGTGGAAAAAACCATTACTACTCTTATTCCTTATTTGATAAAAATTTCGAGCAAATTAATTCAAACTGCTTGGAATGGAATGGTTTTAAATGCCTTATAGCTAAGAAAGATAGTTGGTTGCCCCCTTTTCCAAGTTGGGGGAGTAATTATGAAATGAGGGTAAAAGTGACCATAGAAAAATCTGATGGCGACATTGAGATAATAAATTTAGTGCATACTAAATATTATGGAGATGCCTTTGTCAAGTTGTTTAAAATATTAAAAGCGGCAGATGAAAAGGGCAATTTAGCGGATGCAGTTAGGATCTTCAAAAAAGAAATCTGATTCACTAATGGCTCTCTCCTTCGACCGCCCGGCATATACTGAGATGTGCAGTCCCAGGACCGGATAACGGGTGTGTCTCTGTCATACTGTGATACTGTGTGCTTATTAAAGAGGGCCACGAATACTGCGTGCGAATGGTAATATGCATAAATTGAAGCGATGAGGCCAAGCATCGCCGTGACAATCCCAGAGCCCCTGCACCCTCTCTTTCCAGCTGGAGGGGTAGCGAAGCCGTAAATATTATGATGACCCTAGAAAAGCTTGTTAGAGATTTTCTCTACGAACCACATAAATTTTTCAAATACAAAGATCTTAACGGAAATGCTATATATAAAGAATTTGCATTTGATAATTATGAACATTATTTATTAGAGTATCTTGGATTTTTTAAAAGGATAAACACTTTAAAAGACGTTGTATCGTATGCCTGTTGTGGGGTTTTTGAAGTCACACGTGATAATCAAGTCTTTTTAATTAGGCACAATCATCAAGAGTATTTTATAGGGAACAATGGCAGTCATAGGGGCCTGCCTCTTGAGGATGGAAAAAGCGTTGTCAGAGTTGTACATACACGCTTAAGTGAAATTAAGGCTGTAGATAATTTTGAAAAATTATACAATATAATTAAAGAATGTAGTGAAACAAAATTGCAATTTGGTCAGCTGTCAATATATGATGCGGCAGTACGTATAGGGGCCTTCTTGGGTATAAAACCTGATTTTGTTTATATCCATACTGGAGTTAAAGCGGGTGTTACTGTGTTAGAAGAGTTGGGCTACACCAACGAGCAATTATCGAATAGATACTTTGCGCCTCTCAAAGAATTTCCTGTTGAAATGCATGAAATGACAGAAATTAGCGCAGAAAACTTTAGTTGCAAATCCAAAGACAAATTTAAAATGTTGCCGCGTAAGGGATGGATAGATAAACTGAATGAGTATCCCGCTGATTTATAGTTTAAACCAGCCAGCATAAGTATCTCTAGCATCAATGGCTACCGTAACACCTGCCGTTAACGTTTGCCTAATGGCACGTGGGTAGTCCAGTTAAAACGGACAGTAGGTTAAGGCAGGTTGATTTTGAAGTCGTGCTCAAATTGATTGGGCGACCGATTGTCGAGGACGGAATGGCGGCGGTCAAGGTAATAAGCGACTTCAAGTCGAGCAAGGGTTGCTACTGGGTAAGAATTCGGTTTTGAGCGTACTCCAGCCGGCCTCGGCCTGCGCTTTGTCGTAGGGGTGCCGGGTCGGCTGCAGCTGGGCACGGCCTGTTCTAGCGTCTAGCGTTGCCAGCGACCTAACTGAGCAGGCAAAATAACTTAGGCTACAGGCTACATCGGTTTGGCGCGCGCCGGCGGCTACCTGACGGACGCACTCAGCCTAAAAAAAGGGCGTATATATCTTGCGGGTGGTGAGTGGCCCCCCAGAATTCATTTTTTTAGTCATAGGCAATGTAAGGCTGTCCGTTTTAACTTGCTACTGTCAACCCTATCCTTTATAGCCCTAAATACTGAGCCGCATTAAACCGCTTGACATCATCTAGACGGGCATAGCGCTCAATCATGGCATCGGTCTTTTGCTTCGTCTGATTCTTAATGGCCTTATTAGACTGGCCCGCTTCCACGGCCACGGTCACAAAGGAAGCCCGCAGGGAGTGAGCCGAATACAACGGTCCCAGATGCCGTTGCACCAGATCATTCACACTTTGATCCGATAGTGGGGCGGTACCAGGCTGAGCTGCTCTGGACTTACTTCCCCGGTGCATACGCGTAAACAGCGGTCCAGTGGTGCGTCCCAGGCAAGCCGTCCATTCCTGCACGGCCCGTACAGGGCAGAAATCGGCGTTGGGTGCGTAAAACACGGCCTTGTCCTCTTCCTGTCCATACTGGTTTGTCTTGCTGCGGCGCAAATGGATCACGAGCGCATGGTGCGTGAGTTCTAAGTCCTCGACTTGAAGAGCCACCAGCTCTGATCGGCGAAAGGCGCCCGCAAACCCGAGCAGCAAGAGGGCCCGGTCCCGTAAGCCCGTCGGCGTCGTGATATCCATGGCCCGCACGGCCTGCTTGAGCTCCGCTACGGTAAAGGCGGGCGCTTGCTGTTGCCGTTTTCCCAGAATCCGGGCAATGCCATCCAGCACGATCTGCAGGGCCTCATGACCTGTGGGCGAAGGCTGACCCGCCAGCTGATGCAGCTTGGCGATGGCGGCCACGTGCCGGCGAATGGTCGCGAGTTTCATCCCACGGTCGGCCATCTGCGACACGTACCCCGCGACGGTCGTCACCTCGGCCGGCAGGTAGGTCACCTGGTGATGCTGACAATAATCCTCAAAGCTGCGCAGGTCGGCGGCGTACCCGCGCTTCGTATTCTGTGCTCCCTGCAGTCCTGCCTCGACATAGCGACTGACCGAAAAGGGAAGTTCGACCAGTGCATGGTTGCGGGTCGGAACCAGGACGGGTAACGAAGACTCATTTTCCATAAACTGCCGCTATTTCGGGAAAGTACTAGAATCTAGTAAAAGTAATAAGCATAGAATGTTAGTACCGATAATGCTCAATTGTCGGTACTAAGTTTACATCAAAAAACCGGCTTTTTGGCCGGATTTCCAACCTCGCTTTTTGCCGGTCGGATTTGCCCGGCTAGAGCCCGAGCTCCTTGGCCGAGTTGTGCTGGCGCACATTGTCGAGTCGGGTGTAGCGCCGGATCATCGCACTCGTCTTGTGCTTGGTCTGGTTCATCACCTTGGAGTCGTCGGCACCGTTGAGCTTGGACACCGTGACGAAGGAAGCCCGCAGCGAGTGCGCCGTGTACTGTGGACCCAGGTACTGTTGCACGATCAGGTTGGTGTACTTGGTCGTCATGCGCCGGGTCGTCACCTGGTTGTTACGCCGCATCGATACAAACACCGGACCTTCCGTGCGACCCAGCATCCGCAGCCAAGCCTGCAGCGACCGGATCGGACACAGCGCCGAATCCGGCGAATAGAAAATGGCTTTCTCCTCGGCTTGCCCCAGCTGGTTGGTTTTGCTGTGGGGCAGCGTTACCACCAGGCCGTCCTCGTCAAAGGCCAGGTCTTCGATGTTGAGCGCTTCGAGCTCTGAGCGGCGGAACGCGCCGGTGAAGCCGAGCAGCAGCAAGGCCCGGTTGCGCAAACCCGCGGGCACCGTGACATCGATGCTCTTGATGGTGCGCTTGAACGAATCGAGGGAAAACGCGGGCGCCTGCTTTTGGCGGGTCTTGATTTCGCGGGCAATGCCGCGCAACAGCACCTTGAGTTTCTTGTCGGCCGTGGGCGACTCCACGCCCGCCAGCTCGTGGGCCTTGGCAATGGCGGCGCCGTGCCGCTCGATGGTCGCGTACTTCTTGCCCGCGTCCGCGAGCTCGGTTAAGAATCCGACCAGTGCTTCTACCGAAGCCGGCAGCGCGGCGAGCTGGTGCAATGCACACCAAGTAGTGAAGCGCTTCCAGTCGCCGGCGTAGGCGCGCACCGTGTTGGGCGCCCCGCGCAGGCCGGACTCGACGTAGCGGTGGGTGGATTCCACCAGGTGGGCGGGCACCTGGGCGGCGGCCGGAGACTGAACGACGGGGAGCAGATTCTCAGTAGCCATATATATAAGGAGTAGCGCGCCGAAAAACGGAGTGAAATACGAATTTACGCTAAGGACCGATAAGAGAACCTTATCGGTCCTTATGTTTTTAACTTAAGCTGATAAGTGCACTCCTCAAGTGAGGATGGTAGTAGCACCTATGTTAAGAAAACCCTCAGTTCTTTTATATAGGCCAAGCCCCTTTGTAAAGAAAAATCAAGTTCCTTTACAAAGCTAGCTTGCCTCTGCTCCTGGCTAGTTCTCACTTTACATGCGAACCAACTGGCAACCCTCCGCGCTTCCGCCTACAATAGAACTGGAAACACGAGTGGTACTTAAAAAGCTACCTGCTGCCCACCTTGCTTTAGCAGAGCTGAAGGGCTTAGTCGCCGCGCACAGCGCCGTTTCGTTGCTGGAGCAGCTGGTGACCGAGCAGCTATACGTCTGGCCCGACGCGGAAAGCGACCAATGGGGTTGCGCCATTGAGCCCTTATACCCGCGCCTGGCGCAGGCGGCCAAGGCCGACGCACACCTTTATGAGTTGCTGGCCCTCGTCGACGCGTTGCGGTTGGGCCGCCCGCGCGAGCGGAAGCTGGCCGGAGATTTATTTAAAGTATTTATGTTGCCGGCCCATGTCTAACCCTGCCAACCTGGCCGTGCTGCAGGCTGTGGCCTGGGTGCTTGGCCCCCTGCGGGAACGGATCGTCTTCGTCGGGGGCAGCACCTCCTGACTATACAGCACGGCGGCCTTGCCCAACGCCTCCCAGCGGAACCTCCGATGAAGCAGCTGCTTACTTCTATAAGTAGGAGTTAGCGCTGGCTTTGCGCTTGCTCAAACGTCTCGCCCTTCCTTAATGGGCGTTGAACGAGCTATCATTTAATCCCCGAGCATCCGGCCACAGCAGGCAGTAGTTGGTACTGCGGCCGCCAGCGCTGTCCCGCTCCAGAATTCCTTTCGCTACCAGGTCGGCGATATCCCGGCCCGCCGTATCCTGGGAGCACTTGGCCATGCGCGCCCATTTCGAGGAAGTCAGCTTGCCTTCGAAGCCGTCGAGCAGGCGGATCAACAGCCGCCGCTGGCGCTCATTCAAGGTGGTCTGCTGATGTAATTCCCAGAAATGCGCCTTTGACAGCACCTGCGCCAGGGTGTGCCCGGCCGCCGTCAGCGCCCGCCCCATGCAGCCCAAAAACCAGGTCAGCCAGGGTGTCAGGTCCAGCGTACCACGCTGGCTGGTTTCCAGCAAGTCGTAGTACTGCTGTCGCTCGGCCTGAATCTGGGCGGACATGCTGTAGCAGCGCTGCCCGGTACCATCGGCCCGGGTCAGCTGCAGGTCGGCAATGGCGCGGGCAATACGCCCGTTGCCGTCGTCAAAGGGGTGAATTGTCACAAACCAGAAGTGCGCCAGGCCGGCCTTGAGCACCGGGTCCAGTTCAGGAGAGCCGTTGAACCAGTCCATAAACTGCTGCATCTGCTCTTGCAGCACCTCAGCTGGGGGAGCCTCATAATGGACCCGCTCCCGGCCCATCGGCCCGGAAACCACCTGCATCGGTCCCGTGCGCCAGGAGCCTACCTGCAGTGGGTTCAGGCCGCTGTAGCCTGTAGGAAATAAGGAATGGTGCCAGCCGTACAGGCGCTGGGCCGTCAGAGGCTGGCCCGCCTGTTGGGTGGCATCCAGCATCATGGCGACAACCCCTTCGACCCGGCGGTTAGTGGCCGGCAGTCCACCGCGTTCCAGTCCCAGCCGATGAGCCAGGGAGGAGCGAACCGACGCGGGCGGCAGCATCTCGCCTTCGATCTCACTGGATTTGAGCACATCCAGGGTGAGCGTACGCAAGGTTGCTTCACTGCGCAGTTCCACGCCCAGCGCTTCCAGCCGCCCCAGCAGGTGCCCCTGTTGGTAACGTACCTGCCCCAGGAGCTGCTCCAAGGCCGCGGGCTGCCAGTTAAAAGCAGGCCACGCGGGCTGTTGGTGGATATAAGCCGTCATTCTCCGCATCATGTGCGGTAAATATGCGGGATATTCTCCGCATTCACTTTAGCGCGTGTGGCCGAGTATTCTATTTAAGGTCAAAACCAGAGCTCATTCGTGCCGCGCACCACGGATTCGGACCCAGCCCCGCGCCGCTCCCAACCGCTTGCCCGGCCAGCCCGCTCCCACGGCCCCGATTCGGGGCTGGGTGGGCTTTCGTCACGTACTTACCCCGGCAAGGAGGCTGGCTCTACCTGGCCGTGTGGCTGGACCACTGCTCGCGTAAAATCGGGGGCTGGGGCGTGCGCGAGACCAGGCCGGAAGACCTGGTCAGCGAAGCCTTGCGCCGGGCGCTTGTGGTGCGAGGCCCCCCCGCCGAATCGTTGTAAAGCCGCTTCAAAGCCGAATTGCTCAATGGCGGCCGCTTCCCTGGCCTGGACGAGGCCATACTTGAAAACAGCCACCACATCGCCTACTACAACTCGGTACGCCAGCATTCCGCCCTCGGCTACCCCGCCCCCAACTATTTCGAAACCCAACTTAAAAACACGTCCCCATTGTGTCCGGCGTAGTTAGAATACCTTATCCCTTTTGCACCCACTCTAGTACATCCACTTCCCTCTCACATACCGTAGATTGCCAAAATTTCTTCCCTCGAATACTTCCCATAAATGCGACAACCATTACTACTTGTTGCCTTGCTTTCCTTATTATCCGTAACGGCAGTTGCCCAGAAACTCACCGGGCAGGTGGTAGACGCGGCCTTGTCACAACCGATACCGGGGGCCACCGTGCAGGTAAAACGCACGCAGGCGGGTACGCTCACGAATGCGACGGGAACGTTCACGCTGACCAATCTCCAGCCAGCCGACATACTTGTTTTTACCTACCTGGGCTATAAATCGCAGGAAATCCAGTACACGGGGCAAACCAACCTGACGGTTGAGCTGGTGGCGGGCGTTTCCCTCAATGAGGTAGTCGTAACGGCCCTGGGACTGGAGCGCAACGCCCAGAGCCTGGGCTACGCGGTGCAGAAAATCGATGGCCGACAGGTCAGCGAGGTAAAAGCTTCCAACTTCCTCGACAATCTGGCGGGTAAGGCAGCGGGCGTTATGGTCACGGGCGGCTCCACCGGGGTGGGAGCGTCGTCGCGCATTGTCATCCGGGGCGAATCGTCTTTCACCAACAATAATCCCCTCTTTGTGGTCGACGGCATTGTAATCAACAACGCCACGGTAGTCAACCGCGTCAACGACGATGCCAACGGGTTTCAGGAAATCGATTTCGGCAACGGGGCTGGGGAAATCAACCCCGACGACGTGGCGTCGGTGTCGGTCCTTAAAGGACCCAGCGCGGCGGCCCTCTACGGAACCCGGGCCTCCAATGGGGTCATCTTGATTACGACCAAAGACGGTTCGTCGGCGGGCAAAGGCATTGGCGTGAGCTTCAATAGCACCTTCTACGCCGAGCAGCCGTTCCAGCTGCCCAGGTTTCAGAACAGCTACGGGCAGGGCAACAGCGGCGCGTTCAAGTACAGCGACGGCCTGGGCGGGGGTGTCAACGACAACATCTCGTACAGCTACGGCCCCCGGCTGGACGCGGGCGTGTTGACCCAGCAGTACGACAGCCCCGTGACCCTGCCCGACGGCCGGGTGGTGCGCGGCGCCGATACGCGGCTCTACAGCGGACTCCCCATCACCCCGACGCCGTTTGTGTCACACCCCAACAACCTGCGCGATTTTTACCAGACCGGGCACACGTTCATCAACAACCTGGCGGTTGCGGGCGACTACGACAAGGGCAGCTACCGGCTTTCCTACACGGACCTCAACAGCCAGTCGATTATTCCGGGGGTGGACCTGAAGCGCAAAACCCTGGCCGCCCGGCTGCAGTTTGACCCAGTCAAATGGCTGAAAGTCAGCTCGTCGCTCAACTACATCAACAGCGGCAGCGACAACCGTCCCGCGACCAAGTACGGTTCGGAAAACACCAACTACGCCCTGAGTGCCTGGCTGGGCCGCCAAACCGACATCAACCCCATGAAGCAGTACTGGCAGCCGGGGCTGGAAGGGATTCAGCATTATTCCTACAACTACACCTACTTCGACAACCCGTATTTTACGCTCTACGAAAACCGGAATTCGTTTAACCGCGACCGGCTCATCGGCAATGTGGCCCTCACGGCCGAGCTGGCTAACAGCCTGACGCTGCTGGTGCGCAGTAGCATGGACTACTCCAATGAGAACCGCCAGTTTCGGCGGGCCTTTAGCAGCAACCGCTTCAAGAGCGGCGCTTACGCCGAGAACGGCGTTTTTTTCCGGGAAATCAACACCGACTTCCTGCTGAACTACACCCGCAGCCTGGGGCCGCTCTCGCTCGACGTATCGGCGGGAGGCAACCGGATGGACCAACAGACCTCGTTCGACCAATACCAGGCCCTGACGCTGGCCCAGCCGGGCGTGTTCAAGCTCAACAACGCTGC
Source organism: Hymenobacter gelipurpurascens (assembly GCF_900187375.1). Classification (NCBI taxonomy): domain Bacteria; kingdom Pseudomonadati; phylum Bacteroidota; class Cytophagia; order Cytophagales; family Hymenobacteraceae; genus Hymenobacter; species Hymenobacter gelipurpurascens. Next base: position 103,240 of record NZ_FYEW01000004.1, on the reverse strand, counting down.
CTCGCCGGTGGAGGTATACCAGCAGAGTGGCCGTAAGCGCATCAACAGCCTGTATGCCCTGGCCAAGCTGGGTTTTAAAGACGTTTTGTTTGTCGACATTACCGGGCGCAACGACTGGTCAAGCGCCCTGGCAACGCCCACGTCTACGGCCAATACGGCTTTCTTCTACCCGTCGGTATCGGCCAGCTGGGTGCTGTCGAACCAGTTCCAGCTGCCCGCGGCCGTGTCGTTTGCCAAAGTACGGGCCAGCGCCGCCAACGTCGGCAACGACACCAGCCCCTATCAGACGGCGGGGGTATACAACGCCCGGAACCCGGTTTTTTCGCAGCCGGCGTTCAGCGACCAGAGCACCATTGCCAATACCAACCTGAAACCAGAGTCGATTACCTCCCTGGAAGTAGGGGCGGATGTCCGCTTCTTCAACGACCGGCTGGGTTTCGACCTGACCTACTACAAAGCCCGCACCCGCAACCAGATTCTGTCGCTGCCCATTGCCATCCCGACCGGCTACAGCGAGCGGGTCATCAACGGCGGGGAGGTGCAGTCGCGGGGCATCGAGGCCGTGGTGAACGCCACGCCCGTGCAGACAAACCGCTTCCGGTGGAACGCGAGCCTGAATTTCAGCCGGAACCGGACCAACGTGGTATCGCTGCCCGCAGAAGCTGGCACCCTGACCCTGGGCTACAACCGCATCTACGACAACGTGAACCAGACGGTCTGGTACCAGGTGCGGCAGGGCGACCGGATGGGCGATATGTGGGGAACGGGCTACCTGCGCACCGCGCAGGGCGAGTTCATTGTGGGCAGCAACGGGCAGTACATTGCCGACAACACCCTCAAGAAGCTGGGTAACTACAACCCCGACTTCATGGTGGGGCTGTCGAACCAGTTCAGCGTCGGCAGTTTTAATCTCGGCTTTCTACTCGACTGGCGGCAGGGCGGGATTCTGGTGTCGCGCACGCTGGCCCTGGCCGGCGTGGCGGGTCAGCTGATTGAAACGGCCGACCGGCCCGATGCAGGCATCGTGGCCAAAGGCGTGGTGAACACCGGTACGGCCGACAACCCGAACTACCAGCCCAATACCCTCGCTATTCCGGCCGAAACCTACTACCGGATGTACTACGACCGCAACAATGAGGAGAACAGCACCTACAATGCCTCCTATGTAAAGCTTCGGGAACTGACCATCGGTTACTCGGTGCCCCAAACGGCCTGGCTGACTAAGAAGCTGCGTACGCAGCAGCTGACCATTGCCCTGATAGGACGGAACCTGCTGGCCCTCTCGCACATCCCGCACTTCGACCCCGAGCAGACCTCGTTTCAGCAAAATCAACTGCAGACGGGCGTCGAGGACATGACTTACCCCACCACCCGCAACGTGGGCTTAAAGCTAAGCGCTAATTTCTAAGCCCTTCAACCAGCTAATGAAACGGAAATTAACTAGCATCCTGCTGCTGAGCGCACTGGTTGGCTTTCTGCCCGGCTGTACGGATAGATTCGAGGAAATCAACACGAACCCCAACGCGCCGGTTGATGTGCAACCCTCACTCCTGCTGCGCAAAATTGTCTTTGACTACGGCGAGCAGATGTCCTACGAATCCTTCGTGGCGGGCAACCTGCTGGGGCAGTACTTCACGGCCATCGACTTCAACCTGTTCGACCGGCACAGCCTGAGCGAGCCGCAGTACGGCGGTAACCCCTGGCCGATTATGTACAGCAATCTGCGGGACAACGAGATTCTGCTGCAAAAGGCGCGCTCGAATGCGGCTTTCGGGGTGTACGAAGGACCGGCCCTGATACTGAAAGCCTACATCGCCGCCATGCTGACGGACCTGTACGGCGACGTTCCCTACAGCCAGGCGCTACAGGGCAAAGCGGGAGTAATTACGCCGGCCTACGACAGCCAGGAATCCATCTATACGGCACCGGGCGGCATCCTCGACAACCTGGACAAGGGTATCGCCTCCATCAACAATTACAAAGGGCCTACGGCGCTCGAGGGTGACGTGCTCTACGGGGGCAACCGCAGTAAATGGATACTGTTTGCCAATTCGCTGAAAATTAAATGTCTGATGCGCATATCAGGCAAGGTGAACGTGCAAGCGGCCCTGCAAAAAATCGTGACCGAAGGCAATTACATCAAGGCCAATGCGGACAATGCCGCCTTCCGATTCTCGCTGGCCCAGCCCAACAATTTCCGCATGGCAACCGCCCGGATCGGGGATTTCAACCTGTTCATCATGTCCAAAACCAGCGAGGAGCTGCTGACGGGACTTAGCGACCCCCGGATAGCGACGTATTTTCGACCAACGGCGGCCAAGCCAGGTACCTACAAAGGCCTGTTGAACGGACCCGATGCCTCCAAGCTCTCCATCTCGCTGGCCGATTACTCGCTTACGGGGACCATCTTCCGGGAAAACTCGGACCGTTTATCGGCCAACTTCATAACCGCGGGCGAAACCAGTTTCTGGCTGGCCGAAGCCGCCCAGCGGGGGCTGGTGTCGGCATCGGCCAAGACCTTGTATGAGCAGGGCATTACCCAGTCGTTTGACTACTGGGGAACGGCGCTGCCCGGCAGCTACCTGACCAGCACCAAGGTGGCCTACGGCCAGAACGCCCAGAACCCCCTCGAGCAGATACTGACGCAGAAATGGCTGGGGAACATCAACAACGCCTACGAAGGCTGGACCGAGTACCGCCGGACGGGGTTTCCCCGCCTGAAAACGGTTTCGGCCAGCCTCAACAACGGGCTGATTCCCAAACGCATGCCCTACCCCGCCACGGAAAGTGCGCTTAACGCGGTGCAGTACCAGATAGCGGCCGACAACACTCAAAATAACAGTATCAACGCTCCCGTATGGTGGGCTCGCTGAATACCCCCGTATGAGTACAACCCTGTTGCAGTGGGCGTTGGTGCTGGTCTCCAGCGTCACGCTGTTTTTCGTGTCCCCGCTGTCGCGGACCGCGCCCGAATTTTTCCGGGGAGCCCGTAAAGAGCGTGCCCCCAATACTGTTTTCCTAACGAGCAGCCTGGTCATTTCCTGGCTGTTTGCCAAGTCGATTACCAACGCCGCCAACCTGGGCCAAAGCTTCGGGCTGGTGGGCGGGGTGGCCTACGCGGGGTATTACCTGTCGTTTCTGGTGGCCGGTTTCGTTATCGTCTCCATGCGCAACAAAGGGGGCTACCGCAGCATCCACCATTTTCTGGAATCGAAATATGGCGCGGGGGCGGTGGTCGTTTTTACCTTCCTGATTATCATTCGGCTGTACAACGAAATATGGTCCAACACCATCGTCATCGGCTCTTATTTTGGCCTGCAGGGCACGAGCAGTTACTACGTCGCCATTGTGGTGTTCACCCTGCTGACGCTGGCCTACACGCTCAAGGGCGGCATGAGCAGCTCGATTATGACCGACGTGATTCAGCTGTCGCTCTTTGTGGTGCTGCTCACGGTTATTCTCGGCTTTATCCTGCCGCAGTACGGGGGCAGCCTGATGCCCTTTCTGAGCAGTGGGGAATGGTCTTTGGGGCAGGGCGTCGATTTGCTGCTGGTGGCGGTGGTGCAGTGTTTCAGCTACCCCTTTCACGACCCGGTGCTCACCGACCGGGGATTTATCTCCGATACGCGCACCACGCTGAAGTCCTACCTCTGGGCGGGGGCTATCGGCTCGGGCTGCATCATTTTTTTCAGCTTCGTGGGCATCTTCGCCAACCTCAACGCCCTGACCGGTGAAGCCCCCGTGGCCGTGGCGCGGTACTTTGGGGTGCCCATGCTGTTGCTGATGAACCTGATCATGGTGACCTCCGCCTCCTCGACCCTCGATTCAGCCATGGCCTCGTTCTCCAAACTAATCAGTATTGACCTGAGCAAAGCGCCCGTGCCCAGCGTGTCGAGAGGGCGGTGGGCCATGGTGGTTCTCACGGTACTGGGCACGATACCGGTTTTTTTCAACCCCGCCATTCTGTCGGCTACCACAATCAGCGGCACGCTGGTGCTGGGGCTGGCCCCCGTGTTTTTGTTCTGGAATGTGCCCGTACCGCGCCTGGCCTTTCACCTGTCGGTGGTGGGTGGTCTGGTGCTGGGCGGTTTGCTAACGCTGTTTCCCCTGCCCGATGCCCTGCACTTGGGCGACGGCAAATACGGGGCGCTGCTCAGCACCAACCTGATTACGTCGGCCTTCTGTTTCGGGGTCTTCGGCCTCTGTACTCTTCTCCCCAAAAAGCCTCATCATGGATAGCCCACTCCCCCACGACCTCGGCACACGAAGCGGCCGGCTGCTCGTTTTCGGGGGACCCTACTCGAACCTCCAGGCCCTGGAAACGCTCAAAGGCATTGCCGACCAGCTGCAGATTCCAGCCGGCAACATCGTCTGCACCGGCGACATCGTGGGCTACTGCGCCCAACCCGAAGCCGCGGTGCAGTTTGTGAAAGACTGGGGGGTGCACGCCATTCAGGGCAATGTGGAACAGAATATCATCCGGGGCGAAGACGACTGCGGCTGCAACTTCGCCGAGGGCAGCCGGTGCGACCTGTTGTCCCGCGCCTGGTTTCCCTACGCGGTACGGAGCCTATCGGCCGGCTCGGTCGCCTGGCTGGGTACCCTGCCGCTCCAATTGTCTTTCCAGTATGCGGGCAAGGCGGTAGCCGTGCTGCACGGGGCGTCCACCGGCATCGCCGATTTCGTGTTCTCTTCAACCCCCTGGCCGGTGAAGGAAATCAGCTTTGCCGCTACCGGGGCCGAGGTGATACTGTCCGGCCACGCCGGCCTACCCTTTGCCGATGCGCGGGCCGGGCAATACTGGCTTAACGCGGGCGTGATTGGAATGCCTGCCAACGATGGTACCCCGCGGGTCTGGTATCTGCTGCTTGATGACACTAATGGCCGGTTTAGCTACACCTTTCACGCCTTTACCTATGACAATGGTAGGGCGCATCAGTTAATGCAAGCCAATGGGCTCCCCGATTCCTATGCGCACACGCTTCTAACGGGCATCTGGGATAACTGCGAAATTTTGCCAGCGGCCGAGAAGGCTTTACAGGGTCGGGCCATTACGCTGCAATATGAAGAAAACGAGTAGAACACGCTCCCTTTGCTATCCTCTTTTCGGACAAAGCTGAAATGGTTTTAATTCGTGCTAATCCGTACCGCTAATGCTTCCGCACTTAAATGAGTGGTAAGTATCAACCCTCACTATTGATTGAACACTCTGGATGCTCGCTGGCCCGCTTGTAGCAATGGGGAGATAAGTTGAACTGTGTTAAAAGTCAAGGGCGGCGGGCAAGTATTGAGCTAAATTCTGCTTGATCGGTAACCCCGGACTGGACGATGGCATGGAAGCTGAGCGGCAGGTGTAGATCACTTCCCGTGGTCGGAGGGCTGGGCACCAGGTGTGGTGCCCCCGACCCGAGTAGTTTCGCAGTGCTCCCCAAAGACAGCAGCATTAGCAAGCTGATGTGCACGACCATGTTCTGCTTAAATGGGCGAACCAATTGCGCGAGAGCAATGACGTTGCCCAAGAGAAGCCAGATCCCCACCACGACAAGCAGGTTGTAGCCCATGAGGGGCTACGTGAGTAACGCCCGGTGGTCGTCCTGTGGAAACCAAGAAAATAGGTTCACGACCCGCGCCAGCAATAAAACGGCGCCCAACAGGTAGCCCCATTGCTGCGCCCGGCTTGTTGGTGCCGGATCAGGGTAGCCGACGGACGATGAAGTTCTTGAGGGGATTCTTCTTGATGATGGTGGTCAGTTGGCCCGCGACATACCGATACTCATCCTCTCGTCCATCCCGGTGAGCATAAAACCCGTTGCGACCGCCGGAGACCAGGCCGAAGTAATCGCCGAAGTATTCGGAGTAAGCAGCCGTCCGACCCACGGGCTCGGCGAAAAACAGGTCGGTCATGGTCCAGGTAATCGGCTTGGTCTCGGTGCCGTGGTACTGATGCTTGTACTGCTTGGCGAGGATGTCGTAATGTCCCCCTTTCCACTCGGTGCGCGAGGCGAAGTCCCCTTGGTTGGTGTGGGCTTCTACCGTGGAGAGCAAGAGCTGCCCGTTGCGGACGTGATTGACCACCTTGTAGTAAACCTTAAGGTGATACACCAGGAAATTCACCTGTACGTCGCTTACGAGGGTGTAGAGCACATCGGTTCCGGCCTGCGGCTGGCGAGTGGCGGTCATCGTGCCCACCTGCAGGCCAGCTACTTCAATGGCATACCGATGAATTTCGGCGGCCGGCTTGGCCGATGTCTGCCCCTGCGCTAGCAAGGGTGCCAGCCCTACGCTGCCGAGCACCACCAGCCGTTGCAGGCGCTTACTGCTCATTCAGCTGCCAGTTGTAGTCCAGAAACGTGATCCTAGCGGTGCTGGCCATCTTCGTGGGGGAATACCGGTTGACCCACTGCGTGACGGACTGGCCGTGGTTGTTCCAGTCGCCCTTGTACCAGTCAAAGTACTTGGAGAGCTGGGCCGCATCCTTGCCCACTTTATTATTGCTGGCATCGCGGAGAAAATCCCGCCCCTGGTCATCGAGCTGCTGGTCGAGCTTGGCGGCGGTGTAGGCCTCGTTGCGCAGGCGGGGACACGAGAGGGAGGCACACACCAAGGCAAAGTGGATGCGCGGGTCCTCGTACTTCTTGCGGAGGGTTCCGTGCTCGATAGCATCGAGGCTCATCTTCTTCCCGCCAATGGTGAAAAACGCCGCTGCCCATGGCGTGGTCACAAACGGAATTTTGATTTTGGAGCCGATATCCTTGATGCTTTGCACTGGGTAGTGGTTTAGAATCAGCCGGATGGTGTAGGCATTGTAGGCGTTGATCCAGTACGCCATCTGCTCTGGCTTACTCCACGAGTCCGCGGGCGCATTTTTGCTTAGCGCCGCCAGGTACTGGTTGAACTCCTTTTCGTCGGCTTTAAAGCCTTTGTAGTTTACCAGCCCCTGGGCGTTGACGTGCTTTTTGAGCAGCCGGTCAAAGCCGCTATGATCAACTGGGGGGGCGGCTACCCGTTCGCTTGAGGAAGTACTTGAAGCAGCGACGGAAATGGGATAGCCAGCCAAAAGAGGGCTGGAGAGCAGCAGGATCAGCAGGGAGTGGCGCATGGCGAACGGATGAGTAGCCATATACGGCTACGAAGCGCAACAAAGATTGCTGACCCCTAAATCTATTCGTTGTGGCATTCTCGTAGAGTAGGCATATACCCTTTTGACCTCATGCTCCTGACCTCTGTCCTGCTGGGTTTAATGACCGTATTTCCCGCAGATAGTGTACCCAGGCGCCTTACCCTGTTGCCGTTGCCCTTGGTGTATTACACCCCGGAAACGCGCCTGGCCTACGGGGCTGCTCTCACTGCCACCCTGCGATTCCGACGGGACGCCGGCGACAGCACGGCCCGCCCTTCGCAGCTGACCGTGGGTGCGGCGTATACCCAGAACCGGCAGCTGCTCCTGTACGTGCCATTTCAGGTGTTTTACGACCACAACCGCTACTATACGTACGGCGAGGTCGGGTACTACCGCTACACCTACTACTTTTTTGGGGTGGGTGAGCAGGCCGTACCCCGGGAATTGTACGCGGTGCGCTTTCCTCGTGTGCGACTAAATGCGTTTCGGCGTATTCTGCCCACGCTGCCTTCCGGCAAGCTCTACGCCGGGCTTCGCTACCAGTTTGAGGATTACCACCTTACCCAGGTCGCCGCCGAGGGGCAACTCGCTACCGGAATCGTTACCGGCAGCCGGGGGAGTCGGTTGTCCGGCGGGGGCGGCGGCGTGTTCTTCGACTCCCGCGACCAGGTGTTTTTCCCGACCAAGGGAGTGGTCGCTGATGTCGGGTTCTGGCTGCGAAACCGGGCCACTGGAGCTGGCAGCAATGGCCAGACCACCCACTTCGACCGGTACGTAGCCGATGTTTCCTCTTACCATCGCTTGACCAGGCACGCAGTGCTGGCGATGAACTACTTCACCAGCTTCACGAGCGGAGAAGCACCTTTCAATGCCCTCTCCCTGCTTGGGGGCACCCGGCGAATGCGCGGCTACTACGAAGGGCGCTACCGGGACCAGAACGCGGCCCTGCTGCAATCGGAGCTGCGGGTGCCCCTCTACAAGCGTCTAGGTGCCGTCGCCTTTGGCTCCTTGGGCGTGCTGGGAAGCGAGGGGCAGCTGTTGCGTCTGGGTGCCCCGAAAGCGGCCTACGGAGCCGGGCTACGCTTCACCGTCAATCGCCGCGACCATCTGAACCTGCGGGTAGATTACGGGCTCGGCAATCGTTCCAGTGGCTTGTACCTCACCATCGGAGAGGCTTTTTAAAACTACGTATGACCAAAATAGGCATCTTGCGGTCTTCTCCTCTTCCCCGGCTATGACGCTTAGTGTTATCATTCCCACCTACAACGAGGCGGCCAACATCGGTCGCTTAGTCGCTCAACTGCGTCAATACGCCCAGCCAGAGACCATTGAAGTGCTGGTCGTGGATGCGGGCAGCGCGGATGATACCGCGCAGGTGGCCCGCCAAGCGGGAGCTACGGTCCTGCAGGCTCCTAAGCCTGGCCGCGCCGCGCAGATGAACTACGGGGCGCAACATGCCACGGGGGAGCTGCTTTACTTCGTGCACGCGGACGTTGGCATTCACCCGGACTACGTGGCCACGCTTCGCAGCGCCGTGCAGGACGGTTATGACGCCGGGTGCTACCGCTTCCGGTTTGATTCTGCTCACCCCATGCTCCGGCTGAACAGCTACGGCACCCGCTTTAAGGGCATTATGAGCCGCGGTGGGGACCAGACGCTGTTTATCACCCGGCACCTGTTCCAGGAACTGGGGGGATTCGATGAGTACTACTGCATCATGGAGGACTTTGACATCATCCGTCGGATTCGCAGGCAGACCCGTTTCCTGATTGTGCCCCAGGATGTGGTGGTCTCCGCTCGCAAGTATGAAACCAACAGCTGGCTGCGGGTGCAGCTGGCGAACCTGACGGCCTTCTCCCTGTTTTTTCTGAAGGTGCCGCCGCCGCGTATTGCCCGCACCTACAAGGCCCTACTCAACTACCGCTGATGGGACCAGTGTTAGTGACCGGTGCCGGCGGCTTCTTAGGGCGTCACCTCGTGCAGGAACTCCTGGGGCGAGGCTACCCCGTGCGGGCGCTCGTGCGGCCGGGTAGTAACAGTAAGCTCTGCCAGCTGCCCCCGCTGACTTCGTTGGGGGTGGAGGTTCGGGAGGGTGACTTGTGCCAGCCGGCTTCGGTGCAGGACTTGGCCCAAGGCTGCTCGGCTATCATTCACGCGGCGGCTCGGGCCGAGGTAAATCCGGCCCGTAATCCGGCCGTGTGGGAAGCCAATGTGGGCGGCACGGAAACCATCCTGGACCTGGCGCGGCAGGCCGCGGTCGAGCGCTTGGTCTTTGTTGGCACAGCCAACGTGTTTGGCTATGGGAGCCGTTTGCAGCCCGGCGACGAAACCCGTGCCTACGCTGGGATGCAGTATGGGCTCGACTACATGGATAGCAAGCGGGCCGCCACGGATCGGGTGCTGGAGGCAGTAGCCGACTGGCAGCTGCCGGCCGTGCTCGTGCACCCCACCTTTATGCTGGGGCCGGGGGACGCCAAGCCGACTTCCAACGCCCTGCTGCTGGAACTCTACCGGGGCAAGCTGCCGGGCTATCCGCCCGGGGGGAAGAATTACGTGCACGTGCGCGACGTCGCGGTGGCCACGGTCAATGCCCTGACGCAGGGCCGCATCGGAGAGTCCTACATCCTGGGTAATCAGAACCTGAGCTACCGGGAGGCCTTTGCGCTGATGGCGCGCGTGATGGGGGTGCGTCCTCCCACGCGACCCATCCCGGCGCTCCTGGCCCGGCTCTACGGGGCGGCGTGCGATGTCAAGGCGCTGGCCACGGGTCGGCCTGCTCAGGTGAACTCCGCCATGGTCGCCGTCGCCAACGACGGGCACTACTTCTCGGTACAGAAAGCGCGGGCCGAGTTGTCCCTTCCTCAGACCGATCTGGAGGAAGCCATCCGGGAGGCCTTCCACTGGTTTAAAGCACATCAGTATGTTTGATACAAAACTGGCTCCGGCAGTAGCTGGGTCTCAGCAAGACGCTCTGGCGGCTCGCCATCGGTCACCCGTCCCGCTCCCGGGCACGGGCTTCTTTGCCGGAAAGGTCGCCCTGGTCACCGGCTCGGAGTCCGGCATTGGCCGGGAAACCGCCCGCGCCCTTTGCCAGCAGGGAGCTGCGGTCGTGCTCAACGGACGGCAGGCGGACCGCCTGGAGCTCACGCGTCAGGCGTTGGCGGAAGCGGGCTACGTCGTGGCCAGCTGCGTGGCCGACGTAACGGATTATGCCGCCTGTGAGATGCTGGTGGCCACCGCCGTTCAGACGTTTGGCCGGTTGGACATTCTCGTCACCAATGCCAGCATTTCCCAGCGGGCGTACTTTGCGGATATGCAGCCCGAAGTATTTCGGCAGGTGCTCGACAGCAATGTGTACGGCACGGTGTACCCCCTCAAAGCCGCCCTGCCCCACCTGCTCAAGAGTCGGGGGAGCGTCACGTTCATTTCCTCCATCTCGGCCCTGAACGGGATGCCCAGTGGCTCGGCATACTGTGCGGGCAAGGCGGCAGTAGCCAACCTGGCGCATACCCTCCGGCTGGAACTTTCCGACACGGGCCTGCATGTGGGGGTAGTACACATTGGGTTCACCCAAAATGATCCCGACAAGCGGGTGCTCAGCGCGAGCGGCGCGCCCGTTCCCATTGCGCATCGTCCCCCGCGCTGGCAGAAAACCCAGGCCCAGGTAGCCGCCCGGATTGTGGAGCATATCCGCCGGCGGCGGCAACGTACGGTGCTCTCTGCCCTGGGGCGGCTCATTGTGCTGGTGCACACTTACCTGCCCCGGCTCGGCGACTGGATCGTACTCCGGACTATTCGGCGGCTCCGGCATTTCTACGAATAGGGATACCCCCCTAAACCGGGAGGGCTGATCCTCTCGTACGTTTGCCGGGCACGGGCAACCGCATCGCCTCTGCTGCCAGGGTTCTGCCCTGAGAGTCAGCTTGTCTCTTAGATTCTCTACGAACGCGTTTCATGAAATCACTCAAGGCCACGGGCCACCAACTGGCCGATTCGGCTTTTCAGTTAACCGTACTTCGGCAGGAGGAGGCGCAGACGCTGCACCTGCCCTCGTTTCGGGATAAGCTCGCTGAAGCGGGGCTCTTCCCCCTGCTCCCCGTTGCTCCCACCGTGTTGCAAATCAACGTGGGCAAGATGTGCAACCAGGTGTGTCGGCATTGCCACGTCGATGCCGGTCCGGACCGCAAGGAAATCATGACCCGCGAAACCATGCAGCTCTGCCTGGATGCGCTGGCCCAGACCGATATTGCGACGGTGGATTTAACGGGGGGAGCCCCCGAGATGAACCCTGACTTCCGGTGGTTTGTGGAGCAGATTAGCCTGCTGGGCCGCAAAGTGCTGGTGCGCTGCAACCTGACCATCATCGTGGCCAACAAGAAGTATCACGACCTGCCCGATTTCTTTAAGCTCCACAACGTGGAAGTGGTCAGCTCCCTGCCTTTCTACACGGCCAAAACCACCGACCGCCAGCGGGGGGATGGCGTATTCGAGGACTCCGTGCGGGCCCTGAAAATGCTCAACGCCGTCGGCTATGGGCACCCAGGGAGCGGCCTAGTCCTGAATCTGGTCTACAACCCCAATGGGGCCTTTCTGCCGGGCTCGCAGAAGGGCCTGCAGGAGCAGTTTAAGCGGGCTCTGCTCAAAGACTTCGGCATTGTGTTCAACGAACTTTATGCCATCACCAACCTGCCCGTCAGCCGCTACCTCGACTTCCTGATGGAGTCGGGCAACTACGCCGGCTATATGGAAAAGCTAGTCAATGCCTTCAACCCCGTGGCCGCCGCCGGCGTGATGTGCCGCAACACGATCTCCGTCAGTTGGGATGGGGGACTCTACGATTGCGATTTCAACCAGATGCTGGACCTCACTGTGGCCAGCCCCGTGCAGCATATCCGGGACTTTGATGTCGCGATGCTCAGCAAACGGACAGTGGTCATCAATCAGCATTGCTATGGTTGCACGGCGGGTAGTGGCTCTAGCTGCGGGGGGGCAACAGTGTAGTCGTAATGTGCATATTTTCCCTGGTTTCCTGTGCAATGTTACGATCACTAGCAATTAAAGGAAATGGCGCTAGCAGGGCGAAAATCAGTTCAGTAAACAGGTACAGGGAGCGAACTAGGGGATTTATAGTGGGTAATTTACCCCACGGCACAGGCACCTTTCGGACTTGATCTTGTGAAGGTGATTAGTATTATAGATGGATAATGCCTGACATAATTTTGGGTATCTTGTGCCTGAATCGCAGGTCCGCTTTCCATGCATAAGGGCAAGCCCTTCGCCCCCATGCCCCGAGCACCAGACTCAGGTTGGTTAATACGCTACCCCAAGCGCCAAGCGCATTATCCAGTTGCTGGAATGGTAGCTAAAGAAGTAAGCTTGCCTACCCCCCTCCCGCCCTCATGCCCCTTGAATTAACTAACCCCCTCGGTAACAAGTACCTCTCCACGAGGTACGATTCGGATAATCAGTGGGTCTACAACGACTGGATAGGCTATCAGACCTTCGACAGCGTGTTTGATGGGGCCGAGGCGTGCCTGCAACTACTCCAAAAGCATTCGTGCTCGTACTTGCTGAATGATAATCGTCGCGTCTTAGGCCGGTGGGACCACTCCATGCTGTGGGTCCTGACCGACTGGGTACCACGGGCCATCGAGGTGGGCCTGACCCACTTCGCCCACGTCGTGCAGCCGGATGCCATGGCGATGCTGTCCGCCGAGGCGTTGACCCGGGGTGTTGGCAAAGGCCTGCAGGTAGTGTTGTTTGATGATATGGAGAAAGCGAAATCGTGGCTACGTGAGGCACAGCAGGCCGCTGCCAGCTAAAGGCTAAGGTTAGGAATCTTCCCTGCATCCCCGAGTACTGTCCCTGCTGCTGTGCCTGATGCTGCTCACGGCCGCCTGCAGCCCTGTATTAGGGCCCGACGGCAATTAATTAATTGAAGGCCAGCGCATTGACCCAAGTAATTGCAGGTAGTTGCTCGGCGAGTCGTCGACACCGTACCCCGGCAATCGGGCAAGCTACAGCTGTTAACAGTTATGCCATGCGGCCTATTAACGGCCGGCCGATATCTCCTATTCCAATCTGACTGAGGGGCCTTGCTACCCACCCGCTAAATATTGCCCGCGCCCTGCAGCAGAAGGACTCAATGGACCGCCGCTACCGGCCCTTACTTTGCTAAGCGCCAGGTCAACCCCTGACCACTCCCTAAGGCAGCTTACAACGACATCTCAGACCGCCCCGCTTGCAAAAAACTTGTCGCAAAGGACCCCGCAAGTTGTCGCATTCCGTGCCCCTACCGGGCCGATGCAGCCGGTACTTTTGCCCTGTACCCACTAACCTACTACCCCCATGGCGACTACAATGTATCTCAACCTGCCCGTTAAGGATCTCAGCGCGTCGGTGGCGTTCTTTACTCAGCTGGGTTTTAGGTTCAACCCGCTGATGACCAACGAACAGGGCACCTGCCTGATTGTCAGCGACACCCTCTTCGTGATGCTGCTGGAAGAGTCGTTTTTCCAGTCGTTCACGGGTAAGCCCCTGGTCAACGCTCACCAGGCCAACGAATTCATTCTCTGCCTGTCAGCCGACAGCCGCGCCGAGGTGGACCGTATGGTTGACGCAGCACTGGCCGCCGGGGGGCAGCCCGTGCCCCAGCAGCCGTAAAACGAAATGGAATTTATGTACGACCGCAACTTCCAGGATCCCGACGGCCATATTTGGAATATTCTGTACATGGACCCCGCCTTCGCCGAGCAGCCGGCCACCACAGAAGCCGCCGCGCAGTAAACCGGGTCGAGCTCCGTGGCCATCAGGATGTGTTCAAGCTTCTACTACTTACAATCCGCCCTGGCCTGATGGTTGGGGCTGTTTGTTTTACAGGTCCTCCAGGTTACTTCCCACCACCTTCCGGAATAAAGGAGCCACTACCCCGTGGCCCCGATGAAAACCTTCACCTCCCTGCGTGAATTTCGCTACGCCCTGTTCCTGGCCCTGGCGTGCAGCGGGTGGATCCTGCTCTTCCACCAGTGGCAGGCGGAGCAGCAGCAGCAGACCAGACAGGGGTGGGAAGGGGAAGCCAGCTTTATCCTTCTGATTCCCGCCTTTTTCGTGTTTGTGTGTACAGGCTTGGCGGCCCTGGCCTACGTTTCTCACGCCTGGCAACGCTGGCGCAATCCCTTTTACCCGCGTGCCGGGGTGGGGTTCTTCGTGCTCTTGTTTATGCCGGCTGCGCTGATCTATCTGCGTATGGGGCTAACCTGGCTGATTGAACGATTTTAGTACTTTCGCTCTCCCTTCCTACCAGGAATGCTGAGCAAGGAATGCGGGTGTGCTTCGGCGCGCAGCGAGCGAACCTATGGGTGATCCTCGGGAGTTCGAATCCTCCTCCTGGTGCCACTTTCCGAAGAGAATACGGCGCTGCCCAGTAGAGAGCTCCATCTCTGACTATGCGTACCCGCCTACTGTCTTGTCTGCTGATTTTGTTGGCCCTGGGTGCCTCCTGCTCCAACCCGGCCGAGCCGGATAGCACCTGTGTTGATCCGGCCCCGGCCAAGTCCGGTCCCTGCCCGATGAACTACAACCCGGTCTGTGGCTGCAATGGCCGCACGTACGCCAACAGCTGCGAGGCCAGCAACGCCGGCGTGCTTTCCACTACGCCCGGGCCATGCCAGTAACTACGCGCCGGGCTTCAGCTTAAACGCCACAACCCACACCCACTCATTCCGGGCCCAGGCGGTTGGATAGATGGAATCAAGCAAGCGCCGAAACGCTTCCACGGGGCTGTTATACCAGTGGAAAGAGCCTGCCTCGTCACCTGTTGGCTCCACCCCACCCCAGGTTACCGGCCCGCCATGCACCACCACCGATTTAAGGCCTTCCGCCAGAACATCCGCTTCGGTAACGCAGCGCACCTGCTCGGCCCGGATGCTTAACACCACCAGGTGGAACGCTACGTCTTCCTGCACCCGTAGCACCTGACCTGCTTTGCCGAATGGGCACGGCACGGGGGGCAGTATGGTCCGCGTTTGCACATCCTCGAACAGGGCCCCTTCCTCGATCAGGCCCAGGTAGCGGTACCGGCTTGGTTCCTGCTGCATAGGCAGGTCCAGAGGAAGGCGCCGGCGAGTTTGCGTTTTGCGGCCGCCCAGGAGGGCGGTCAGCATCGCTGGATTAAAGGAAATGGGGGGCATGCGGCAAGGTAACACCTAGCTAGGGGCCGGACACTGAAGGGAGAACGATACCGGAATTACCAGATGTGCTCGAGCGGAAGCTGCTGGAGTTGATGTACTTCTTACGGGGCCGCTAATTTCTTACCCACTCTACGTAGCCAGCCCGAACTCCTCGAAGTGAATGGCTGCGCGCGGCACTCCGCCAGCAGGGTATGGCTGAGCCGTGGTGGCCGCTGGTTACAAGACCACGGCCGGCCGGTAGGTGGCCTACCCTCGGGCAATTCCGGGCGGCCCGCCTATTCGCTTATCAATCGGCCCGCAGGCTCAGCACGGGGCTGCGGCGGGCGGCCCGCCAGGCCAGTGCGCTTACGGTAAGGCCGGCAATGAGCAGGGCCCCCATGCCGGCGGCGGCGAAGTACCACCACTGCCACGCCACGCGGTAGGCAAAGCCTTCCAGCCACCGCTGCAGCAGCAGGTAGCTTAGGGGCAGCGCCAGCACGATGGCTACGACAACCAGCCAGGTCAGGCTGCTGGTCAACAACCACACAATGCTCAGTTCGCTCGCGCCCAGGGCCTTGCGGATGCCGATTTCCTTGCGCCGCCGCTCGGCCGTGAAGGCAGCTAGCCCTAGCAGGCCCAGAGCGGAAATGAGAATAGCCAGCCCGGCGAAGTAGCGGGCGAGCACCGCTACCCGCCGCTCGGCTACGTACTGGGCCTGGTAGTCGGCATCCAGAAACGTGTAGTCGAGCGTAAAGCCGGGGTTGTAGGCGGCGTACAGCTGCTGAAGCCGCGCAATAGTGGCCTGCTCCGCGCCCGGCTGGAGCTTCACTAGTACCGTGTTAATCTGGGGGTCAAGCTTGAGGAGCAGAGGTTTAATTTTTTCGTGCAGGGATTCGTAGTGGAAGTCGCGGACCACGCCCACGATGCGGCGCCCGTCGAGCTGTTGGCCCACGGGGTCCGGCATCCCCAGGCCCGCCACCAGGGCCTGGTTGACGAGGATGGCGGCGCTGTCGGCGCGATACTGCCGCGCAAAACTGCGGCCAGCTACCAAATGCATGCCCATTGTTTCCACTAGGTCATAGTTGACCAGCATCGTCCCTACGGGCAGGCGCTTACCTTGCCAGCTCATCTCCGCGACGTAGCGCCCCCCCAGGAAGCCGCCCAGGACGCTGGACGCCTGCACAACGCCGGGCAATTGCTTCACCTCGCTCAGAAAGGCCGCCTGCTCTCGCGCCGCCTTGCCACCCGTATCAAAGCGGAGCACGTGGGCTTTGTCGTAGCCCAGCGGGTGGCGCTGCACAAACGCCAGCTGCGCGTTGACGACCACCACGGCCACGATGAACAGCACCGAGAGCGTGAACTGCAGCACGACCAGTCCCTGCCGCGTCCACACGTCGCCGGCCCTGGTCGGTAGCTTGCCTTTCAGCACGGCCGCCGGCTGAAAACTTGACAGGTAGAACGCGGGGTAGCTGCCCGCCAGCAGCCCCGTACCGAGCGCCAGGGTCAGGCCGGCCCCCACCAGCGGCCACTCCCATCGCAAGGCCAGCGGCTTGCCCGTCAGCTCGCTGAACTGCGGGAGCACGAGCTGCACCAGCCCCACGGCCACGACCAGGGCCAGCAAGGCCATCACCACGGATTCGGTCAGGTACTGCCCCACCAGCACAGCGCGGCTCGCCCCCAGGGCCTTGCGGATGCCCACTTCCTTGACCCGCCGCGAGGCCTTGGCGGTGAACAGGTTCATGAAATTGATGCTGGCAATCACCAGAATGAGCCCGGCAATGAGGGCCAGCAGCCGCACGTAGGTAATGCGCCCCCCGGTGGCGACGCCGTTTTCGTAGGTGCCGTGCAGGTACGCCGCCGAGAACGGCCGCACGAACAGCGTGCGCCCCCGGGCCTGGGCCTGCGTGCTTTTGGTTTTCAGCAACCCCGCCAGCTTGGCTTGAAACTGCGCGGGGTCGGCCCCCTCCTTCAAGGCTAAGTAGGTGTTGAAGGGGCCGTCGTCGTCCCACTTGATGGTTTCGCCCATCTGCATCATGTCCCTGAACGAGGCAAATGGCAGCACGCAGTCAAACTGCTCGGACGAGTTGCGGGGCACCCCGGCAAACACCCCGGCCACCAGGCAGGTCTGCTTTCGGTCGGCCATTTGCCATTCCACGGCTTTGCCCAGGCTGTTCTGCGGCGTCTGGAAGAGCTTGGTTGCCAAGGCCTCGGAGAGCACAATGGCGTCTTTGTCTTGCAGCACAGTGGCGGGGGTGCCCACCAGCAGGGGGTAGGAAAACAGCTGAAAGAAGGCGGGGTCCGCGTATTTGGGGACGGCGGTTAGGTGCTGGCCGCCCGCCGCCAGCGTAAAAGCAGGGAAGAACGGGACCGGCGTGGTGGTGGCCACGAATTCAATCTCCGGCATTTCCCGCCGCAGGGCCTCCGCCAGCAGCGGTATGGTGCCGGTTTGGGTTTCGATGCCGGCGGCCGTGCGGCGGTTTTCCAGCACCTGATACAGACGCCCGTCCAGGGCGTGGTAGCGGTCGAAGCTGCGCTCGTCGCTTATCCACAGGTAGATGAGCAGCGCGCAGGCCAGGCCGGTCGAGAGGCCAATCAGGTTGATGAAGAACGTGCTTTTGAACCGCTTAAAGTTGCGGTAGAGGAGCAGCAAGGGGTAGGGAAGCATGAGCCGAAAGAAGAGGAATCGGTTAGAATTGGCTGCGGCTGCTTTCCAGCACCACCTGCCCGTCGAGCAGGCGGATGACGCGCCGGGCGTACCGGGCGTCGTGCTCGGAGTGCGTTACCATCAGCACGGTGGTGCCCGCCTCGTTCAGCTCTGTCAGCAGGCCCAGCACATCGTGGCCGCTGGCCGAGTCGAGGTTGCCGGTGGGCTCGTCGCAGAGCAGCAGCGGCGGGGCGTTCACCACGGCGCGGGCCACGGCCACGCGCTGCTGCTGCCCGCCCGAGAGTTGCAAGGGAAAGTGGTTGCGCCGGTGCAAGAGCTGCATCTTTTCCAACACCTGCTCCACCCGCTGCCGCCGCTCGCTGGCCCCCACGCCGAGGTAGCGCAGGGGCAGCTCCACGTTTTCAAATACCGTCAGCTCGTCAATCAGGTTGAAACTCTGAAACACGAAGCCCAAACTGCGCTTGCGCAGCTCGGCCCGCTGCCGCTCGGAGTAGCGGCTGGTTTCTGTGCCCAGCAGTTGCAGGCTGCCGCCGTCGGGCTCGTCGAGCAGCCCCAGCAGGTTGAGCAGCGTCGATTTGCCGCAGCCCGAGGGGCCCATGATGGCCACAAACTCCCCCTGCTCCACCGTCAGCGAGACGTGGTTAAGCGCCTTGGTTTGCACCTCTTCGGTGCGGTACACCTTTTCCAGGTTTTCGGTCTTAATCATGAGCATTAGCCTTTTGGGGCCGAGTAGTTAGTAAAAATCCTACGGCTGGTGGTTGTCCAGCACCAGTTCCTGTTGGTCGGCGTAGCCTTCGTAGCTGGAGGTTACGACCCGGTCGCCGGGCTGCAGGCCCGCCAGCACTTCGTAATAGTCGGGGTTCTGCCGCCCCAGCCGGATGGCCACCCGTTGGGCCTGGGTGCCGTCGGCCCCCAGCTTGAAGGCCCAGTTGCCCACGGTTTGCTGGTAAAAGCCGCCTTTGGGCAGCAGCACCGCCGGGGCCTTCGCACTCAGCGCCAGCCGGATGGGTAGGGTCTGGCCCCGCCGCAGTCCCGTTGGCGGCACGCCGGCAAAGGCCAGGTCGATTTGCAGGCCTTTGGCCACTTGAGTGAAGATTTTGGTCACGCGCAAGGCATACGCCTGGCCCTCCACCACCACTTCGCCCACCTGACCGGTCCCGACGCGGGCAATGTAAAATTCGTCCACGGCGGCGTGCAGCTTCACGCCCGCCAGGGCATCAATCTGCCCCAGGCGCTGGCCCCGGGTTTTGGCTTCGCCCACTTCCGCGGCCAGCGAGCTGAGCCGCCCGCCGACCGGGGCCCGCAACAGCAGGTCGTCCATTTTGCGCCGCATCAGGGCCAGGTTGCTGGTCATGCGCCGGACCGACTCCTGCATGGTGCCCAGCTGCTGCTGCATGGCCACTGAATCCTGGCGCAGGGTCTGCTGCGTCAGCTGCCGCCGGCGCAGCTGGTAACGGTAGGCGTTCTGGCTCTGGAGGTACTCCTGCCGCGCAATGACCTTTTGCTCGTAGAGCGTTCGGTTCATGTCAAACACCCGCCGGGCCTCGGTTAGCTGGTAGTCGATGTCCGCTAGCTGATTCTGGCGCAGAATGCGGTTTTGCAGTAGCTGGTTGCGAGTGTTGCGCAGGTTGTTGATCAGGTCATACACGGCCGTTTCGCGGTTCACCATTTCCAGCTGCAGGTCGGGATTGGCCAGCCGCAGCAACGGCTGGCCCGCCGTCAAGGTCGTGCCTTCTTCCACCAGAACCTGCTGCACCGTACCGGCCTCCGCCGCGTCCAGGTACACGGTGCGCAGGGGCTGCACTATCCCGTCAATGGCCGTGAATTCCTGAAAATGGCCCCGCGTGACGGGGCTGATGGTCAGCCGGCTGGCCGCGACGTGCTGCCGCTGGCCCGGCCTAGGCCAGTAGAATACGGCCGCGCCCGTGCCGGCCAGCGCCAGGATCCCCAGCCACCACCAGCGGGCAACAAACCACCACTTCTTCTTCGGTATCAGGACATCCATTAAGTTCGGCGCTGGCACTAGCCACAAAAAGCTATGAACCGGAGATGCCAAGAACGGTGCCTTTTTCATAAATAACTGATAATCAGCAGTATGCGCCTAATTATTGTTTGTCAGCTGTCGCCAAACGTCCGGTTTTGATACAGGTGACCGTTCGGTTCTGATACAGTTCAACTCCTTATAGTAGGTAAAAAACGGCCTAGCCGGCTCAAATCCAGTATTTTCAGAAGAATGCACGGTTTATGTGGCCTGGATTGGGACGGGGGCCAGTCAGCCCCGACTTTTACGTTTTACCTATCCTTACTTCATGATTTCTAAGCACGCCCGCATCCTGGTGGTAGACGACGAGCCCGACGTGCTGTTCGCCCTCAAGCTGCTGCTCAAAACTGAGGTGCGGGAAGTGGTGACGGAGAAAAATCCGGAGCTGCTGCTCTCCCTGCTCCGCCGGGAGCACTTCGACGCCATTCTTCTCGATATGAATTACCGCAGCGGCCAGGCGACGGGCAACGAGGGCTTCTACTGGCTGGGCCGCATCCGGGAGCACAACCCCACCACGGCCGTCATCCTCATTACGGCCTATGGCGACGTGCGCACGGCAGTGCGCGCCCTGAAAGCAGGCGCCACCGACTTCCTGCTCAAGCCCTGGCACAACGAACAGCTGCTGCAAACGCTGGCCGCCGCCCTCCAGCCTAAAACCGGCCGCAAAAGCGGGGGTAGCCCGAAAAAGATAGCCGGCCCGGGCGCTGCTGCTACCGCTCTTTTGGGCGAGTCAGCCGCCATGCAGGAAGTGCGCGCCATTATTGAAAAGGTCGCCCCGACCGAAGCCAACGTGCTGCTGCTCGGCGAGAACGGCACGGGCAAGGAGCTGGTCGCCAAGTCCCTGCACGAGCAGTCGCGCCGCGCTGCCCGGCCCTTCGTGGCCGCCGACGTAGCCGCGCTCAGTGAGGGGTTGTTTGAAAGCGAGCTGTTCGGTCACATCAAGGGTGCGTTCACGGATGCCCAGGCCAGCCGCGTAGGCCGGTTCGAGGCGGCCACCGGAGGAACCTTGTTTCTGGATGAGATTGGCAACATTGGCCTGCCGCAGCAAGCCAAGCTGCTCACGGCCCTGCAAAACCGCCAGGTAGTGCCCGTGGGGAGCAACGCGCCCGTACCGGTAGATATCCGGCTGTTGTCGGCCACCAACGCCCCGTTACACGCCCTAGTGGCCCGCGGTGCTTTCCGCCAGGACTTGATGTACCGCCTCAACACGGTCGAAATCACGCTGCCTCCCCTGCGCGAACGGGACAATGACGTGCCGCTGCTGGCCCAGCACTTCGCCCAGGTGTACGCCACCCGCAACCGGCAACCCGTGCCGGAATTCAGTGCCGCTGCCCTGCGCAAGCTCCGGGAGCACACCTGGCCCGGCAACGTGCGGGAACTGCAGCACGCCGTAGAGCGGGCCGTTATTCTGGGGACTGGCCCCGTGCTGCTTCCGGCCGATTTCTCATTTCGCAACCCCGAATCGGCCGCTGCTTCCGCGGGGGCAGCGCCGGCTGTGACTGCAGCTGAGAATCCGCTGCCGTTGCTGGAGGTAGAAAAGAACACCATCCAGCAGGCCATTGAGCGCCACCAGGGCAACCTCACCAAAGCGGCCAAGGAACTGGGTCTCACCCGCACCGCCCTCTACCGTCGGCTCGACAAGCATGATATATAATAGCCTGGATGCTCGCCTGCTGGGCCGCCTGGTCCTGCTGGTGGCCGCGTTAGCGGGGGGCGGGTACGCCGCGCTGCACCACGCTTACGGGCTAGCCCTGGGGACCCTGGGGCTGCTGTTCGTGCTGGTCCTGGACCTGGCCCGCTACCTGATGCGCGGGCAGCAGGCGCTGGCCGACTTTACCCTGGCCCTCAGGTACCGCGATTTTTCGCGGCAGTACCCAGTGCAGTCCGGGCCGGCGTCGCTGCGGCCCTTGCACGAGGCCTTCAACCAGGTCAACGCCATGTTTCAGGAGTTGCGGGCCGCGCAGGAAGGGCAGTTTCACTACCTGCAAACCATCCTGGCGCTGCTCGATACCGGCATCGTGTCCTACGACGCGGCGGGCAACGTGGCCTGGGTAAATGAGGCGTTCAAGCAGACGCTGCACCTGCCTTATCTTAAGAATATCCGGGCGCTGCAATCCCGGCTGCCGGTCCTGTATGAAGCTATTTGCCGGGCGGTGCCCGGCCAACCCGTGGTGGTGAAGCTGACGGTGGGTCTCCAAACGGTGCAGTTGCTGGTGTCGGCCACTCAGTTTAAACTACGAGGCGAAGCGTTTACCCTCCTAGCCTTCAAGAACGTGAGCCAGACCCTTGCGGATACCGAAACGGCCGCCTGGCAGCAACTGCTCCGGGTGATGACGCACGAAATCATGAACTCAGTTGCCCCCATTGCTTCGCTGGCTGATTCATTGGGCCGCCACATACAAAGTGCCCGGGAGCAGAAAGTTTCCAGTGAGTTGCTCAACGACGTGGGTACCGGCATTCGCATCATCCAGCAGCGCAGCGAAGGGCTACTGCGCTTCGCTCAGGTATATCGCGACTTTAGCACCCTAGCCTCGCCGCAGCGTACGACCCTTTACGTGCAGGAATTGCTCCAGGCCACCCGGCAGCTACTAGGGGAGCAACTGGCCGCGCAAGGCATAGAGGTCACTCTTAGCGTCCGGCCCGTCCACCTCACCCTACACGCCGACGGCCACCTGCTTGAGCAGGTGCTTATTAATCTGGTGCTTAATGCGGCGCAGGCACTCGCGCAAATCCCCGACCCCCGCCTTAGCCTGCTGGCCTGGCACGATGAGCAGGAACGAGTAATTATCGAGGTAAAAGACAATGGCAGCGGTATTCCGGCTGATGTGCTGGACAGCATCTTTATCCCTTTTTTCACTACCTACCCCAACGGCTCCGGCATCGGGTTGAGCCTGGCCAAGCAAATCATGCAGTTGCACCAGGGTAGCATTCAAGTCCATTCCGTGGCCGGAGCCGGCAGTGCGTTTCAATTGTGGTTTCCACCCTCAGTTACCTTCTAGGGATATGGGTATATTCTACGTTATCGGCCAGAAGTTGCTCCCCTACTGCCACCGGTAGCCTACTGTTCTGATTAGTTCAGGCAAAGCCCCAGCCAACTTGGCAGGGGCTTGCACGAAGCGTCAATAAGGCTCTTGCCTAGCTGGCTACAATATCCAGGTACACTTTATAGGAGGCGCCCTCCCCACTGAGCAGGGAAGATTCCAGCTGCCACTGAATCCCCCCACAAATCCTGGTGTGAGGCACGCGTGCTGGTTACAATCTGCATGGCGGAAATATACCAGCTGTAGGTCGCCAGCTTGTCGTCCTGGGTGTCCAGCAGCGAGTTCACGGCCTCCACTATTTCCGGACCCGCCGCTTTCAGCCCTGCCCCGGCTAGCTTGGCAATCGTGGGCCCGACCGCTGGGATGTGCTGCAGGCTAAAGTCAATACCTTCCCGAGGCTTTGTGTACTACTCCCCTGCTGCACCTGATCGCGGTACTTATTGGGGTTGTCAAAGTCGTTTTCCATCAGCAAGACCCCGAGCATCATTCCGCGGGGAGGTCCTTGATACAGGTTCAAGGTGTTGGGACGGGAGGTGCCGGCATCCATGTCCGCATATACTTATGAACGCGGCGTGGTAGCCAGCTCCGCATTGCACTAATGCTAGGACGTTTCTCCTTATTAGGTGATGGATAATTTAACTTTAAAAGTGTTGCGCTATTTTTCCTAGTTCCGTTTGAATCTCCTTTTGCTTGTTTTCACCAGCCAGTAAAAAGGAGTTTTTAGTGGTGTTCATTTTATCTTTCTGGAGGTTGATCTCCTGGGATATCTGGTTGATTTCAGCTTTTAGGGTAGTTAAGCGCTGGGTAAGGGTTTGCAGCTCCTGCGCTTTCTGCTGGAGCAGTTCTTCCTTATGCCCCACCTCTTTCCGGTACTGCTGCGCGTGGGCACTCTGAAAGGCATTTAAATCCCGCCCAATCAGGTTCAGGTACTCCTGTCCGGTGGAAAGGAGCTTTTCCTTGGTGAGGCCGGTGCTTTTTAGCACGTTGTAAGCGGTCTGGTACTTAATGGCTTCGTCCTGAATGTCGTCGATGTCCAGTTTGCTGTCCACGAACTCTTTGTAATCAGGGCCCTGGAACAAGGGGTTGCGGGCGTTCGCTTCATCAATCAGCCGTTCAAAGTACTGTTCGTGTTCTGGCAACGGCCCCGTGATGGTGCCTCCGGCCGAATAAGTGGGAACATGGTCCGGAATAGTGATGGGAGCGGCGGGGCCATTAATCAACGGATGCTGGGCGTTCTCAGGGACCGCAGGCGCTGCCGGGGGTAAAAAGGAAGGCGCGGAAGGCGAGGCAGGTGCCGCCGGAGCAGTGACCGGTGGATTCAGTTTGGCCGGTTCTGGCTTGGCCTCGTTTTCAAACTCCACAAATGGATTCAGCAACTGCTTTAAGAAACTCATCGGAAGATAACTTATTGGTTGAGGCTCAGCAGAAACCCGATGGTAAAGTTGGCATCCCAGTCAAACACAAAGGTGTCGGTGCCGGTCGCCTCCGCCAGGCCTTTGTAAATAATCAAGCCCGAGCCCATTTTCTTGTCGGCGGCCTTGTACGCCCCAGGAGCCTTCAGTACAGTATATCTTTCTTCTCCCCTGCGATGTTGCTTGGCCAGGGTGAAGGGCACCCCACCCAGGATGAAGCCTACATTTCGCTTGCTCGCCGGTATTTTAGCCACGAGCGTTTTCACCTGGTTGTACACCTGCTCATCGGCGATTCCTTTTTCGTAGTACTTGGCGCCGGGCAGCTCAATGGATTGCAGGCGGCCATTCTCCTGCCAGGAGATCTTGGTATTCCCGGATCCAATGTCGACCAGGAAGGAATTGTCGGCGAAGGCGGGCGGAACGGTGGCCGTGAAGCCCATTTTGCCTTCCTGCTCGGCGGTGACATTGTTCACCACATACCCCATCTTCTTCAGCTCATTGCTGATGATGGCGGTTTTGGGTTCTTTCTGGGCGCCCGAGGAAATCACGAAGTGCATGTTTCTATTCGCTACGCCTTTGTCAAACATAGCCGCCAGGTATTTTTTAAGACCGGCTCGGATGTCTTCGGTAGTAGCCAGCCCTTCGTAGGTCAGGGATTCGCCAAAATCTTTGGAGACAATCTCCCAGCGCTTCTGGCGATCCATGTTGATGACAAAGGAGTTAAAGCCCGTGGCCCCGACTTCCACTACTCCCCGTAGCGTGCCGTTCTGCGGTTTCTCGGGCGAGTAGTTGAATTCCCGGGTATCCTCGCTCGTGCCGGCCGCAGGGGTAGTCGTGGTGGTAGTTGATGCTGCCGGTTCATCCGCAGTGTTGCCCGTGGTCCGGTTGCTGCCGGGAATGCTGGGCGAGGTAGTAGAGGTGTCAGCGCTGCCTTGATTGCCCCCAGATAAGCGGGGGCTGATGGCGAAATAGGCCAGTGCCCCAATGATCAGAAGAACAACAAGTACTCCTAGTGGCTTTATTTTCATCTCGGTAAGTGTTAGTGAGCTGTAAGGTTATTTCCCTCTCCACTTCTCTTTGCTTTCTAGTCTTTTGAGACCCTAGCGGCTTTACTTATTGGCCATGGTAATCACCACTACCCGGCCGCCATCTTCACTGGACAGCAAGAGCTTCTTGCCGTCGGTGAGGTCTACCATGGTGTTCACGGGGATCTCTTTGTCTTCGGTGAGGTCTTTCAACGAGGTGAGCTTCTGGTTGACAAATACCCACTTATTGTGGTGGAAGGTGAAATACCCCACTGGGATCTTTTGCTCGGCGGTCAGTTTTTCATTTCTGACCACGTGCCGGTTCACGTGCCACTGGAACAGGTACTGGTTGTTGTACACCATGAGGCGGTGATTTTCGGGGCGCCAGACGGTGGGCTTGAACTCAAAGTACAGGTCCAGCACGGGCAGCGGGCCTTTCACCGGCGTGCCGCAGAACGGACACCGGGGCGAGGTGGTATTATCAAACACAAACCACTTCTGCTGGCAGGTAGGGTTGCTGCAGGGCTGCATCAGATCCGTGGTCTTGAGCAGGGCCTGCTCCCACTGGTCCGCGTTAGGCCGCTGGTTAGGGTCGTGCAGGCCGGTGACAAAGGCCTGATCAAATAAGGCCTTCAGGTAGGGGCCGGTGATGGTGTAGGGTAGCTTGGCAACATCCGCCCAGGGCAGCGTCCACTTGGACACCTGATCCAGTTTAGGTCGGTTGGAGTGGTCCGTCGGGTGCTCAATAAACAGGGCCTTTTCCCCCATGGAAAGCAGGTCATCCTGCTCCGTATCCAGGGAGTTGACCTTCCCTCCTTTCAGCGGGTGCCGGTAAAGCAGGTACAGGTAAATCATGACCGGCAGGGCGTGCAGGTCGGTGGTACGGTTGGCATGCTTGCGGAGAGGGTCGCGCAGTTCCAGGTGTTTAGTAGCCAGTACCTCCGGGGCAATAAAGTCAGCGGTGCCAATAACATCCGGGGGGTACAATCCGGGTACTACCAGCCCGTCAATGTCAATGATGGTGGCCGATTTACTGACCGGATCAATCAGGACGTTTTTATAGGATAAATCGGAGTGGGCCAGCCCGGCGGCGTGCAGGCGCTTCACCCCCCGGGCAATTTTAACGCAGATCTGGAAATAGCTGAGCCAGTTGCCTAACTCGCTTTCATCCAGCCGCAAGGAAAACTGCGGGTGCCGGAACTTGGCCGAGGCAAACCACAACCCTTGCTTTTCTTTTCCTTTAATGCCCTCGCTGGTGGCGTAGCCTTTCTGGAAAAAGAAGTTCTTGTTGTAGGTAGGCACCACCAACCCCACTTTTCCGTCGGTGGTTTCCACCATGTCGGTAGGCCAGCAGTACAGCTCCTTGTAGTACTCGCCGCCTTCGCGGTTGAAGAAGCTGTCGTAGTACTGGGTCACCAGTTTCTTTAGCCGTTCCCGGGAGTTGTAATCCTGCTTGTCGCGGTAAAAGGCAATAACGTACGATTTATCGGGCCCGAAATAAACGTCTTTCATGCCGCCCCGCATGGGCTCGCCATTATCTACGTACGGGTAGGTTTTACCAGGCGTGATAATGGACGGCACCGACTTCACAGGTTTACCGGGCTCATTGAAAAAGGTGATGGAACTGCTTTGGCTCACAGGATAAATTCTATAAGTAAGTGCTCTGCTTCCGGGGTCGTTTTCTGGTTGTCTGCCCGGCCAGGGCTAGAAAACAATGGCTAAGGTTCGGTCGTCATGGTTGCCGGGACTCCAGAAATCCATCCATCTGGAGAGCTGCGCTTCAATGTCGGGGTTGGTGGTGCTCAGCTCCACCACGGCCTTATCCTCATTCTGCCCCTTTAAATCAGCCAGAAACTCCTGCCACTTGGCAATGTCCGGCAGGCTGGCCTCCACCACGAACTTCGGGTCATAGATGCCATCCGACATCATGAACAGGTACGAGAAGTCATCCAGCAGTTTAAACCCAAAGCGGGTGGAGAACTTTTCATTCTGGAAAATCTCGGGCATGGTAATAAACCGGGTCCCCCCCCCGAACTCGCCCACGTCAATCCAGTTCATGAGAGTCACCTCGGTCACGTCTTTGCTGAGCACGGCAATGGGGCAATCGCCTACGCCAAAGGAAAGCAAGGCGTAGCCTACGTCGTACTTCTTGAACAGGGTAAAGATGAGCGTACTGCTCAAATCTTTCAACGTGATGTCCTGCGCCTTGGCGAAGCTTTCCAGTTGCTTATGCACCTGAAAAGCCGCTTTGCCCAGGTTGTTGTAGACGAAATGGTTGAGGTTTTTCAGGGTGTCTTCGCCGGTCTGGCTCGCGTGCTGTTGTACTAAGTCGTCAAACTCGGCCATGCTTTCTACGGCGGCGGGCTCCTGAAAATAGTTGACCACGCCGGCACAGGCCAGCGCAGAGCCTTTTCGGGCCAGCTTTGCACTCCCGGCCCCATCTGACACCACCACAACGTTCCAGCCATTGGGCAGCTCCTTGAACGCAAAGTCATCTTCGCGGAACGAGCCCACATTGGCATGGGAGCGACCGCGCTTGGAGGATACCAGCAGGTGCCGGTCGCCTAGGGGAGAAAACAAGGTAACCTCGTCTTCCTTCCAGTAGGGGTCGTTTTTGTCGCTCTCCAGGTTTTTCCAGAGGCTCTTCGGATCGGGGTTGATGATGAGCAGCAAGTCTTTTTGGTGGAAGGGCGCGTCCTCCGGCTGTCCTTCCACTTTGAAGTAAACCGAAAACTCGAGGTCGCCGCTTTGGGTGGGAACCCCGGTAATCTGGTTGTTTTCGGCGCTATAGGCTAGCCCCAGAGCTTCAAGACCTTCTATTCGGAAGGCGATAAGGTCGTTCCAACCATACTGCTCGAAGTCAAAGGGAGCCGCATAGGGCTTACCCACGGTAGCATTTGGAATACGAATGGGCTGGTGCAGGATCTCAGCTATTCTCTCTTCGGTTTTCCAATTAGCCATGAGTTGTTCCTGGTTTTTGCTGAGTTGGTAGAGAATGGCAAGGTTCTGTTCTTCCTGTAAAAAGTGGTCGAACAACTTCATCCGGTGCTCTGGAATGAGTATGCCGTTGCTTTTGAAAAGATCAGTCACCAGTTGTTTTGCATCGGCCATTCCTACTGTTGTGCTTACTGTTTTTAAACTCTTTTTCGGGGTACTCCCGCGTAGTCCCCCTTTTGGCGCTCCAGCTTGCCGGGTAGTCTTGAGCTGCCTGATCGGGTTTTATCGCTGGGCAATGTGCTTCAGAAAACAAGGAAGAGGCTGATGAAGATGTCTTCCAGCCTCTTCCTTGCCAAGTGAGGTGCGAATGGCTTACGTAACTATGTTCAGCTCCGCCGGAGGCGGGGGTAGCTCTCCCATACCGGTCACTTCCTGGCCGCCATCCTCGACTTTAGTTGAGGAAACGCCGATGGAGGCACTTACCCAGGTAAAGAACTTGGCAATGCTTTGGCTGTCGGCGGTATCCAAGCTGACGACATTTTCCGTGATCTGCTTTAACAACGCCGAATCGGCGGCGCTACCCGCAGCGCAGGCCACGGTAAAGGCGGTTTTCCGCTTTCTGAATTCTTCCAGACCTAGCTGCCAGTCATCGGTGGGAATACCATCCGTCATGATGAACACCAGGGGTTTCCAGTCGCCTTTTTGCTCCGCCGTGGTTTTAGTAACCTCATTGTCCATGCAGGTGGAAACCAACTTCAGGGCCTCCCCTAGGCTGGTAGTGCCGGTAGCGCGGATGTCCACCATCTGAAACGAGGCCAGGTCGGTTAACGGCACGACTTGTTTGGCCTCACTGTCAAAGGTGATGATGCTGATGAAGGCAGTCTCAATAGCCTGCGGATTCTGCCGCAACGAACTGATCATGACCTGAACCCCATTTTTAACTGCTTCAATGGGCTCTCCGGTCATGGAACCAGAGGTGTCCAATAATAAATAGACGGGTAGTCTCCTCATCGTTTTAAGGTTTGAAATGTTTTTGGTGATAAACTCAGCAATAGTAGCGGCTTGCACAAGACAGAAACATCAGTCAGTTCTCCTTAAGTAAATGTCTCTTACACTACCTGCTTTATTACAAGCGTCATTTTTGAGAAACATCTATGAAACGCTATTCTCAAAAAATTGGCAATTGAAATCTTTAACGCAGGCCCTTGGGCAAGGTTTGGGAGCTGCCCTTGCCTACGCAGTACTTGGCCAAACCCTCTATTCTCAAGCACCCGACTTCTCGCCTGGGCCTGCTGCTGCCCGGCACTGCCCCTAGCTTGACCAGTCTGGGCGATAAGTGGCTATGGGCCGTGGCCGACCAGCACCCGTATCATTGCCGTGGATACGCCTAACGATAATACGGTTAGCGCCAGTTGGGACCAATATCTCACCAGCGTAGACGCCCTGGAGGCGTCTACCGGTCTGGATCTGCTCTCGGCCGTAGCACCAGCCGTGCAGGCCACGGTGGAAGCAAGGGTGGATACCGGGCCGACAAACTAGCGCTCGGGCCGCTTAGGCGGCCACCGGGCCGGGCGCCGCTCCCCCGCGCTCCAGAGCATAACGCACGCAGAAGTGAACCAGGCCACGGCCCACCCGCTCTGGCTCCGCGGGGTGCTCCAGCAGGTAGCGGTCCACCACGTAGTCCACGGCCTGGGTCGGGCCCAGCAGCTGCCAGGCATGGCGGGAGATGGCAATCGGCGCCGGATGTGTACCCGCCTGATCGCGCTGAAAAACGAAAACCAGCGGGTCGGCACTCGCATCCAGCAAGTGCACGCCCAGCAGAGGACGGGAGGAAGAAACAACAGGCACTAGAACGGGGCGTTAGGTGAACCGCCTTCCCAAGGAAAGCCTGGGGAGGGCGGCAGACAGGCAACAAGCGGCTAATAAAATTAGTTATTTATTGCCTAATAAAATTAGCAGTCCGTATACTTGCGGGTCCGCCCTCGTCTGCCTCCTATGCGCAACATTGATTTAATCCCCGTTCACGACTCCGATACCTTATTTTTCCTGCCGCTCTTCAGCTGCGCGGTATCGGCAGGCTTTCCCTCCCCGGCCTCGGATCATACCGATGAGTTGTTTGATCTTAACCGCCTGCTGCTGCGCCACCCGGACGCCACCTACCTGGTACGCGTGAGCGGGGAGAGCATGCGAGATGCCGAGATTCACGAGGGGGACCTGCTGGCGGTGGACAAGCAATTAGAGGCCGACCATAACCATATCGTGGTGGCCGTGGTGGAAGGCGAATGCACCGTTAAACGCCTGGTGTGCGAGCACGGCACCTGGTGGCTGAAGCCCGAGAACCCCGACTACCAGCCCTGGGAGATCCGCGATGCGGGGGACGTGCGCATCTGGGGGGTGGTCACGCACGTGCTGCACGAGCTAGTGCCCGGCAAGCTCACGGCCCTACTGCGCACCCGCGACTAGCCATGTTTGCCTTAGTGGACTGCAACAACTTCTACGTGAGCTGCGAGCGGGTTTTCCAACCCCGGCTCGAAGACCGGCCCGTGGTCGTGCTCAGCAACAATGACGGCTGCCTGATTTCCCGCAGCAGCGAAGCCAAGGCGCTGGGCCTGCAGATGGGCGACCCGTATTTTCAGGTCAAGCCCCTGTTGGAGCAGCACCAGGTGGCCGTCTTTTCCAGCAACTACGCCCTGTACGGGGATATGTCGCGCCGGGTGATGTGGTACCTGAGCCAGGTAGCGCCCGCGGTGGAAATCTACTCGATCGATGAGGCCTTTCTGGATTTGCACGGCATGGAGCGCTTCGTGGTGAGCAGCCTGGACAGTTTCGCTCGCGATGTCCGGGCCAACGTGCTGGCCCGCACGGGCATCCCCACCTGCGTGGGCATCGCGCCCACCAAGACCCTCGCCAAGCTGGCCAACCGCCTGGCGAAGAAAAGCCCGGACATGGGGGGAGTCTGCCACCTGGATACGGATGAGCGCCGCCGCTGGGCCTTGGAGCAGGTGGCCGTGGAAGATGTCTGGGGCATTGGCCGGCAGTACGCCCAGAAGCTCTACGCGGCGGGCATCACGACCGCGGCCGGGCTGGCTGGCTGCTCGGAAGCTTTTGCCCGCAAGCACCTGGGTGGGGTCGTGGGTGCCCGGCTGGTGCGCGAGCTGCAGGGTACTCCCTGCCAGGGCCTGGCCCCGAGCGAAGACGGCACGCTTTCGCGCCGTAGTTTGTGCTGCTCGCGTACCTTCGGCCGGCCCCTGACCGAGTTCCCCGATGTCACGGCCGCCATCAGCGCGTTTGCTTCGCGCGCGGCCGAGAAGCTGCGCCGGCAGGGCGACGCGGCCCACCTGCTCACCGTATTCCTAAGCAAGAGCCGCTACGGGCTGGAAGCTCCGCCCTACTCGGCCTCCGCGGTGCTCACCCTGCCGATGGCCACCAACGATACCGTGGAATTAGTCCGTCACGCCCGGGCGGCGCTCAAGAAGCTTTGGCGACCGGGCACCCGCTACACCAAAGCGGGCGTAATACTCGACGGCCTGGAGCCGGAAGGGCAAATCCAGCTCACCCTATTCGAAGCCGCCCCAGCATCGGAGAAGCGGGCAAAGCTCATGGCCGAGCTCGACTCCCTGAACCGCCGCTTTGGCAAAGGCACTGTCAAGCTGGCCTCCCTGGTGCTACCGCCGGGCCAGCTAAGGGCACCATGGGAAGGGCAGGCGCAGTGGCGCACGCCGCATTACACCACCCGGCTGGAGGATTTGTTGCTGGTCGGCTAAGCCGGCAACCGTCTAGCGCCTCAAGTTCGCAGGTACTCTTTGCTGCTACTTTGTCAAGTAGCGTTATTAAGCCATCTAGGGCAGATTTTGGGTATCCATCCCGACACCTGTGTGGATCCAAAGGATAGAAATGGTAAGTCAACTCGCCGGATGGTATCCCTCTACTGGCTTTAGGTTGCCCGCAATGGAAAGCCTAAATTCTTCTCAGCCGATATTTTCTGGTTGTATTTCATCGCCACATGATAGGGCCATAATCAGCGGGGTTTGCCCAAGTTCCTTAGCGCCTGTCGTTCTTACTTGCACTAGTGCCTTAAAGGCGCACTTGTCTTTAAGGCGCCTTATGGGGTAAAGTAAAAAGTACGCAAGGAAAGTAGAGGTACAGGCTTTGTAGTAGTACAGGATAGGTATTGGACTTATAAAACCTTTCCTTTTGGCTGATGAAAGAGTAGCGCAAACCTGACTCAAAATTCTCGGCTGGCTTATAAAACCTTTCCTTTCGGATCGTGAAAGGTTAGTCAGAAGCTCGCAATGGACTTATAATATCTTTCCTTTCCCTGTTGCGACGTCTATACCGCTCGCTTTGGGAGTATTTGGCAGCTGGTCGCGGAGGTTGTGGAAATAGATAAGCTGACTTATAAAACCTTTCCTTTCCCGATTAGGGGCTTTTCGGCCCACTAGAGTTAGAGGGTACGGATCAGTTATGCAGAGTAGTTGGGCTATTAGCAGCTGGCGCGGCAGCAACTCGCGGAGCTCGATATTCGCGACGCCCGCCTCGTCGAGCAAATTCGGAGTGAAGCCCGCATGGTGGATTAGCTGTTTTCCTTTTGCTACAAGTTCAAGCCCCAGTCGGGTGGGGATATAAAGCAATAGTATATCAGGATGGCGGGGGTATATAATACTGCCAGAAGGAGGATATTGGGAGTCTAAAAAAGCACAAAAACTATATTTTGCAAATCCCTTTTTAGACCAATATATACCGCTTGTTTAGGCGCTTAATTGGTCCTTATACCGTCTATTCCATCATTGATAGCCCAAAAATACAAAGTATTATTTTAGCTGGATAATACAAGTTATAAAAGAAGGTAATAAGCCTTGGTAACCAATATCAAAACTAAGGATTTAGTAGTAGGCCCTCTGCTTTTACCGTAGTAAATATAGGCTCATCATGAAGGGCTGCCTATTTCACAGCCGTCGGTTCTTTATAAATAGCCAAGTCTCCAGCAGCAGCTCCTCCCCTTCCAGGACGGTGTTGAAAGGAAAAGCAGCGCTGGGCCCTCCAGAACCTGGAGAAGCTCAAAATCCGGGACCCCAACTTATCAGCCAGCTTCTTGGGGACGCCAAAAAGCACAATATCCTATTCTCCTTTACCTACAAGCACAAAACCGGCAGAGTGAAGGCTGATAAGAATCCGAAGGTGTTTTTGGAAATGGTGAGTCAGCGCTAATCAGCCAAACAGCTGAAACGATTAGTGAGCCCCTTTGCATTACCCGCGGCTCCTTAACTTGCGGCTCCGCGGGTGTATTCTTCCTCTGCCACCCACGGGTAGCGTATCTCCCTCGCCCTTTTTGAACCCGCCAAAACGGTTTGGACTCGGGCCGCAACCACTCGAGGCCAAAGTCCCGAACCGCCTATTCAGAAAGGCCCGCCTCCTGCAGCATGAAACTACTTTTGATTTGCCTGTTATTCTTTAATCTGCTGTGTTTCCTGCTCTTCGCCTGGGATAAACGCAAAGCCCAACGCAGCCAGCGGCGCATTGCCGAAAAAACGCTGCACCTGGCGACTCTGCCGGGCGCGGCGCCAGGTGCGTGGGCGGCTATTCTGCTACTGCACCATAAAAACCGTAAAGCCGCTTTCTGGGGCATTACCCTGGGGCTGACGCTGCTGCAAGGGGCGGTGCTCTATTTCACGTGGCCCTATTTTCAGGATCCGTTTTAACCTATTGAAACGGCGGCAGGCGGAAAGCTGAGCACCAAGCTAACCACCAAGCCGCTCGGTTCGGCAGGCTCTTACACGAACGGGGCACACCCTGCAGTCGGGTAAGCACGTGGATGCTTTATTTGCCTTCGTCTACAAGCTAAAAACCCGATTGATCGTAACACCCCCGGTCCCCTCCTTTCTCATATACTTGCCGGCCGCTTTCGCGTAAGCAGCACGACACCTCATCAATTATGGCCCACCTCGACGCTCCTCCCAGCACCAGCAACCATTCACACACCGCTATTTCCGGGGCCGGTCTGCTCATTGCCCTGGGCATTATCTACGGCGACATCGGCACCTCGCCCTTGTACGTGATGTCGGCCATTCTCAAGAGCGCACGGGTGCCGGGCCTGATTGAGCCGGCCCTGATTCTGGGGGCCATCTCCTGCGTCATCTGGACGCTGACGCTGCAAACGACCCTCAAGTATGTCATCGTCACCCTCAACGCGGACAACAACGGGGAAGGGGGCATTTTCTCCCTGTACGCCCTGGTACGCCGCCGCGGGGCCTGGCTCTCGGCCATTGCTATCATCGGCGGGGCGGCCCTGCTGGCCGACGGGGTGATTACGCCGCCCATCTCCGTGTCATCAGCCATCGAAGGCTTGCGGCAGGTGTACCCCGATATTCCCACCGTGCCCATTGTGATCGGCATCATCGCCGGCCTTTTTCTGCTGCAGAGCTTCGGCACCCAGATCGTCGGCAAGGCCTTCGGACCCATCATGCTGCTGTGGTTTGCCATGCTGGGCGTGCTGGGGGGAAGCTGGATTGCGCAGAACCCCACGATTATCAAAGCTTTTAATCCTTACTACGCTTACGAGCTGCTGGTGGAGTACCCTGGCGGGTTCTGGCTCCTGGGCTCAGTATTTCTGTGCACCACCGGCGCCGAGGCGCTGTATTCCGACCTGGGTCACTGCGGCAAGGGTAACATCCGCATCAGCTGGGTGTTTGTCAAGACCACGCTGGTACTCAACTACCTGGGCCAGGGCGCCTGGCTGCTCGCCCACCAGGGCCAGAACCTGGACGGGCGTAACCCCTTCTATGCGTTGATGCCGCCGTGGTTTCTGCTCATCGGCATTGGCGTGGCCACGGTTGCCGCCATTATTGCCTCCCAGGCGTTGATTACCGGCTCGTTTACCTTGGTGGCGGAGGCCATCCGCCTCAACATGTGGCCCAAGGTAAAGCTTAACTACCCCACCGACGTGAAAGGCCAGCTGTTCGTGCCAAGCATGAACCGGCTGCTGCTGCTGGGCTGCATCGGGGTGGTGCTCTACTTCCGTGAGTCGAGCAACATGGAAGCGGCCTACGGCCTGGCCATCACCATCACCATGCTCATGACCACCATCCTCCTTACGATGTGGCTAAGGCTCAAAAAGGTGCACCCGGCATTGATTTCCCTGTTCGTGGTGGTGTATGGGGCCATTGAAGGGGCCTTCCTGCTGGCCAACCTCATCAAGTTTCCGCACGGCGGCTGGGTGTCGCTGGCCATCGGCCTCTCGCTCATGGCCGTGATGTACGTGTGGCTGCGGGCCCACTTTATCAAGCGCCGCCTGACGGATATGGTCAAGCTAGCACCTTACTCGGAAAAGCTTATTGCCCTGAGCAATGACGAAAGCGTGCCCAAGTACGCTACCCACCTGGTCTTTCTGAGCGGGGCCGACAGAGCCTCTGAAATCGAGCAGAAAATCATCTACTCTATCTTTCAGAAGCGCCCGAAGCGGGCCGACATCTACTGGTTTGTGCACGTGAGCACCACCGATGAGCCGTACACCATGGAGTACAAGGTGACAGAAATTGCGCCCAACGACGTGCTGCGCATCACCTTCCGCCTGGGCTTCCGGGTGGAGCAGCGCATCAACCTGTACTTTCGCAAAGTCATCGAGGAGCTGGTGCGCAACGGAGAAGTGGACATCACCTCCCGCTACGAGTCGCTGAGCAAGCAGCACGTCACCGGCGACTTCCGCTTCGTGGTGCTGGAAAAATTCCTTTCCGTCGAAAACGAACTACCCTGGGTGGAAAAGATAGTCATGCAGGCCTACTTCTACATCAAGCAGTTTATTGCCTCGGAAGTCCAGTACTTTGGCCTGGATACGAGTTCGGTAAAGGTGGAGAAGGTGCCCCTGATTATTTCCGCCCCGCAGGACATCTCCCTCAAGCGCATTTACTAGCCTGCGGAAATCCCGGTTACTCCGGCCGTCTACTTTCTAGCCTACCTATGCCCACCGGCACGATTTTGCTTATCGACGACGAGGCCATGCTGCGTCAGGCTGTGGCCCGCACCCTGGAACTGGAAGGCTACACTGTGCTGCAGGCCTCCAACGCCCACCGCGGCCTGCAGACCCTGCGCGAGCAGGCCGACGGTATCGGCGTCGTCCTCTCCGACGTGAAGCTGCCCGACGGCCGGGGCCTGGACTTGCTGCCCCGCTACAAGGCCCTGGCCCCGCTGGCCGAAGTCATTTTGATGACGGCCTATGGCACCATTCCCGACGGGGTGCGGGCCATGAAGGAAGGGGCATTCGACTACCTGACCAAGGGCGACTCCGACGACCAGCTGCTGGTGGTGGTGGAGCGGGCCATGGACCGCGCCCGCCTCCAGCAGCGCGTGGCGCTGCTGGAGCGCAAGGTTGACACCCAATACAGCTTCGAGAGCATGGTAGGCCACTCCCCGGCGCTGGAAAAAGCCAAAGCCATAGCCCGGCAGGTGGCGCCCACCGACGCCACCGTGCTGCTGGAAGGCCCCACCGGGGCTGGCAAGGAGCTCTTTGCCCAGGCCATTCACTACGGTAGTGAGCGGCGGCGCAAGCCCTTCGTGGCCGTGAACTGCTCGGCCTTCCCACGCGAGCTGATGGAGTCCGAGTTGTTTGGCTACAAGAAAGGAGCCTTTACCGGGGCCCAGGCCGATAAGAAAGGCCTGTTCGAGGAGGCCCACGGCGGCACACTCTTTCTCGATGAAATCGGCGAGTTGGAGCCCGGCGTGCAGGCCAAGCTGCTGCGCGTGCTCGAAGCCCAGGAATTCACCAAAA
This sequence comes from Hymenobacter gelipurpurascens, assembly GCF_900187375.1. Lineage (NCBI taxonomy): Bacteria > Pseudomonadati > Bacteroidota > Cytophagia > Cytophagales > Hymenobacteraceae > Hymenobacter > Hymenobacter gelipurpurascens. The sequence continues at coordinate 66,070 of NZ_FYEW01000004.1, read as the reverse complement.
TCGGCGACACCCGGCCCACCCGCGCCAACGTGCGCATCGTGGCCGCCACCAACCGCAACCTTCGCCAGGAAGCGGATCAGGGGCACTTCCGGCCGGACCTGTACTACCGCCTATCGGTAGTCGTGGTGCCCGTGCCGGCCCTACATGCCCGCCGCGCCGACGTGGCCCCCCTGACCGAGCACTTCCTGCAGCACTTCGCCGTGAAGCTGCGCCAGCGCCCGCTCACGGTTACGCCGGAGGCCCTGCGCGTGCTGGAACACTACTCCTGGCCGGGCAATGTGCGCGAGTTGAAAAATGTATTGGAGCGGGCTTCCATCCTCACCCCTGCCGACCAACCCCTGACCGTGGACGGGCTGCCCCTGGAGCTGCAGCTGTTTGCCCAGGTCGGCTCACCAGCCTCTTCCCCGGAAGATGAGCGCAGCCTGCGCAGCGCCGAAAAGCAGCACATCCAGCGCATCTTGCTCGAAACGGGCGGCAACAAAACCGAAACGGCCAAGGTGCTGGGTGTGGCCCTCACCACCCTCTACCGCAAAATCCAGGAGTACGGGCTGTAGGGAAGAAACCCCGTGCTCGACGAACTTTTGAAGGCCCTAGCAAAACGCTAGGGCCTTTTTGTTGGCGGTAAGCTCAGTTAAGTGCTGAGTACGGCGCGGGCACACGCCCATGCCCGGTGCTTCGCTGCACGGCCAGCTGAAAACGAGCCTGACCTGCCCCGTTCCCTAGCATTCTGAAAAACACCCTAGCGTTTCGCTAGGGTCTCCTCACCTCCCCAAGAGGTAGAGGCGAAGCTTTGTAAAAAGTAATCACCTCACAGACAGAGAATTAGCTAAGCCCCTCTGCCTGGTGGAAAGCTTGGGGTCAGCGATTGCTCAGTGATTCCCGGCATCGAAACGCCCACACCCTCCTACCACCATGGCCCCTGCTCTGATGATACCTCTGCTTACCGCCACCGGCCTGGCCGGCTTCTGGCTCTTCTATAAATCGGTCGATTTTTTCGACCACATCTAGCCCCGCTTCGCCATGATGACTGCCCTTTTTCTTTTGTCGCTAGCCGTGTTCAGCTACCTGGTGTACGTGCTGCTAAAGCCCGAGCGCTTCTAAGACCCTGCTTTTCCCATCCGAATTATGAACACTGAACTACTCGGCATCGCGGGCCTGTACCTGCTCACGCTGCTGCTGGCCCTGCCGTTGGGCCGCTACCTGGCCCGGGTCTTCCGGGGTGAGACCAACCTGCTCGACTTTATGGCCCCCGTTGAGCGCGGGATATTCCGTCTGTCCGGCATCGACGAGCGGCGCGAGATGAGCTGGCAACAGCATATGGTGGCCCTGCTCACCGTCAACCTGGTGTGGTTTGGCCTGGCCATGGGCATCCTCTGCAGCCAGGGCCGCCTGCCGCTCAACCCCGATGGCAACCCCTCGATGGCGCCGGATCTGGCTTTCAACACGGCCATTTCCTTTCTGGTGAACTGCAACCTGCAGCACTACTCCGGCGAATCGGGCCTCAGCTACCTCTCGCAGCTGGTGGTCATCACCTTTCTACAGTTCGTGAGCGCGGCCACGGGCATCGCAGCGGCCGTTGTCGTCTTCAACGCCCTGCAAAACCGCACCACCGAGAAGCTGGGTAACTTCTACCACTACTTCGTCAAGAGCCTCACCCGGCTGCTACTCCCGGGCTCTATCATGCTGGCCCTGATTCTGGTATTCAACGGCTCGCCGATGACCCTGCAGGGCCAGCAGTCCCTCGTGACGCTGCAGGGCGACTCAGTGCAGGTGAGCCGCGGGCCGGTTGCGGCCATGGTGGCCATCAAGGAGCTGGGCACCAACGGGGGAGGATTCTTTGGCGCCAACTCGGCCCACCCGCTCGAAAACCCCAACTACCTGACCAACGCGGCCGAGAACATCGCGCTGACCCTCATCCCCATGGCCATGGTGTTTGCGCTGGGCTTTTACCTGAAGCGACCGCGGCTTTCCTACATGATTTTCGGCGTGATGACCGTGGGCTTCCTGGCCCTGCTGGCCCCAGCGGTGTACTACGAGATGCACGGTAACCCCGCCATCGCCCACATGGGCGTTGACCAAAGCCTGGGGGCCATGGAGGGCAAGGAAGTGCGCTTCGGGGCCGCCGCCTCGGCGTATTGGTCCATCACCAATACTGTCATCAGCTGCGGCTCGGTGAACTCCATGCACGACTCCTTTATGCCCCTTTCCGGCCTGAGCCAGCTGCTGGGCATGATGACCAATGCCTTCTACGGGGGCTGCGGCGTGGGTTTGCTCAACTTCTTCGCCTACCTGGTTATCGCCGTGTTCATCGCCGGCCTGATGGTGGGGCGCACGCCGGAGTTTCTGGGCAAGAAAATCGAGGGCCGCGAGATGAAGATTGCCATCCTCGTGACGCTGCTGCACCCGCTGCTCATTCTGGCCGGCACGGCCCTGGCGGCGCACACCTACACCGGCCACCCCGCCGAGTACGCCGGCTGGCTGGCCAACCCTGGCTTCCACGGCTTCTCGGAGATGCTCTATGAGTTCACCTCCGCGGCCGCCAACAACGGCTCGGGCTTCGAGGGACTAGGTGACAACACGCCGTTCTGGAACATCGGCACGGGCATCGTACTGCTGCTCTCCCGCTTTCTGCCCCTCATCGGGCCGGTAGCAATTGCCGGCCTGCTGGCCCGCAAAAAGTACATCCCCGAGGGCGCCGGCACCCTGCCCGCCGACACGGCCACCTTCGGGGTGATGGTGCTGGCCGTCATCGTCATCATTGCCGCGCTGGCCTTTTTCCCCGCCCTGGCCCTGGGTCCCATCGCCGAGCACTTCACGCTCTACTAGGCCCGCTCTGTCTCGCAATTCCTCGTTCCTACTTATGGCACAGTCCACTTCTTTGTTTCAACCTGCGCTGGTCGCCGAAGCCGTCAAGCAGGCCTTCGTCAAGCTCGACCCGCGCATCATGTTCCGCAACCCGGTGATGTTCACCGTGGAGCTGGGCACGGTGGTGATGCTCTTGGTCACCCTCGGCCTGCTGGTGCATCCCGACCCGGCCCAGGGCTCGTTCGGCTACAACTTCACCGTTTTTTTGGTGCTGTTGCTGACTCTGCTCTTTGCCAACTTCGCCGAGGCCATTGCCGAGGCGCGGGGCAAGGCCCAGGCCGACTCCCTGCGCAAAACCCGCCAGGATACGCCGGCCAACGTGCGCCTGGAAACCGGTGAAATTCAAGTCGTCAGCTCGGCCCAACTGCAGAAAGGCCAGGTATTCGTGGTCGTGGCCGGCGAAATCATTCCCACTGACGGCGAGATTATCGAAGGGCTGGCCACCATCGACGAGTCGGCCATCACGGGCGAGTCGGCCCCGGTGATTCGGGAGGCGGGCGGCGACAAGTCCAGCGTGACGGGTGGCACCAAGGTGCTGTCTGACCGCATCGTGGTGCAGGTGACCACCGCTCCCGGCGAGTCGTTTCTGGATAAGATGATTGCGCTGGTGGAAGGCGCCTCGCGGCAGAAAACGCCCAACGAAATTGCCCTCACCATCCTGCTGGCGGGCTTTACGCTAGTTTTTGTCATTGTCTGCGTGACGCTGCAGCCCTTCGCGGAGTACTCGAAGACGCCCATTGCCATTGCTTCCTTTATTGCCTTGTTCGTGTGTTTGATTCCGACCACGATTGGCGGGCTGCTCTCGGCCATCGGCATCGCGGGCATGGACCGCGCCCTGCGCGCCAACGTCATCACCAAGAGCGGCAAGGCGGTGGAAACGGCCGGCGACATCGACGTGCTGCTGCTGGATAAAACCGGCACCATTACCATCGGCAACCGCAAGGCCACCCACTTCTGGCCCGCACCCGGCGTGCCCATCACGCAGTTCGTGGAATACGCCACGCTCAGCTCGCTCACCGATGAAACACCCGAAGGCAAAAGCATCGTGGAGTTGGCCCGCGACAACCAGGTGGACTTCGTCCAGCTGCAAGCCTGCCTTGCAGGGGCCGAGCTTATCAAGTTCACGGCCGAAACGCGCAGCAGCGGCGTGACGCTGGCCGACGGTACCCGCATCCGCAAAGGCGCCGCGGATGCCATTCGCCGCCTGGCCGAAGCGGCTAGCCAACTGTACCCCAGCGAAGTGGCTGAGCGCGTGCAGGCGGTGGCCAGTAACGGCGGCACCCCGCTGGTGCTCAGCGAAAACGACCGGGTGCTGGGCGTGGTCGAGCTGCAGGACATCATCAAGCCCGGCATTCAGGAGCGGTTCGAACGCCTGCGGGCCATGGGCATCAAAACGGTGATGGTGACCGGTGACAACCCGCTCACGGCCCGGTTCATCGCCGAAAAGGCCGGTGTGGACGACTTTATTGCCGAGGCCAAGCCCGAGGACAAGATGCTCTACATTCGCCGCGAGCAGCAGGCCGGCAAGCTGGTAGCCATGATGGGCGACGGCACCAACGACGCCCCCGCCCTGGCCCAGGCCGACGTGGGGGTAGCCATGAACTCGGGCACCCAGGCCGCCAAGGAAGCCGGCAACATGGTCGACCTCGACAACGACCCCACCAAGCTGATTGAAGTAGTGGAAATTGGCAAGCAGCTGCTCATGACCCGCGGCACGCTCACCACGTTTTCCATTGCCAACGACGTAGCCAAGTATTTTGCCATCGTGCCGGCGCTGTTCATGGTGGGCATTCCGGCCCTGGGCGCGCTCAACATCATGGGCCTGAAGTCGCCGCAGTCGGCCATCCTCTCGGCCGTCATTTTCAACGCCCTCATCATTCCGCTACTCGTGCCCCTGGCCCTGAAAGGTGTGCCCTATCAGGCCATCGGCGCCTCGGCCCTGCTGCGCCGCAACCTATTGATTTATGGCCTGGGCGGCGTGATAGTACCCTTCATCGGCATTAAGGTCCTTGACCTGCTCGTCGGCCTGTTTCTGTAGTTCTAGTATCTGATTACTGCTCACTCAACATGAAAAACAACCTCCTTCCCGCCTTTCGCCTCACGCTGGTGCTGCTCGTACTTTGCGCCGGGGTATACCCGGCCCTCATCTGGGCTGGCGCGCAACTAGCTCCGGGCGCTGGACAGGGCGTCACGCTCCGCCAGAACGGCCGCGTGGTGGGCTTTGCCAACGTGGGCCAGAAATTCGACCAGCCGCAGTATTTCAACGGGCGCCCCTCGGCCGTAGACTACAACGCAGCGAGCTCCGCCGGCTCCAACAAAGGGCCGACCAACCCAGAGTACCTGGCCTTGGTACAACAGCGACTCGACACGCTGCTGCAGCAAAACCCGGGGGTAACCAAAAACCAGGTATCCGCCGAGTTGATTACGGCCTCCGGCTCAGGCCTGGACCCGGACCTCTCCCCTGAGGCGGCGGCTGTTCAGGTAGCGCGCATTGCCAAAGCCCGCCACCTGGACGCGGCCACCGTGCAAGCTTTAGTGACCCAGCACACGGTAACCGGGCTGCTGGCTCCTGCCCGCGTCAACGTGCTGCAACTGAATCTTGCCATGGACGCCCTGGCGCCGACGCGCCGCTAATCACGTAACTCCACGGAGGAGCTTTTACCGAAAGGGCCATAAGCTCCCTGCCTTTACCTGCCTTTACTTCCCATGACCCACGCTTCCCATCTCACCGGTCTGAAAATCCGAATCGCCGCTCTGCTGCTGGCGGTGGGCGGCACGTCGCCCGTGCTAGCCCAACCCACGCCCACGACCGACCCGGCCCTGGCTGTGCCCCCGCCGGCCCCCGTACAGGCCACGCCCACGCCGGCCAACCCGCTGACTTTTTACGGCTTTGCCGATGCCTACTACGGCTACGATTTCCGGAACGACAACACCCAGAACCGGCCCGGCTTTCTCTATTCCCACGACCGGCAGAACGAGTTTACCGTCAACAACGTCATCCTGGGCATGCGCTACCAGGACGACAACGTGCGCGGGGCCCTGGGTTTGCACGCCGGCTCGTACGTGACGGCCAACTATGCGGCCGAAGACCCAGTGTTCAGGCACATCTACGAGGCCTACGCCGGCTTCCGGCCCTTCTCAAAAGCCTGGCTCGATGTGGGCATCTTCAGCTCCCACATCGGGTTTGAGTCGGCCATCAGCAAGGACAACTGGACGCTAACCCGCTCGCTTATGGCCGAGAACTCGCCCTATTACCAGGCCGGCGCCCGCCTCACTTACGAAGTGGGACCCAAGCTCACGCTCACCGGCTTGGTGCTCAACGGCTGGCAGAACCTGCGTGAGAACAACCAAGCTAAAGCATTGGGCACCCAGATTCAATGGAAGCCTACTGACAAACTGCTCCTCAACTCCAGCACCTTCTATGGCCAGGAGCAGCCCCAGGACTCGACTGGCCGGCGTCGCTACTTCCACGATTTCTACGTGAGCTACGCCGCCACCGACCGCCTCTCGCTGGCCCTGGTCTTCGACGTGGGCAAGCAGCAGGCCCCGCGCCCCGCCAATAGTACGGGGGAGAAGTACGACACTTGGCACGCTGGTTCGGCTTTCGTGCGCTACCAGCTGGCCGACAAGTGGACCACCGCCCTGCGCGGCGAATATTACCAGGCCGAGCGCGGCGTCATCATCAACTCCTACACTCCCGCCGTGGATGCCCCCAACGCCATTATTCGCGGTGGCTCGCTGGGCCTGGACTACGCGCCCACCGACAACGTGCTCGTGCGCCTGGAAGGGTGGGTGCTCAACGCCGGCGACAAGGTCTTCGGCGAGGATGGCGGCGCTGCCCGCAGTACCTACGCCAACCTGACTTCCAGCGTCGCCATTTCCTTTTAACGCCGGTTTTTCCCAGCTTTCCCTGGTTTCATCCCGCCCGCTGCCCCGCCCATGAGCCCTCCCGATGACGATACCCTGCGCGATGCTTCCGCCGAGCGGTTCCTGCGCCTGGTGCAGGCCAAGCGGCGCGGCACGCTCAAGGTGTACCTGGGCCTGGCCGCCGGCGTGGGCAAAACCTACCGCATGCTGCAGGAAGCCCAAGATCTGCACCAGCACGGCGTGCACGTGCTGCTGGGTTACGTGGAAACTCACCACCGGGCTGAAACGGTGGCCCAGCTGGGGCCCGTGCCCTTGCTGCCGCGCAAGCACATCTTCTACAAGGGCCGGGCCCTGGAGGAGATGGATATGGAAGGCATCGAGCAGCAGCGCCCCCAAGTGGTCATTGTCGACGAGCTGGCCCATTCCAACGTACCCGGATCCCGCCACGAGAAGCGCTGGCAGGACGTGGAGTACCTCGTGCAGCAGGGCATTTCGGTGATTACGGCCGTCAACGTGCAGCATCTGGAAAGCCTGCACGACCAGGTACTCAAAATCACGGGCACCGACGTGACGGAGCGCGTACCTGACCGCCTGCTTCAGCTGGCCGACGAGGTGGTGAACGTGGATTTAACCGTAGGCGAGCTGCGCCGCCGGCTGGAGGAAGGCAAAATTTACGATCCGGGCAAGGTGCCCACCGCGCTGGCCAACTTTTTCCAGGCCGAAAACCTATTGCAGCTGCGGCGACTGGCCGTGCGCGAAGTCGCCCAGCTGCTGGGCCGGCAGGTGGAAACCGGCGCCGGCGGTGCCCCGGCCGTGCTGGCGGCGCGTTGCAACGACGACCGGCTGCTGGCCTGCATCAACTCCAATGACCGGGCGGCCAAGGAAATCATCCGCAAAACCTCGCGGCTGGCTGACCGGTTCTCCGCCGCGGCCTGGTACGTGCTCTACGTGCAGACTGGCCCGGAAACCGCCGACCGCATCGGGCTGGCTACCCAGCGCCACCTGCTGCGCAACCTGCAGCTGGCCACCGAGTTGGGCGCCCAGATTCTGCGGGTCAAGGACGACGACATCGTGGGGGCCATCACGCGGGTGGCGGCCGAGAAAAACGCCACTCTGCTCGTGTGCGGCATCACCAGCGACAAGGGGCTGTGGGGCCAGATTAGCCGCCGCGGCGTCACCAACGACCTGCTGCGGGCCGTGGCCCGCAGCAACCAGGACCTGGACATTTATCTGGTCACGTACTAACGCCTCGTCGCCAGCTTCCGACCCCTTATCTCATGAGTATTAAAACGAAAATCACCCTCGGCCTGCTGGCCATGCTCGCTCTGGTGAGTGTGCTCGGGGGGTACGCCTTCTACACCGTACAGCGCCTGGACCGCGGCTCGCGCAACATTCTGCAGGACAACTTCTATTCCGTGGAGCTGGGCCAGAACATGCTGCAGGCCCTGGACCGGGTAGAAGCCGCGCCCGCCCAGCTGGACGTGTTTCGCCGCCACCTGACACGCGAGGCCGGCAACATCACCGAGCCGGGCGAGCGGGAAGTGGTGGACAGCCTTACCCAGAACCTGGCTGTCTACCAGGGCCTGCTCGATGCCGGCGCGCCCGTGGTCGAGCGCCAAGCAGCATTGAGCCTGCTGAGGGACCAGACCCACCGCATGGTCAAGCTCAACACCAACGCCCTGGCCCGCAAAAATGAGCAGGCCAACCAGAGCGCCGAGCGGGTAGAGCGTTACCTGTTCAGCTTTATCGTCCTGAGCCTGCTGCTGGGGCTGATGCTGTTGCTAAGCGTGCCCGAGGCGGCCGTGGGCCCGGTGCGCAAGCTCCAAAGCAGCCTGCAGCACGCCGCCGACCACGATTTCCGCGCCACCATTCCCCTGGAAAGCCACGACGAGTTCGGGCAGCTGGGCCGGGTATTCAACCGCATGCTGGTGCAGCTGCAGGAGTACCGCCGCTCCACCCTGGCCGAGCTGCTGACCGAGCGCAACCGTGTGGCCAGCATCGTGAGCGGCCTCGACGAAGGCCTGCTGCTGCTGGACGAAAACCGCCGGGTGCTGCTGGCCAACCCCGTGGCCTGCGAGCTGCTGGGCTTGCCCGCCGAGCGGCTGGTGGGCCGGCCCGCGGCCGAGGTGGCGCTGGAAAATGATTTGCTGCGCGAAATCCTCACCCCCCTGGACGTGGATGCCGCCCGCCGCGAGCAGGCCGTGGCCGATGCTCCGCTGCTGCGCATTGCTCAGCAGGGCGAGGAGGCATTTTACCGGCTGGCCGTGCAGGAGCTGGTCAGCTACAACGAGGCCCGGGACAAGATGGAGTTTGTGGGCCAGATTCTGACCCTGCGCAACGTTTCGGACTTCAAGAAGCTCGACCAGGTCAAGTCCAATTTCCTGGCCACCGTCTCCCACGAGCTGAAAACGCCGCTTTCCAGCATCCACCTCAACGCCAAGCTGCTGCAGGACGAGCGCTTGCCCGCCGAGGAGCGGGGGCGGGTGGCCGGCTTTATCCGCCAGGAAACCCAGCGCCTGCAGCGCATGGTGGCCGAACTGCTCGACGTTTCCCGCCTCGACGCCGGCGCCGGCATTCAGCTGGACCTGCGCGCTACCAGCCTGGCCGACGTGGTGACCTACGCCGCGGCCACCGTGCAGGCCCAGCTCGACGACAAGCAGCTGCGCCTCCACGTGCAGCTGCCCGCCGACCTGCCCCTGGCCCGGGCCGACGTGGAAAAAACTACCTGGGTGCTCATCAACCTGCTCAGCAATGCCATTCGCTATTCCCCGGCAGGCGAGGCCCTGACCGTCAGGGCGCAGGCCGCTGACCAGTCCGTGCGAGTGAGCGTGCAGGACCGGGGGCCGGGAATTGCCGCCGTGCACCACGACAAAATCTTTCAGCGCTTTGCCCAGATCCCCGATAAGGCCGGCTACCGGGGCGGCTCGGGCCTGGGGCTGAGCATAGCCCGCGAGTTCATCAATGCCCAGGGCGGCCGGCTGTGGGTGGAAAGCGAGCTGGGCAGCGGCAGCACCTTTCACTTCACCTTGCCCGTGGCTAGTGTACCCGCAAACTGAGGCATATCTATAAATCCGTTCATAAAGCTCTTCTCGCCCCGCACAGCCACTAATCCGGCAAGGGTGGGAGGTAGAGCAACGGAACGTTCGTGAACACCAGGCTAACCGCCAAGCCGCTCGGATCGGCAGGCTCTTATACGAACGGGGGCACACCCTGCAGCAGTTTAGGTTCAGCCAAGCTAAGGTGCCACTGACGCGCAAGCACCTGGAAACCCGGGGCAATGCTGAACCCAAGCTGGTGCCAGAGATTCTGCAGTCGGCTATGCAAAGGGATGCCTAATTTGCCTTCGTCTACAAGCTAAAAACTGATAAAATCAAGGCTACCAAAAACCCGGGCGGTCTGTTCTTAAAAATGCAGAGCTTGCGTTAACCGAATGAAGCCAGCACAGTAGTAGCGGCTCGGTCACCTTATTTATCAAACTGAATGGAATAAGCGGCCAGAACCTTTTCATCACCCTAAGAGTTGCTCATGCATCAACTCATGCGCATGAGTTTAAAATGCATACCTTTGCTCCATGGATACTAAGTCCCTCGTAAAGTTAGCTAAGTCGCTCAGCGACCCCACCCGTCTTCGTTTGTTGCAGGAAATTGCAAAAGGGGAGATTGCGGTGTGCGCCGACTTGTTTCAGTACGTGCCTATCAGCCAGCCTTCTATGTCCCAGCACCTCAAGGCCCTCTCCGAGGCGGGCTTGATTGCGTCGCACAAAGAAGGCCGGAATATGCACATGTCCATCAATGCCGAAAAGCTGCAGGAGTTAGAAGACTTCCTGCAACTACTTAAACCGGCTACTGTTAAAGCTTAACTAATTCCCTGGCCGTTGGCGGTATCGCCAGCGGTTTTTGCTTTTTTAAAACATAATTGATTGCTTATGAATTTATGGCTCGTGCTTTTTCTGAAACTTCGCGGGTAGGGTACCCGCTGCCAGCAGAGGATTTTTTTGTCCCAATACTTAATAACATGCTTATTAAATGATTCATTAGAATCACTTAATAGCCTTCCACCGCACCTGCCATTTCACTCCCTGCCCTCGTTTAGGTCGCTTTTTTCTCATGAAACTAACTTCTCTTCTAGCCGGCAGCAAGCTGCGCGGAGCCGCAAGCCCCACAACAGGCCCTGCACCCGGCCCGGCCTCCTGCGGGTAAAGGCGGTGCACACCGATACCAAAACCACCTTTCAATATTACCGCGCTCCCCTTGAGGACATCGTCAACGTGGAGATTCGGCCGCAGGTAGCAGCCAAGCTGGAGCGCATCCTGGCAGATGAAGGCGTGGCGGTGCTCAAAGGCCCGGCGAAGACCAATGCCAACCTGCTATTCCGCAGCGGCCTGGCCAGCTACCTGGAAGTCATCACGGCCCAGAGCAAAGCGAGCTGGAGCTGGCATCGCTGAAACGCAACCAGCTAGGGGCCCATGTAAAGTTGTACCGGGCCGTGGGCGGCGGCTGGCAATAGTAACCTTCTTACAAGCCGCTAACCACGCTATTCACGCGCCCTACTTCGGGCAGCGGATGCCAAGCAAAATCCTTCTACTCCCACCCTCCTGCTGCTATGGATACCAAGTCCCTCGTCAAGCTAGCCAAGTCGCTGAGCGACCCAAACCGCCTGCGCATGTTGCAGGAGATTGCGCGGGCGCAGCGGCTGGGATGCGCCAATCTGTATGAGTTTGTGCCCATCAGTCAGCCCTCCATGTCGCAGCACGTGAAGGCCCTGGTAGAGGCGGGGCTGGTCCATTCGTGTAAGGAAGGCCGCAACATGTACCTGACGATCAACACGGAAAAGCTGCAGGAGCTGGAGAGCTTTCTGGAGCTGCTGAAGATGAGCTAGCTCTTGCACCACCAGTCACTGCTTAAGAATGCGTTTTCAGAACGGCCCGCAGGAGGTCATCGTCATGGAAACGATAAACCACTCAACCCCCATCCCATGAAAATCGGAATTATTGGCACCGGCCCGGTCGGCGGCTCCCTCGCCAAAAACCTGGCCGCCCTAGGCCACCAAGTGAAAGTAACGAATACCCGCCAGCCGGCCGAGCTGGCCCGCAAAGCCCAGGAATTGGGGGCTAGCCCCGCCACTCTGCAAGACGTGGTACAGGATGTGGACCTCGTTTTTATCGCCGTGCCTTTCAAGGTGATTGGCGAGTTTCCCAAGGACCTGTTCCGGTCGTTGCCCGCCGAGGTAATAGTGGTGGACACCGGCAACTACTACCCCTTCCGGGACGGGAAAATCGACGCGCTGGAGCAGGGTCAGCCGGAGAGCGTGCTGGCGGCCGAGCAGTTGGGCCGCCCCCTCCTGAAAGCTTTCAACAACCTGCTGGCCGAAACGATTGCCGACGGCGGCACCGCGCCCGGCACGCCCGGCCGCATCGCCCTTTCCATTGCGGGCGATGACGAGCGCGCGAAACATATCCTATCCGACCTCTGCAATGACCTCGGCTTCGACGTAGTGGACGGGGGCACTCTGGCCGACTCGTGGCGGCAGCAGCCCGGCACCCCGGCCTACTGCACCGAACTCACGGCCCCGGAGCTGACCCAGGCCCTGGCCGCCGCCGTGCCCGGCAAGGCCCCGCGGCTGCGCGATGAAATTATCGGGGAACTGCTGCAACGCAAAGACTGGCCTACCCGCGAAGAGGTAGTGGCCGGCAACCGCGCCCGGCAGCTAGGTAATGCGTAGCCAGTCCTGGCCTTACCAACCGAATTCAACTTCAGTACAAACTCACATGGAAAACCAGCAAAAACCGACCGTTCTGGTCCTGGGCGCCAGCGGCACCATCGGCCGTCAGGTTGTCAAAGACCTGGAAGGTCAAGCCGTCAACGTACGCATCACCTCGCGCAACCAGGAGGTGGTAGCGCAGCTTACCCGTGAAGGCAAAGACTGCAAATACCTGGACCTGGATGACCCCAGAACCTTCGCGCTGGCGCTGGCCGGGGTGGACCGGGTGTTTCTGCTAACCGGCTACACGGTGGCCATGCTCACTCAGAGCAAAACCCTGGTGGACGCGGCCAAGAAAGCGGGCGTCCGTCATATCGTGCACGTGGGCGTGTTTGCGGAGTGGGATACGACCGATGCGCACTTTGCCTGGCACCAGATGATTGAAAAGTACATCGAAGCCAGCGGCATGGCCTGGACCCACCTCCACCCAAACATGTTTATGGAGGTGTTCACGGGGCTGTATATCCCCAAGAACTTAACCTACACCGGCTACTGGGACGACCGGCGAGTCGGCTACATTGCTTCCAGTGACATCGCGGCGGTGGCCGCCAAAGCCCTCGTAGACGGGCCAGAGCGGCACGGTGGGCAACACTACTGGCTGAGCGTGGAAACCTTCAACGGCCAGGAAATTGCGGCGCTGTTGAGCGAGGTGACCGGCCTGGAAATCAAGTATGAGAACAAAGGGCTGGAAGGGTTCAAAAAGCTGATTGATACGTTACTGGCTAATGGGGCGGAGAGCTGGTACGCCAAGGCCAACCTGGACTTTGTGACGCAGATGCTCGACGGCCGAATGTCCTACATGTCCATGGTGCAAAACGATGTTCCTTACGTCTTGGGCCGACCCGCCAAGACCCTCCGGGAGTTTCTGGAGGAGCACAAGGCTGCGATTACGGAATCAGCGGGGGCAATATAGACATGCAGGTGCTGGATAGTATCGGCCAGGACCTACGCCCACGGAGAAGGTTCTGCCAGGGCAAAAGCACCCACTCATAATCCACGTGATGAACAACATAAAAACGTTAAAGCTGGCAGCCGTTATTGACGGGCCGGGGTGGAATTTTTCCTCCTGGCGCCACCCCGCCATGCCTGCTGACGCCGGCGAAAACATCGATTTTTTCATTCAACAGGCGCAGCTGGCGGAGCAGGCCAAATTCGAAACCCTGTTTTTGTATGATGTCAGCCACGTCGGGTCCGGCAACATTCCCTACTACCTGAGCATGTTCGAGGGGGGGACGCTCATGTCGGCCCTGGCCATGAAAACGGAGCACATCGGCCTTTCCCTGACGGCTTCGACGTCCTACACCGACCCCTACAACCTGGCCCGGCAGGTCTTGTCGCTGGACAAGCTCAGCAAGGGCCGGGCCTCGCTAAATGCCATCACTTCCAATCCGGGCGGGATGGTAAACTTCAGCCGGGGCCACTTGGGCAAAGCCGACCAGTACCCCATGCATGAGGAGTTTCTGGAAATTCTGCTGGGCCTCTGGGACACGTATGAGGACGACGCCTTTCCCCGAAATAAAGAGAGCGGCGTGTTCCTGAACCCGCGCCAGATGCACCCCGTCAACTTCCGGGGCCAGTACTTCTCGGTGGATGGCCCGCTGAACCTGAGCCGCTCGGTGCAGGGCCGGCCGGTGCTGTACATGGCTGGCAGCTCCCCGACCTTCGTGGACCTGGCCGCGTCCTATACCGACGGCGTCTTCATGGCCGGCAGCACCTTCGAGGAAACGCTATTGTTGGCGAATGCGCTGACCGCGAAGCTGCTTGAAAAAGGCCGGCAGCCGGAACACTTTGTGCGTTCGGTGTCGCAAAACCCCATTGTGGGCCGCACCGATGCCGAGGCCTACCAGAAGTACCAGGAAATCCGCGCGCTGGGCCCGTACTCGCCCACCCCTGTTCCGCTGTTTATGGGCTCAGCCGAACGAGTTGCCACGGAAATACAGCGGTGGTATGAAGCCGGGGCCATCGATATGTTCATGGTTCGGCAAGACCATCCCCACGGGCTACGGGACTTCATCGAGCTGGTAGTTCCCATTTTACAGGAACGTGGTCTCTTCCACCGAGAATACGAAGCGGAAACCCTGCGGGGAAATCTTGGCCTGCCAAAACCAGCGTTTCGAACCATTTGAGCAGCGCCCTCTTCTGCTCCTGCTAGTCAACCGTGGGGCCTGCTGCTACCAGCGGCCCCTTATCCAAAGAACGTATGCCTACTCCTGTGAACGAGTCCCACCGCCCGGAAAAGCCACCGGTCGCGTATTCCATCTTAGACCTGGCCATCGTCTCGCAAGGCGATACGGTGAAGCAGACGCTGAACAATTCGTTGGCGCTGGCTCAGGCCGCCGAAGCAGCTCACTATACCCGCTACTGGCTGGCCGAACACCACAACTCTGATAACATCGGCAGCAACGCGCCTCCCTTGCTCATCGGGTACGTGGCGGAAAACACGACGACCATCCGGGTGGGCTCCGGCGGCATCATGCTTCCCAACCACTCGCCCCTGCTAGTGGCCGAGCAGTTCGGCACCTTGGCACAGCTCTATCCGGGCCGCATTGATTTGGGGGTGGGCCGGGCGGCGGGTACCGACTCGCCGACCGCAAAGGCCATCCGGTCCGATTTCATGCTGGCCGCCCAGGCCTTTCCGCAGGAAATCGGTAAGATTCAGACCTACTTCTCCCCGGCCAACAAGCAGGCTGCCGTGCGGGCCCCGATTGCCGAGGGCACCGAGGTACCGCTGTACATCTTGGGTTCCAGCACCGACAGCGCCCACCTGGCGGCCAAGCTGGGCCTGCCCTACGCGTTTGCCAGCCACTTTGCCGCCACGTACTTACACCAAGCGCTGCAGATTTACCGCGACGAGTTTCAGCCTTCGGCGGCGCTGAGCCAGCCTTACGCCATCGTGGCCCTCAACGCCTACGTGGCCGACACCGACGAAGAAGCGCAACGACAGTTCACAAGCGTCATCCGGATGTTTGTCGGCATGCTGACCGGGCAAACGAGAGAGCCCCTGCAGCCGCCGACTGCCATGACCGAAGAGCTGCAAGACCTGTGGCAGCACCCATCCGTCTACCAGATGCTCAGGTATTCGTTTGTCGGCAGCAAACAAGCCGTCAAACAGCAGCTGCAAGGCTTTCTGGCCGAAACCCAGGCCAATGAGCTCATCACTGCGTCCAGCATGTATGCCCTGGAAGACCGGCTCAAATCCACCCGGTTGTTTGCAGAAATTATGCAGGAGATTAACGAAAACAGGTAACGCCAAAAGGCAAGTAGCCCCTAACAGGCTGCTCAACCTTACTTCCGAAATGCGCCCAGACTGGCTCCTTCCGTAGGGCCGTTTTCTGATTATCACCGTAAGGAAGTGGGTGGCCATCCGGATGCCCGCTTTTTCTTTTCCTTCCTGCCTATGCCTTCGCTACATCCCAGCACCGCTACTGACAACGAGCTGACCGATAACCGCCACCGTCCGCCCGTGCGCACCGAGTACCGTACCACCGACGCACCGCTCATCGTCACGCCCACCTTCCTGACGCGCGCCGACAACACCCCGCGCGCCGCGCGCACTATGGACCCCGGCTCGACCAAGGGCCGCCACGGTGAGGGCATCGAAAACCCCGACGCTGAGCCGGCTGAAATTGCCCTCGAAGCGAATCCAAACCTGGCCTATGAGCACTGGGACGAATATTGGCGCAAAGTGCACGGCCCCAAGTTTGCTTACGAGGAACCCGGCACCGACAACGAGCCCGTGCTGCGCTACGACCAGGTGCACCGCTTCGCGGGCGGCCCGTCATCATACTTCCGCCCGCCCTACCAGGCCATGATTACGGAAGACAAAAAGCTGGTGCGTGACCCCTACGCCCAGGTGCCGGCCTACCAGCGCCCACGCTTCGACGGCTTCGCCTACATCGCCTACGCCGCTGAGGCCGACATCCAGAAGGTGCTTAAGCAGCCGCAGTACGATAAGCGCATCATCGCCGACGAGCAAACTGTGTTCCGCCTGGTGACCCGCGAGATTGCCCGCGAGTACATCCTGCTGCCCAGCCCCCAGCATCGCGACCCGCTGAGCTTGGTCAAAATTCACTACCGTCGGCCTGAGCTGAGCCGGGAAGAATTCCAGCAGCGCCTGCTTGTTACACACGCCGCGTTGGTGATGGCCCAGCCGGCCACCCACACCTACGTGCGCCGCTACGCCCAGCTGCACAACATCGGCTCAACCCAGCAGCCCGACCCGGAGGGAAATCCCATCGATGCGGTTTCGGTGCTCTCTTTCGCCAGCGTCAACGACGTGGAGGACTACCTCGCCACTGATGACTACCAGGCTGTTGAAGCAGATGAGGCTACATTCATCGACTCGGTGCGGTCCGAGTTCTGGACCGGTCTCAACTACAGCGTCATCAACCGTTTACTGCCCGAGTTGGCTACCCGCCGCTAAGCGGTTCGGAGTAGACTGGGTCCGGCTGCGAGTAAAACCCCAAATGCATAATGCTGGCATTGTGTGAGTAGGACTTGATGTTAATCCGGCATTTCCAGCGACATCCACATACGACGGGTGTCACAAGCAGTGCATTCCATAAGGAACTCCGTGGCTAGTGCATAGCGCTCCAGCACTTCCACATGGGCGTGTAGGGTTTCCTGCTGGCAGGTGGCGCAAAACAGCAATTCGGTAGCCTCAAGTTGCTCCTGCATAAACTGGAGTTCATCGTCCTTCATCATTGGCAAGGTAGCAGTTGGCTCCGGTCATTTGTGAACTACACGTTATTAGGTTGGTTTTCCCGGACGGCTATTTTCCAGCTTAAGCTGCTCGCCCAGCGCATTTAACCCCTGATCAATACGCTCGAAGGGAGCAAAGTGCATCGGCACGGCGGTGGGACCCGGTAGGTCGGCCGCTTTGACGCCTTGAAAGCCGGCCTCCCGGCGGGTTTGCCCAGCCCACTCGAACGTATCCTGAAATAGATGGTGATGCCCAGCCCGCAGCCGCTGGGCGTTAAAAGTGTCGCCTTGGGGACCATAGCCGGCGGCTATCTCTTGCAGGCGGCGCAGCGACGCATCCTTGGTGCCCTGCTCGAGCTCCTACGCGGCGGAGATGCCGAGCTTGTTGTAAAAGACGCCGTGGGGGGGCCGTAAAATTATCCATCGCGGGTAAATACAAGAGCGGTGATTCTCGTTAGCAGGGGCCAAAAAATTAGCCCGACCGAAGCCGGGCTAATGCAAATAAAGACCTGAGAAGGAGCCGAGTTAGGCCACGTGCGATAGGGTGTGCTTGAAGTCGTGGACCTTCAACTGGCGCAGGTGCCCATCGTGGGGGCACCCACGGTGGGCAAGTCAATATAGCCGGCGATGTACTGCGCGTGCAGCTCGGCCAACCATTCGGGCTCCTGGTAAGCGGCCCTGGCTGCGGGTGATGCCCAGCGACTGGTTTATGGTATACCGCCGCTGCTCATGAGTTTGTTCGCGGGGACCAAACTACTGATAGTAACAACCTTAAATGTTCATAAGGTACAGTACGTAAAAGCAGAATGAGAGTAAAAATTAATTAAAAAACCTGACATTATGGTGCCCCGGTGCCCTTTACAGCATGGGCTCATTATCAGGCATCTGCCCTGGCTTAAGGGTGTTGGCATACTGCCCTACAATGCCCGCCACGTCCTCGCGGATAAGCTCAAAATTGGCTTGAATCACCGATTGAAGCGCGTTTACCGGGCCTGTGCTGGGGGTAATACCGGCCTGGCGGGCTGCGCGCCACTGACTTAGCCAATCCTGCGCCCGCTCCTCCCCTGCCGGCGCCTCGGCCAGCGCCGGCAGGGGTCCTCCCTCAAAGGTGGCCAGCGGGTGTAGCGGGTACGAGCCGGGCGCCGCTTGGCGCTCCACTTTGCCTTGGAAAAAGGGCTGCTCGGTTTCCACGGTCTGGCCGATGAACTCGCCGGTTTCGAGCGTAATGGTGTCCTGCAGGCGCACTAGGCTGCGCTCCTGCCAGCTCACGCTTTGGCTGGCGTTACTGCCCGCCCCCCGGCTGCCGCCGCTCTGACTGCGGCCCCGGCTGGCCGACACCATTTCCCGGTCTTCCTTGCCCACCAGCTCCGAGACGAATTTGGCCGTTTCCAGGGAGTTGACCTTGCCGAAAAACTGATTGTTGAGGTTGCTCACCATCACTTGCATCTTGTCGCGGCCGTAGGCGTCAATCATCTGACTTAAATCCTGGGTCATGTAAATCATGGCCACCTTGTTGCTGCGGGCCGTGGCCGGTATCACCTCCAGGTTGGGCACGTAGATGGTCGCGGCCTCGTCGAGAAACACGTAGCTCGGGTGCTTGTGCTGCTGGTTCATCAACTTCAGCGCCACAGCCACAATGCAGCTGATAACCGGCGAGAAGGTTTCCTTCAGCGTGGGGTCGTTGCCCACCACCAGCACCTTGGGTGCCTGCGGGTCATTCAACTCCAGCGAAAACCCCTCCCCTCTTGCCTCGTCGGGTGTGAGCACCCAGGCAATTTCTGGCGAGTTGATGCGCGTGAGCACAATCTGCAGGGAGGCAATGACACCGGCCACCTGCTTTTCGGCCCGCTGCTTTACGGCCGTGGTGATGGAGCGTACCATGTCCCCACACTCGGGGTCGGTGTCGAGCATGCTCAGCACGTGGGTGAAGTCCGGGTGCAGGGCCGTGTTCACCACGTGGGGCAAAGTGCAGAAGACGGGGAAGTTTTTCTTGTAAAACCAGATGATGGCCGTCAGGAAGGCGTTGGCGCTGGTGTCGAAGAAGTCCATCTTCTTGATGCTCTCCGGGTTCAGGTTGGCCATGATGGCGCGGGCGTACTCATTGGCATAAGCTACCACCGGCATCTTGTCGGCCCGCAGCGGGTTTACTCGCTCGCTGCGCTCCAGATCTTTAAAGTTGATGATGTGCAGCTGCACTTCAGGCCTGCCCCCCTCCCCTACCGCCGCGGCTTTCGCATCGGCCAGTACAAACGCCTTCTGGGCGGCCTCGGCCAGCACCGGAAACTTAAAGTCGTAGATGAGCCCGGCAAAGCCCTTTTCGGTGAACTGCTCAATCAGGGGCTCCCCAATCGAGTACGACTTGCCGGCCCCTGCCCCGCCGAGCACCAGTGTGCCCCGAAACGGGTTAGGAATGTTTATCCAGCCCCCGTCCGTGGTGGCCAAACTAAAGCCGTGCTCGGAGACCTGCTGCCGGCGCTCGGTGCGCAGCCCGAACCGCTCGGTTTTGTGCAGGGCCCGCGCAATACCAGCCGCCATGCCCGCCCCCAGCACGAGCAGGGCGGCGCTAGGGTACAGCCAGGCAATAACGCCAGCGGAAAACGAAGCCAGCGCCAGCAGCAATGCCCCACCCACCAGGCCTACGCCGGCGGCCCCCAGTTGAATGCGCCGCAGCTGCAGCTGCGTGGGCTGCCAGCGGCGCTGGCCGGGCCGGGCGGGCGGCGCTTGGAGTAGCAGCGCGAGCAATAGCCCGGTTACCAGCACCGCTGCGCGCACAGCCAGGCCATAGCGCTGGTAGAAGCTCACCAGCCCCGCCAGCAGGCGGCTGGTGATGGACGCTCCTAGGCCAGCCGTGGGCACGCTTGGATCCGCCGCAGTGGCTTTGAATGCCGGATGGGACAGCAGGTAGTACTCGCCGGCAGCCAGCAATACTAACAGTAGGCCTAAGGCCAGATACAGGCCGGTCAGGCGGTGGGTAGCCGGCTGCCGGGGAGCGCTCATCATGCTCATGAGATAATGGAATGAAGTGGTTGGCTCATTGGGGTTATAGTTCAGGCTCCCATTGCCGGTGCCCGCGCTGCTCGCCGATGTCCTGGGTGGCAACATGGTCGGGGCCGCTGGTGGCGCGCAGGGCCTGCTGAAAGCTGTGCAGGGCTTGTCGCACCTGGTGGCCGGTTTGGTCACGGGCGGGCTCCTCGCGTCCGGTGGCTAGCAGGTGGTAGGCATTATCCAATGGCTGCCCCTGCCGGGCGCGCCCCTCCAGCCGGCGGAGCCGGTCGTAGAAAATGCGGTCGTAGCCCCGCCCCTGCGCAATGCGCTGCACCCGCGCCTCATCCAGCCGCTGGCTTGGGTCCGCCTGCCGGTTTAGCTGCGCGACGCGCTCGGCAATGCGGGAATTTCGCTTGGGGTTGGGCTCGGTGATGGCCGGGGCAGCTCTTCGGCTGGGAGTTGGGCCTAGGTAGTGAAATTGGCGCTCGAATAGCACCCGGGCCTCGTCCTGCCAGTCACGCAGGCAGAACCGGCTAATCCGTCCGCCGGGGTTCAGCGTGACGCGCTGCGCTCTATCCCGGGCCGAAACGATCACGTGGATGTGGGCCTGCAGGCCGGGCCGCGCCTGCCCCGGTCGGGCCTCCCCGGCCCGCACGGCTGCGTCGGTGCCGCGGTGGGTGCGCTCGTGGTGGATGATGGCTCCCCACACCAGGTCATCTTTCCCCACGGCCCTGCCGTCTTTGAGACGAAAGCCGGCGGCGTAGGCGGCCATCACCTCCCGGGCATAGGCACGCAGCTTCGCTTCGTCGCCCCCGCCGATGTGCGCTAATTCCTCGGGGCTCGGAGAAAGCACCAGGGAGTGAAACTTGGCCTCCCCTACCCGCAGTCCTTTGACGTTGCCGTCCAGGGAAGCCAGCACCGCCTCCCGGTCCAGCCGGTCCTGCTGGCCATCAAAGAAGCGCGCTTCTTGGCCGTTTTGGTGGGCCTCGTGGGTCAGATAATTTAGCGCCTGGGCCGCACTCCCCTGATTATTGTAGGCTTTTTTGCCGTTTGTTTTAGGATTAATAAGCTTGGCGTGCATGGCATCAACCCGGATTTAACACGTTTTCTTAAGCGCCCTACTATCCAAGGCAGCTGCCCCAGCTGCCACAGCTTCGGCGATGCGTGCCTGGTTTTTCTGCTGTATTTTATGCAACGCCTCGCCTCCTTCCGGGGCCAGTAAATTCTCTACCACGCGTAGCGTTTGTTCCTGCACTGCCTGCTGCCGCAGCTGAAAGCGCAGCATTTCCAGCAGTAGCCCCCGCTCCTGCTCCTGCAGGTAAGAGAATACCCGGTCGCCCAGTCGCTTCACCTCGGCCATGATGAGCTGGCCTTCCCGGGCCTGCGATTCCACCGGGTTCAGGCCTCGCTCCGCGAAGTAGCGAATGGCCGCATCAGCGTACTCGGTGCGGGTAATGCCCAACCGCGACGCCTCTGCCCCCACCAGGCGGTGGGCCGGGCCACTCACGGTAAGGTGCTTGACGGCGGAGCTATTTCTGGGCTGCGGCAGGGTGTTCTGTGGTTGGTTGTGCATACCAGTAACTTTAATTTTTAGAGATTGACAATCAATATTTTAGCTTACCGGATTAAGCAATATCAACTCTGTTGATATTTAACCAGCATTTAATCTGCGCGTTAGCGCGGATAAATACTGGTCTTCTTGCTAAGTACCATCAGGCTAGCTAAGTACCATCAGGCTAGCTAACTACCATTAGGCCGGCTGCTCACTACCGGTAGTCTTGCTGGCTAAGCAGCTTCCAGCTACCAACCTATCCATGCGACGTGCTTACAGTCGTTCCCGTTTAATGACACGCCGGCGGAATCACGCGGTGAAGTCATTGAAAAGGCTATCTGGACGGGGTTAGCAAGGCTAATGGAGCCCATCAGTCGATTTATTTATTTCTCAGGAAACAAGTAAACTCTAAAAGCAACTTCAAATCTTGGTCGCTTTACGACTCGTATTGCGCTTTGTTTCTTAGGATTATAGGAAATAAGTTTCTTGAGAACTTTTGCATAATGTTTACTGAGGAATTTGCTTCTTGATTTATCAAGAAATTCTTATTCTTATTTTTTAAGAAATAAATAAATTGGAAAATAAGTATTGTATTTGCTCACTTTTTTAAGAAATAAGAAAATTGGGAAATAAGTATTATGCTTGCTCGTATTTTTAAGAAATAGAGCAAATGGAAAATAAAGATTTTAGTTTCTTAATATTTTACTTGTTTTATTTTCCAGGAAATAAAAAAACAAGTTTACAAGTAGATTTGAAAACCGGGAAATAAGTTGCTTATTTTGCAAACTGCTTCTCCGGTGGCTTTCCTCATTAGTTCCCCCTGCCTTATGAAAATCATTTGCGTTGCCAACCAGAAGGGTGGCATTGGTAAGAGTACCCTCATCACTGTGCTGGCGGGTGCGCTGGCCGCCGACTACGGCTACCGCGTGCTGGTGGTCGACGCGGACTCCCAGCAGACGCTGGCGGGTGTGCGCCTCACCAACGATCAGCCGAGCGTCGAGCTGGAGCGCGCAGCTGGTACGCTAACCGAGCCGGCCTTTCCCTATGCGCTGGAATCGGTGGGCATGGGCCAGGTGTATGATCGGCTGGACGAAATCAGCGACGATTACGACGTGGTGTTTATTGACGTGCCGGGCCGCTCGGATGACACGGCTATGATTGACGTGCTCAGCGGCGCCAACGTGGTGCTCGTACCAGTAGGGGCCTCGGATGCCGAACGGCTGGCCACGATTTCCTTTATGCAGCTGCTGCAGGAGATTTCCCGGCTCTCGCGGGAGCAGGGGCTGGACTTCCAGTTCTTCGGCGTGCACTCGCACCGCACCAACCTGAAGGAGGAAAAGGACATGGACGAATTCACCGATGCCCTGGGGCTGCCGCGCCTGCAGGCCTCGCTGCGCCAGCTGGGCTGCTACAAGCGCCTGTCTACCCGATACAGCTACCTAAATCCGGCCTATCGCCGGGCCGTGGGGGCCGATGCCTCGGTGGAAGCCGAAGTACGGGCCCTGTGCGACGAACTGATTGCCCGCGCCGGGCTCACCGCTGAACTCGTATCGTAATGGCCAAGATTCAACGCCTGAAAATCTCCACGGACGAGAAGATGTCCATGCTGCGCGGGCAGCCGGGCCACATGCCGGCGGCGCTCCCAGCTGCAGAGCCCGCAGCTGCCCCGGCGGCGGCACCAGCTCCTGAGCCTGAGCCTGCGCCCGTACCCTCACCCGAACCAGCGCCAGTAGCTCCGCCAGTGGTAGAGGCCGCGGCTCCAGCGCCGGCACCTGTGGCAGCAGCAGTAGCAACACCTAAGCCGGTTGCCGCTGCAACGCAGGCAGTAAAGCGGGGCAGGGGTCGCCCCCCCAAAGCCGAATCACCAGCCGTCGAAGCGGCCCCTTCCGGGCTGCAGCCGTCGCTGATTCGCCTGGAAGGGGAGACGCAGCGGGCCGCATTGGCCTACATCCACGAGGAGCTGATGTACCACAGCCGCCGGGTGTATCTGAAAGAGCTGGTCGACGAAGCGGTCAACTACTACCTGCAGCACGGCCCGCCGGCCAAAGGCAAGTAGGGGAGGGGCCGTGGAGAGGGCAATTGCGGCCCATTCCTCAAGCTCCGCCAAGTCATAGTTTGGGCGTGGGGCTGCGCTGGCGCAGCCTGTTCTTCCCTATCACTGCCCAGAATCCCTTTGCCTGCCTGTATGCCCGTGACGCCGGTTCCACTTCCCCTCCGCTCTTTGCCGGCCGACCAGCTGCTAGGCGACTTACTCGCCGTGTCGATGACTGGGGTCATCTACTACACCCCCCTCTACGACCCGGCCGGCTCGGGGCAGATTGTGGATTTTACTTTCGAGTACCTCAACCCCACGGCCCAGCGGATGATGCGCATGCCGGAGGTGCCCACCCGGACCCACAACGAGCAATGGCCCCACAGCATCGCGCACGGCACGTTCGACTTCCACGTGGACGCTTTCGTGAGTGGGGAGTCCCGCGAGTATAACATCAACTACCAGGCCGACGGCTACGACAACTACTATCGCCTCGCGGCCCGCCGCTCCGGCGACGGCCTGCTGGTGAGTTTTACCGACACTGCTGACCAGCCCCGCTCGCCCGTGGAAGTGGCCCTGCGGGAGGCCCAGACCCGGGAGCAAGCCGCCCGCACCGAAGCCGAAGCGCAGCGCCAGCGCCTTCATCACATCCTAATGGAGCTGCCCGCCAAGATGGCTACCCTTTCCGGGCCGGAGCTGACATTTGCCCTCGTGAGCCCCGGCTTCCAGCAGCTCTTTCCCGCCCGGGCCATCCAAGGGCTACCCATCCGCGAGGCCCTGCCGGAACTGGTGGGTCAGCCCCATCTGGAACAACTCAACCAGGTGTATCGGACGGGCGAGCCCTTCTACGGCACAGAATTAGAAACCTGGGTAGACTTCGCCGGCACCGGGCAGCCCCAGTGCCGCTACTTCAACGTGTTTTTTCAAGCCCTGCGCGACGCCAACGGGCACGTGGATGGCGTGCTCAATTTTGCCTACGACGTCACGGAGCAGGTAGAGGCCCGGCAGCAGTTGGTGCAGCTCAACCAGGAGCTAGAAAGCCGGGTGCAGAGCCGCACCCTCGAACTGCAGGAAAGCGAATCCCGCTTCCGCATCATGGCCGACGCGGCGCCCAATCAGGTCTGGGCCGTGAACCCGGATTCGACCATGCGGTACGCCAACCAGGCCTTTCTGGACTTTGTGGGCGTAAGCCTGGAGCAGTACGTGGCGACGGGCTGGGCGGCTTTTCTGCCGGCGGACGAGCTTGAACTGGCTCAGACCACGCTGGAAACGGCTATCCGCACCCGTTCGCAATACATCCTGGAGCACCGCCTGCGCCGCCACGACGGGCAGTACCGCTGGCTGCTGGCCCAGGGCGCGCCCAGCTTCTACCCCAACGGCGACCTCTACGGCTACGTGGGCTCGGCCATTGACATTACCGAGCTGAAGCAAACCAACCAGCGCCTGACCCGCACCAACCAGGACCTCGACAACTTCGTGTACGCGGCCTCCCACGACCTTAAGCAGCCCGTTAACAACCTCGTGGGCCTCTTTACAGAGATGCGCCGCAGCAGCACGTTTGCCGACCCCGCCGAGGAAGAGCTGCTCGTGCCCCTGGTGCAGGAGGCGCTGCAGCAGCTGGGCCGCACCATTGATGATCTGGCCACCCTGGGCGAGGCCCAGCAGACGGCCGGCAAGGCTTCGGCGGAAGAGGTGTCGCTGGCCGATTTGACGGAAGAAGTGGTGAACACCCTCGAACCCCAGGTGCGGGCGGCCCGGGCTCGCATCACGGTAGACTTCGCGGCGTGGCCCACCGTGGCCTTTGCCCGGGCCAACCTGCGCACCATCCTGCTCAATCTGCTCAGCAACGCCCTCAAGTACGCCGACCCGGCGCGGCCAGCGCGCATCCATGTTTCCGTGTGGGCCGACGCCGACCAGCCCGTGCTGGTAGTCAAAGACAACGGCCTGGGGTTTGACGCGGCCCGCTACGGCCCGGAGCTGTTTCACCTTTTCCGCCGGTTTCACCACCACACGACCGGCTCCGGGGTGGGCTTATACCTGGTCAACCGCATCGTGCAGGCCAGCGGCGGCGGCATCGAGGTAGACAGCCAGGAAGGGGAGGGGGCCACCTTTCGCATTCGGCTGGGCCGAGGGTAAACGGGTAGGCCGGGCGGTTCCCCTGGGATGATTTACCTGTTAGGCCGGCCGCCATAGCTCAGGGTTCCTGCAACCGGGCCGCAATTGCGGCCCGGGACTGCTGCACCGCAGCAGCGCGCGGTGGGCGGCGCCGAACTGCGCCGGCTCAATCATTAGGTCGGCATAGGTCAGCCGCTCGCCCGGCGGAAAAGCAGCACCTGCTGACGGACGCGCTGCGTAATCGAC
The DNA here is from genome assembly GCF_900187375.1 of Hymenobacter gelipurpurascens. Classification (NCBI taxonomy): domain Bacteria; kingdom Pseudomonadati; phylum Bacteroidota; class Cytophagia; order Cytophagales; family Hymenobacteraceae; genus Hymenobacter; species Hymenobacter gelipurpurascens. The sequence goes on along the minus strand of NZ_FYEW01000004.1, from coordinate 39,947 downwards.
TCGGACATGGATAACGCGGGAAGTGGCTGGGTAAAAGCACGAAACAATGTCAAGTTCTTACAGGTGAAAACTTGTCATCGTTTACCCGACCGGAGCTCCTTTCGCGGGTGGTTGAGGGGCACCTTGCACTTCGGCCAGGACCACGGCGATAATATCCTGCACGGGTTCGTCGAGCAAGTCGGCCACGCGCAGCAGCTCGGCAATGGTGAGGGTAGAGGGGTCGGCCTCGCGCAGCTTGATGGTGCGGTAAGTCATGCGCAGGTGCTCCATCAGCTCGCGCTCGGTGAAGGTGAAGCGGCCATGGCGCAGCAAGTCGGTAAAGCGGCGCGGCGTCATGGCGGCGTCATCCGGGGGCAGTGGGGGAGGGGAGAGCATAGGCAGCAGGAAATCAAAACAATAAGTCAAAGGCAGCGGGACGGTACCCCACCGCTCCCGGCCCCGCCCGATACTGGGCGGGGTAAGGGGGAGGGGGGTTATTCCGGCGCTTGCTCCAAGGCCGTAAAGTGGGGGTTATGCCGTGCTGCTTCGGCCAAGGTATGCTCCTCCCACTGCGTGATATGCCGCATGATGTTGGTCAGCCAGCGGCCCAGCCGGGTGGGGTCGGCCTCGGCCAGAATTCGGGCCGTAGCGGTGCAGCGCTGCTCGTCGGTGAAGGCGGGGTGCTCCATGAGTCGCATCAGCTCGATGCGCTGCGTGGAAACCACCACAGCCGCGAGCATGGGCAGCGTTTCCTGCCCCAAGGCAACAACAGGCAAGGTGGGCAGAGCCGGCTGGGTCAGCACGGCCCCGGCATCAACGGGTAGTACGGTGGCGGGGGCGCCTTCGGGCTCGTTGTTTAACTCCATGGCTGCGGGGCTTGCGGTGGGTGGGGTTGGTCAGGGGCACCGTGCTCGATGCGGGGGCAGGTAGTCCAGTTTGCTACCAGGTCTTCGGCGGCTAGGGGCTCGTGGTTCCGGTCTTGGGACTGCGTAGGTAGGACAATGTTCACACCTTTGCCGTCATCCACCGAAAAGACGTTGTAGTACTTGATAAAGGACGTTTTCTCTTCCTCACCCGGTTGCTTGTCGGTGCGGGTGGTGACGGTGTAGTAAATCACGGGCATGCCTTTGGCCCCTTTGCGAATGTTGCCGCCCAGCTCCTTGGCCTGCCGGAACGTGAGAAAGAACGGCCTGCCGCCTACCAGGTGCAGCAAAAAGGCATTGATGCCGGTATAGCATGCCAGGGCTGGCGCCTACGGGTTGCCCCGCTTCAAAAGCCGCAATTACGCGGTTGGTAACAAGCTGATACACGTCGGGGCGGTCGGTTGGGCGGCGATGCTGGTTTGCTTTTTCATCGCTAAGTGGAGGCTAAGTGACTGTTTATAAAACGTTTCCTTGCTTATTAAACGCAAAACAACCGTTTTTGTTGCTTAAAAGACAACGAAAATATACAAAAAGGGGATTATTTTGTTTCTCTAAAACATTTGTTCCCACTGCCCCAACACCTTTGTCGAAAACTGCTGGCTCGTGCATCATGCACAGGCCTAGTGATACTGACAATTCGTGAAGCGATGTTAAACGCCTGGGCTTATGGTGATTCAACTAGTAATCCGGGCGAACCAGCTGGTCCGCTCGTTTCTTTTGCCCGTCATTCAGTTACAGAGGCCCAGCCTACGTAATACCATTTCCGACCCCCATAACTGCTTAATGCCTACGGCCCCGCCACTGCTCGACTTACTGCCTGTCTTCAACGCCCAGCCCGGCGCTACCCTGCTGCTCTCGCCCGAGTGGATAATCGTGGGCGCCAGCGAGGATTACCTGGTCGCAACCCTCACCGAGCGGGATATTATCGTCGGGCAACACATTTTTGATGCCTTTCCGGATAACCCCGACGCTCCTGAGGCCAACGGCGTGGCCAACGTGCGTGCCTCCCTGGAGCAGGTCATGGCCACCAAGCAGCCGCACGACATGGACCCGCAGCACTATGATGTGCCCGACCGCGCGCGACCCGGCCACTTCGTGGAGCGCCATTGGAAGCCCCGCCACACGCCCGTGCTCAACGCGGCGGGAGAGGTGCAGTTCATTATCCAGTCCGTGCAAGATATCACTGCCAGCCGCCTGGCCGAGCGGCAGCTGCGCGAGAGCCAGGCCGCAGAACAAGTGGCCCGCGCTGACGCCTATGCCCAGCGCCAGCGCTTCTACGACGCGCTCCAGCACCTGCCCGCCCAGATTGCCACCTACCACGGGCCCGACCACGTTTACCAGTTCGTCAACCCCCGCTACCAGCAATACTTTGCCACCCAGCCCTTGCTAGGTCGTTCCATTCGTGAGGTCCTGCCGGGAGTGGCCAAGCAGGGTATTTTCGCGCTCATGGACCGCGTGTACCAGACCGGGGAGTCCTTTGCGAATCCAGAAGTCGAAGCGTGGGTGGATTTCGCTGGTACGGGCCACCCCCAGCAGGTCTACCTCAACCTCTCCTTTCACGCCCTGCGCGACGGGCAGGGCTGCATCGACGGACTGCTCGACTTTTCCACCGACGTGACGGAGCAGGTGCGGGCCCGCCGGCAGCTTGAACAGCTCAACCAGGAGCTGGAAACCCGGGTGCAGGAGCGCACCCGCGAGGCCGAGCGCCAGCGCCAGCAGTGGGAGCAGCTGTTTCTGCGCGTGCCCGCCGCCATCTGTATCTTCGATGGCCCCGAGTGGGTGTATGAATTCGTGAATCCCGACTACCAGTCCATGTTCCCCGGTCGCGAGCTGCTGGGTAAGCCCCTGCTCGAAGCCCTGCCCGAGCTGCACGGCCAGCCCCTGGTGGGCATCCTGCGCCGCGTATACGACACGGGCGAGCCATTCCAGGCCACCGAGGTGCTGGTGCCGCTGTCCCGCACCGCCGGCGGCCCCGTCGAGGACATTTACTTTGACCTAACCTACCTGGCCCGCTACGACGAGCAGGGCCGCATCGACGGCTTCGTCACCTACGCCCATGACGTGAGCGAGCAGGTGCGGGCCCGCCGCGAGCGGGAGGCTCTGCAGGCCGAACGGCTGGCCGCAGCTGAACGCCGCGCCCTGGAACGCGAGGAGTTGTACCAAGTGTTCGAGCAGGCCCCCGTGGTGGTGGCCCTGCTGCGCGGACCCGAGCACCTTTTCCACTACCGCAACCCTGCTTTTCAGAGCCTGTTTCCAAACCGTTTCCTCATCGGGCGGCTCTATGCCGAGGCTATGCCGGAAATCGTGGCCGCCGGCCTTATGCCGGAACTCGACCGCGTGTACACCACCGGCCAGCCCTACTTCGGCACGGCCGTGCCCTTCGTCACTACCCCGCCCGATGGCTCCGCTCCCCACGAGCGGTACTACGATTTCAGCTACGAGCCCCACCGGGAAAACGGCGACATCGTGGGCGTGTCCATTATTGCCCACGACGTGACCGAGCAGGCCCCGCACTACCTGGTCAAGATTGAAAGCAACGCCGTGTTCGTGCGGGCCAGGCGCCGCAATCCGCCGCCCACGCCCATTTTGGTGCGCTACGGCTCACGCTATTGGATGGGGCACCTGGTGTACACCGGCCGGCCGGTCCTGCAGCTCTACGACTTTCAGGATGGCGGAAAGCTCGGTGTCAGCGCCGGCGGCAAGGCCCGCAACGGGGCCGGGGTGAATGACGCGCTGGCCCTGGACCAGGGCCACGAAAAGCGGGAGCTCGCCGAGGCGCGCCTGGCCAAGCTGGCTACCGCCAAGCACACTGATACCAGCGGGCTGCGCACGGCCGATAACGACCTCGTGCTCTCGCTGGCCAACGTGCGCAACGACAAAGACTTTACCTACCTGCGCCTGAAGCTGCGCAATACCACCACCATCGACTACGCCGTGGATTTCACCGACTTCGAGCTGGTGGAAAACTCGCGCAAGAAGTTCCTGGGCAAGAAGAAGAACGAAGCCCGGCGTTCCCTGGCGCCTGCTGGCGGGGCCGAAAGTCAAACCATCCCGGCCCGGGCCACGGGCTACCTGCTCTACGCCGTGCCCCTGTACGCGGCCACTGACCGGGGCCACCTGGAAATCACCCTGCGCGAGAAGTTCGGGGCCCGGGTGCTGGTGCTGAAAGTGCCAAGCAAAGTCATCAACACGGCAGATGCCATTTAACACTCTCCCCACCATGTCCGAGCACAACATGCGGCCGGTGTTTCCTGCCGGCGACAACTCCACTTCTGAACCACAGCCCGCTTCCGGTTCGGCTCCTGTACCCACTACTTCCACTTCGCCTCGATCTTCGATAGGAGAGCTGGCCCGCCGGCACTGGTTGCCCCTGCTCGTGGGCATCGGCCTGCTGACGGCGGTGACCCTGTTTTTTTACGCCCGCTCCCTTTCTCAGGAAGTAGCGCAGCAGGTCAGCCCCGTGGCGGCCTCTTCCCAAAATCTGGAGCCTACCATTGCGCCGGCCGCGCCCGAAGCAGCCCCGGCCCCTACGGACGTGCTGGAGCAAAAGCAGGCGGCCGCGCGGCAAGCCGGGGCGCAGCTACCGGGCTCCGTTCCCTCGCCCGACCAACTGGCTGGCGGGATGGCGGTCGACACGGTGGGTCAGGCGGCGCTGCGCCGGCGCACGGCACTGGCCGCAGCGGAGCGGCAGGCCCGGGCAGCCGCAAACCGCGCGGCCCTGCCGCCACCCGACTCCACGGAGGTGACGGCGGTGGATGCGCAGACGGGCGCCTACCGGGCCGTGCGCATCCCGGTGGGGCAAACCGGGGGCCGCAGAGATGGTTACGGCGCTGACCCGCGCGGGCATTTACGGGCCGAGGCCCGGCCGCGCACGGCGCCCGATGGAGTGCCCTACGAGCAAAACGACGACGTGCTGGACATGCTCGACGCGGCTTCCCCGGCCTCGCGCACCTCGTACGAGCAGATGACGGGGCGCCGCTATTTCGACCGGCGGGCGGCGGTGCGCTCCGGCGGTGCCGCTGCGCTAAGCAGCAATGGTGCGATGGCATTCGATGCCTTTGGCACTGTTAAGGCGGGCTCCTACCGATATGCCGCCGATAATGAGCAGGCACCGCTGCTGCCCGATATATTCTACAAGGCGGTAGTCAACGGCGAGCAGAAGGTTCGCACGGGTTCCGTCGTGCTGCTGCGCCTGGTCGAGGACGCCGTGATCAGCGGGCAGACCTTTCCCAAAAACCTGGTGTTCGCCGGCGTGGCCAGCGTCGAAACCAACCACGTGGCCATCCGCATCAATCGCCTGGGCCCCACCCGGGTGGCCGCCGACATCTACGACTACCACTACCTGCCCGGCCTGATGATTGACCCGCAGAAGCGCCAGCCGCTGCCGGCCGCCGATAATCCCCTCAACGATGCCCGCGCCCTTGGGGCGCAGGAAGTGGGCCTGGCCATTGACCGCTCGGCTTCGGCGGCCAACTCCGTGGTGGGGGTGGGTGGCCGGGTGGTGGCGGCCATGGTGGGCCGGGCCGCTACGCCGCGCCAGAAGCTGCGCGACGTGCGCCTGCCCGACGGGTACCCCGTGCTCCTGACTACCGGCGCGACGGATGCCAGGGCAGGAGCTCAATAATTTATTTTCTAAGAAATAAGTATTTCAATTTCTTATTTTTCTGATTATGAAAAAAATTGTTCAATTTACTCTGCTGGTGGCCTCGGCGAGCACGGTGCCATTTTTCACGTCGGCCCAGATGGTCGTTAACGACCCGGTGCACATGGGCGTGCACATCGGCCAGTTTGCCAAGCAGCTCAAGCAGTGGGGCGAGACTATTCAGAACTACCAGGTTATCAAAGACGCTCGCCAGATTGCCGGCGTGACGCGTGACATCACGGGCGAAGTCAAGAACATCACTGGCCAAACCCTCCTGCTGCAGCGCCAGATTCAGGCGGACCTACGCAAAGTGGAATCGGTGAAGGATTTGCGCTACGCTAACCCCCTGGAGCTGTTCAGCCGGGCCCTGGCCATGAACACCACCTCGCAGCCGGACTACATGCCCCCGGTAAATAAGGCCCGGCGGTTGCGCCAGGCTCTGCAGGGCCGCACGGAGCAGGATGTGGAAACGGTGTACCAGGCTTTCTCCGGGCTGGATATTGGCCGCAATGGGGCCCAGACCTTCACCTACCGCGACTACAAGAACATGCGGCAGGAAGCTTTTGCGTCAGCTTATGCCTACGAGGAGGTGCTCAAGAAAAAGAATGTTGAAACAGCCTTCAACTACCAAAAGATTGCCGACGAGATGACGGCGCAAAGCGTGGAGCTGATGGCCACGCTGAAAAACCCGGGCCGGTATTCCATGACCGAGGCAGAGCGCCTGCGGGCCATGGGTCAGGCCAATGAAAACATGGTTAAAGCCCTGCAGCTGCGCCAGGAAGCTGACCGCCTCATCCACGAAGCGGGCCGGCCTGGACCCGCGCGACAGGCCGTGGAAGGGGCATACCGGGACCAACTGCTGCAGAACCAGCTGTTAAAGAGCATCAGTCGTTCGGGAAGGTTTTAGATGCATAGGGCCACCAGCATCGCACCCGATAAAGTACTTGAAGGCTGTGTATCTGGGGCTCCCCAACTGCAGGCTCACCGCGGAGACTGGTTGCGGGCTTCGGCTCACCCTGGCCAGGTACCAAGCCATGTTCCGCTGGATTTGCTGGCCATAACGTAAGAAATGCAGGTCCTTCTTCTCTCCGTCAAGCCTAGGCTATCTCAGTTGGTTAAGGCCGAATGCGGCACTCGAATCGTGACCCAGGTGCCATCGCCTGGGGAAGAGCTGAGCACAAACTGCCCTCCCAGCAGCTTCACCCGGTCCTGCACGCTGCGCACGCCCAACCCCCGGGGGGCCACGGCCGGGTCAAATCCCTGCCCATTGTCCCGCACCCGCAGCTCCAGCCAGGAGCCCTGGGTGGTAATCAAAATCTGCCCCTGCGTAGCCGCCGCATGCCGGATAATGTTTGCGACCAACTCCTGCATCATGCGGTACAGCGGTAGAGCCAGCTCAATCGGCACGTCCAACGCGGGAGCTACAATGGCCTGTAGTTTCAAGTTGGCAGTACAACTCTCCAAGCAGAGCCGGCGTACGGCCTCAGCCAAGCCAAAGTCGAGCAGTACCAGGGGGACGAGCTGGTGAGAGAGCTCTCGCGTTTGGGTCAGGGCAGTGCTCAGTAGGTGAACGGCCTTGCGTTGACTTTCCGCGAAAACTGGCTCCAATGTCTTCTGGGACATCTGCTCCAAGTGCAGCTTGGCGGCGTAGAGCAGCTGGCAGATGCCATTGTGCAAGCCTTCGGCCATGCGCTGACGCTCGGCTTCCTGGGCCTCCAGCACCGCGTTGGCCAGCTGGCGCTGCTGGCCGAGCTGTAAAGCCAACAGCTCAGCTTCCGCCTGCTTGCGCGGCGAGATGTTTTCCACGCTCACCACGGCCCCGTCGTTCAGGGGTACGGCCGTCCACCGGTACCAGGCCTGCACCCCTTCCCCCTCGTAATACTGCTCGAGGTCCAGGGGCTGGCGGGTTTCCACGGTCTGCACCACGCCGGCGAATAGACCCACGGTCAGCGTGGTGGGCCACTGCTGGCGCATGCGCAGGCCGAGGACCGAGTAGCCGACCTGCCGTTCGGCCTCCGCGTTGGCCTGCACAACCTCAAAGTCCACAATCGTGCCCGCCGCGTCGCGGATGCTGCGCATCACGTGCAAGGCCAGCGGCGAGTTGTCGAAGACGGCTTCCAGCAGTACCTGGTTATCGGGCGGCGCTTGTAGGAGAGAGCGGCGTAGTTTGGGGACTTTCGGGACGGGCATACTCCTAATATACCGGCAAATACCATCGCTTGTGCCGGAGGTAGTTGCCACCAGGCCTTTCTTGGCCCTCCACGGCGGCCCCCTCGCCCAGAGGACCCTTCTGCACCGGGCCGGTTGCTCCTTCAGGGAAAGCCAGGAAGCATTGCCCGGCAGGATGGATATATCTCTGGAGCCAACCGGGCGGGGTTTTCTTGTACAAACGGCATTCTTAGGAGGAAAAAGGCGTATATGGAGTTTGTAACTGGCTTGGTAAGGGTGGAAATTTAAGCGCTGAAGCCTTCCTTTCCTTCCCAGCTGCCCGCACCCAGGGCCTCGAAAGCCGACTTGTAAGAGACCGAGCACGGCCGGAAACGGTTGGTAACGGTCGCCTTTCGCAGGACACTTCCTCAATACCTGGCCAGTACGAACGCATGCTGCTCGAGCAGGCCAGTGCCCTACAAGTAGCTGGCCTTTCTCTCGGCAATTGGTCAGACAGTGTCTGACCAATTGCCACCGACCACCAGCCCGTCGGCCTCGAGCCCGCCTGCTAGCTGCAGCGGCTGAGTTTCTAGCCTTTTATCGAATTAGCAGCCCTGGATACGTCGCGCAACGGGCCTTTTACGAGGTGCAAAGCGTGAGCAAGTAAGCGAGGCGTAGCCAGTACGCTTTACCTGTTTGGCCCCTCAGGAATCGAAGAGTATCGCCCGTTAACTTTTAGAGAGGGGCCATTGGGGATGGAACTTGCTCGTGGTAGGGTTAAAGACCAAATTCCAGCGCACGGGGGTGACCGTGAGCAGATTCGGGCCCCTGCTTGGTCTCGTTCCGGTTCACGGCCCCGATCCCAGTCCCAAATTTTACCCGGCCGGAGAAAGAATATAGCCTGGATCACCGCATTGCGGGCCTCGCCCTTATGCCCCCTACAGGCGGCGCCATCGATCTACGCTATGCAGCCAGTCTAGGATAGAGAGGCTCCGTGCCACTCGGTCCAGCTACCATAGGGCAATCGCCGGTGCGGTCATGGGTAGCAGCCTAGAAGGGGGCTAGGATTTGTCCGGCATTAGGGCCGCGGGGGCACCAGGGATTTTTGGGGGGCTTGCCCCGCCCCAAAGTCGAAAATATCTTCTGCAATTTGTAGTCCCAAGGGTACGCCCCCAATGTACTTACCCCCGATTTTCTTCGTAAAATCAGGGCGATTATTGTTTTTAACGGCGAAGGCATCGAACACCCAGTGCACGCCCAAGTACACCCGGCTGCGCCCGTTTTCTTCAATCATCTGCCATAATCCATCGGCAAAATCACGCCGGTGGCGTGGTCGCACGGTACCCTTATTGTCCGTGCTGACCCCGTTTAACTCATCGGACGTAAACTCGAGCCCTTGAAATAACGTGTCCGCTACGAGGGTATTCGTCTGTAATCTTCCTCCTTGCCCATAGAATAGGCGGGTGATGTGAAAGGCCGCCGCCCCGAAGGTGGCATGCCCGGACGGATAGGCGGGAAAGGGCGGGGTAAAGTTCTTGCCCAGCCGGTTCGTCCTCGGCCCTCCCAAGGGTAGCCACTGGCTGTCACAGTCATCCGAGACATTGTTGTTGGCTTCGGTGGCACCGGGCCCCATGGACCGGTCGTGTTCGCGAATCCCGACCACCGGCCGCCAAAAATTATAGATAAACTTCTGATCCCAGGCGAGAATCCCCGCATCGGCCATGGCCACGTTCACGAACGCGAAGAGATGGGCGTTCTCGGCAAATGTATTCGGCACCGCCGGGTTGCCAGGGCTACGAGTCATGGCGACCTGACGGATGATCTGATTATAGAGACGCGGGGGCGTCCCGAGTTCAGCCACGCCGTCATAGGCCCAAAAGAGGCCGATTAAGGTTTGATCCACAGTCCTACCGGGAATCGTGTTGGGGAGCGTTCCCATCAGTTCGGGCATAATACCCTGCCCTCGAACCTCGCGTAAAGCCTTTACATACGCGGGATTATCGAGGAAGGGAGGCGCGAGCTCATGACGCGCGGTGATGCCAAACCCTTTGGATCGCGCCCCATAGTGCGCGCCATGATACCCCTGGCCGGGGTTGTCCGGATCAGGTCGATGGCCACTACGCGCTAGCGAGGGAACATACCCAGCGCTGGTGGCATCGGGGTCAAGCGCTCGGTCAGCAAGAATGGCCGTAGCAACCGTTAAGCCAAAAGCATGTCCTGCATTGGCCACATCCCCTACTCCTGCTAAGATTAGGTCAAAAAAAGGGCTTTGCCCGGGGTACAAACTCGAGAGGGTAGCGTAAGCTGCCGCTGCAACTGCCGTCCGGCAGCGCATTCCAGGGTGTATTCCGGTCTGGGTTAATCGGATAGCTCATCTAACGTTTGCAGGTAAGTCACTTGGCCTATTGGCAGCACAAACTACTGATCATTATCAGACATTAAAAAAGCATCTCATTTAATGTCTACTCTTATTTAGACCTCATTAGAAACTCACATAACTAAATCAGACATTGAAAATGCACTTTTCTTAATGTTTACTTTCTTTTGGGCCTCATTAGGATCAAGCATACAGGAGCAGACATTAAAAAAGAACATGTTTTAACGTCTCCGTTACCGTGGCTCAATCACTTCACAAGGGAACATATCGAGCACCTATTTGCCAACTTTAGGGTTTATAATCCTTCCTTATTTTGCTTAAGCTGTAGAAGACAATAGATGTAAACCGATGATTATCAGCTCGATATCGCGTATTTAATTTTCGATACGGGTGCTAACCCAGGTGATGTATCAGGTACTCCCTTTACAACTAACCATATAGAAACAAGAATTTGAATCGGAAGCAACGGCATAGCCATCGGGCCGATGGCAGGATATCCAAGGAACATCATCAAGGTTACCCCCGTGAACTGCAGACTGACGCCGATAACCCCAATTGCAGCTAACACCCGCGGCACCAGGTGAAAGCGTAACAACGAACAATAGAAAATAAACATCCAAGCACTGATGGCTAGCAACTGCGTGGCATGGGCCGAGCGCCTGGCAGATGCCACGGCGGCCCCCACCACCTGATACAGCTCGGAGTCAGCGGCCCCGGCTTCCATGAACTTGTTGCTAATGGCCAGCATCGACATTACAGTACCGGCCTGCACGATATCCAAGGTGCAGCTCACCCCGCAAACGATGATGAATAGGAGCGCCGCCGATGGACTGTAGCGCCGGAATAGGGGAAAAGTCGTAACCCCCAGATAAACGGTCAACGCGGAGCCAATGAACGAGAGCAGAACTGCCCCGCGAATCTGCAAAGAATGCGCGGCCACTTCTGTCAGGAAAGCCGGCGTGCCCACCGTTAGCGGCTTCGTCAAGATAAAGGGCAATGTGAGCGCGGCCGCTAATTGTAACAATAGCAAAATGCCGACTTTCCGTCCAACGGCAAAAGCCGTAGGGGTGGATGGGTAAGCGCTCTGTACTTTGGGGTCCAGCAGATTAGTGGGATGCATGGCAATGGAATTAAGCGCAGGTTGGGGAATCGAGTTAGGTCGTAAGCCCAAAGGCTTGGCGAATTGGGAGCGGAGCTGCTTGGCTCCGGCCGCTTGACAGGGAAACAGTATCACTCCCTTGCTGAGAAAGGCAACGTGTTGCGCCGCGGCTACTGCGGTAAGGCCCGCTCAGCTTCTCGGGCCCAAAGGGAGGAGCCAAGGTGCGGACACAGCAATAGTGGCGCTAGCTGCGCTCACAGCGCAACAGAACCCGTGAAGGGGTGCAATTACTATTGGCCCCTAGTAAACAGCCTATTGGGACAGGTTCAGGGCGCCTTGCTCCGGGTGCGAGAGTAAAATGTACTGTTTAAAGACATACCCCCAGGGTATGACGAGCAGGTCTAATACGACTCCCAGTAGGTTGGCCTTGGTAAGCCCCTGGGCTTGCGACAGTACTAACTGGTTTGCCGCCCATAAGGGATAGGCCACCATCAGCAGCCAAATCAGCTTGTAACCGAACTGTATCAACAGCAGGGGAATCATTTTCAGGGGATTTACCAGCCCTAAAATCGCCAGCGCCGATAACGCCCCCCAAAAACTGAAGGCTACTGCCGGCAATGGCTGCCACGCTACGGGATGGGTCACTATTTCGGTCCAGACCTGAACGCCCAACAGCAGGATTATCACGGCGTAAAAGAAGCGCAGGACCATGATTCGAAAGCGAGAGAGGCCCAGCAAGGGGGCAACCTGAAAGAACCGTTTGGTATGAGCTGCTGCATTAGCGGACATGGTAGGCTTTGAGCTCTTGTTGGGAGCTGCTTGAGAAGGAGTTACAGTTACCATAAGGGAAAGGGAATGTTGGTTCGTAGGTTATTTGATTTGGCTGTCGTGGCCAGCACTTCCCAGTACTAGGGACGTACGGCCGGCGCACCCCATACATGGGTCCTCAAAAAATACCGCCACGGCATGGCCACGATGGGGAGTACCACCCAGATAAAAACCCGGGTCATGCTTTCGGCCGGCGAACCGATTAACTCCTGCTTCACCCACAACGGGTAAGCCACGACCGATAGCCAGGCCACTTTGTACACTACCTCAAACAAGACAATGGGCCGCACCTTGAGCGGCCGCCGGATGCCGATAACGGAGATGACGGAGTAGGAGCCCCACATGAACCAGGCGGCGGCATTGGCATTGTCCCAGGGGCCCCGGTGCGTTAGAATATGCGCCCATGACTCGTAGGTAAGAAAGAAAAACACCAGCGTAAAGAGTAGCCGCAACCGGTAGATGTTGAGGCGGGGCACTCCCTCGTAGCGTTCATAATCCCGCTGGAACACATGGAATCGAGACGAACTCAGCCCGCGCTGGTTGGCTGACGAGGGTACGTTGAGGGACTGCATAGTCAGTAGCCTTGGTTGGGAATTTCACGAGCGTATAGCTAAGCTAAGGCCTTGTCCCAGGCATTGCACACGGGTGTCTATGAACGACGGGTTATCATCAACAGAAGACCGAAAGCAGCTGACTTTTTGCCGCTTACATCTTGTATTTTTGTCTGCCGCGCCAGCCAGACCGGCTTTCCCGCAATGCCCGAGCAGGCGTCAAGGCGGGCTGAAAGCGTTACCCACGCAAACCATCAATAAGTTACTCCGACGAATAAGCGCGGAAGCCTGCGACCAAGCCCAGGTAAAGGGGGCTGGGTAGCGGACGGAGAGCCGCTTTGGCCCATGCAGGGATGAGTCAAGGGCAAGCGGAGAACAGTAGGTCTTGCCAACACGATGCAAAAACCACCTTCCCTTCAACACACGCTACCCGATTATTTAAGCGCAACTTGCTTGAGCCAATCTGTTTAGTATCCACCAAAGACCCCAGCCTGAAAACCAGGCATCCCGTTACCTGGATTTCCGATGAATAATGGAGGAGTAGCCGCAAACACTTTCAGCGACAAACGGTCGAAAGGGGCAATCGACCGGAAGAGGGTTGCCTTTTATGGATGGGTAGGCCTGGCCTATTTAGTTCTATGGCTGATTATCGACTTCTCGCAGTACCCTGCGCCGGTGGTGCCCATCCTTATCAATAATATCTGGCTGGCCCTCTACCTGGTCGTCATCAACTTTCTTTTTTTCGAACGGATCCTGCCATTTGCCCGGCGAAAAAGAAGAACGGTGCTGCTCCCTATTCTGCTGGTCATTTTGGCTGTAATGGGTCAAATTGCCCTCTATTCGATTGGCTTATACCTGTGGAGAAAGGCGGGAATTGAGCTTCACCTTTACACGGCGCTCCGAACGTTTACCTCCACCAAGCATGCAGTCGCCTATATTTTTCCGCATGGGTTGGTTTCCATCCTGTTTTTTGGCCTAGCCAAGCACCATTACGACTTCATCCAATTGAAGCAATTCGCACAGCAGCTGCGCATAGAAAAACAGGAGGCCGAACTGCACTACCTCCGGTTGCAAACGAACCCCCACTTCTTATTCAACACCTTAAACAACATTTATTCCTTGGCACGGGACAAGAGCGACCTGGCCCCCGAGTCGCTGTTACGGCTATCCAAAATATTGCGGTTTATGCTCTACGAAACGGGCGCGGGGGACATTCCGATTGAAAACGAGCTGAAAATCATCGCCGACTACATTGCCCTTGAAAAACTGCGCTACGACGATTCCCTGCAGGTTAACTTCAGCTACCACTTACCCGAAATTCCGGAACGCCTACCGCCGTTGTTGCTGATTCCCTTGGTCGAGAATGCGTTTAAGCACGGCGTATCCGAAACCCGGGACAATCCCTTCGTAGACATCCAGCTGGCTGTGGAGCAGCGGCAGTTGATGTTTTCGGTAAGAAACTCGGCCGAAGCCTCAGTTGGTAACGCCAGCGAAAAAGAAACCATCGGCCTCCCCAACCTGAGGCGGCAACTGGAGCTGCTCTACCAGGAGTATGAGCTCACCATTCAACCCGGCCCCGCCACTTTTACCGCCGTGTTAAAAATCAACCTGGCCAGCCATGTCTAAGATAAAATGCATCATCGTGGAAGATGAGCCCCTGGCCGTAAAGATTTTAGTCGATTACATCGCCCAGGTGCCCTTTATGGAGTTCCAGCAGGCCTTCAAAGATGCGCTTCTGGCGACCGACTACTTACGGGAAAATGAAACCGACCTTATTTTTTTAGACATTCACCTGCCGAAACTGAAAGGCATGGCGTTTTTGAAAACGCTCCAAAATCCCCCGGCCGTCATCATCACCACGGCATACCATCAGTACGCTGTGGAGGGATTTGATTTAAATGTAACGGACTACCTCTTAAAACCCTTTGAGTTCGAACGGTTTCTAAGTGCCGTCAATAAAGTGAAGCTCCCGCAACCGGAAGCCGATGCACACCGTGAAAAACTCCCGGAAAAGGATTGCCTGTTTCTGAACGTGCAGAAAAAGAAAGTAAAAGTGTTGTTCGCGGACATTGTATACGTCGAAAGCCAACGCGAGTACATCAAGCTGGTGACTACCAAGAACGAATACGTCGCCAAGATGAGCACGCATGAAATCGAAAGCCTGCTGCCCTCGCATTCATTCAAAAGAATTCATCGCTCGTTTATTGTGTCACTGGGCAAAATCGAATCCTATTCCGCCGATACCGTAGAGGCGCATGGCGTATCCCTTCCCATTGGCAGGGGATACAAAGACACCCTCGAAAACCTATAGAAGGAGTATTGAGGCCGCTGACAAGATTGATGCAGCGGATGGCGCGACGCCCAAGCACGTTCATCCTAACCAGTGCAGTTGTACCAAAGCGTTGGTGCGGGATCTTGGCAGAGCATCAACTCAGGTGAGCTGCGGTACCCCGTTGGTGCAACTACAGTGGCGATAAGAATCATGCAGCCTCCTGCCTTCTTGCCGGGCCAGTCTAGTGGTTTGCAGGTTCAACACTGTTAAGGTTTGTTTAACCAAAATAATTGGAGTAGAAAGCATAATTAAGACTTATACTAATCAAAGCATCAACACCGATAAAGAATAGCTGCTCGGGATAGGTTGCGATAACTTTCAACTATTACACCCAAGTTGCGGCTACTACGGGCGGCATTTAGTTTGATGGATAAGGTCCGATAAGACTCGCTTATCAGTCCTTATCGGCGGCTGATACTAGGACTGCTTGTTCAGGTGCTTAGCCAACCAAGTGGTATAGATTGGCAGCCAGTCCGGCAGCTCCAGAATCAAGACTTTGTTAGCATCTGGGGCGTTCTGCTGGTTGTCGTTCCACATCGCCCAACTCTGCGTGTGCTCGACGAGGAACCGCAAATCGACCAGTTCCTCGGGGTCAATGTGACGGGTCCACCTCCGCTGCAGGTCTCCTTCCAAATCATCGCCTACCAGCAATGCCCACAGTTCACATTCGATGGAGTCGTTCCACCCGGAGGCGTAATACTCCTCACTCATCTCGGCGATGTAGTCGACCAAGAGTTGTTGCAACTCGGTGGCACTATAGTAGGCGTGCACATCTACCGCGCGGGCAATGGCTGTTTCGATCCGTTTATGGCCCTTGGCCTTCGCGAGTTCCAGTGGGGATTGCCCGGTAGGCGTCAGCTGCTTGAGCAACTTAGGTTTGGTTTTAGCTAACGCCCGTACCTGAAATAGATGGGTATTGATAATAGCGCGGATAAGCTCGTCCATGTGCCTAGGTACATACAAGTTTTACGAAGTGTTGCTCAGGTAAAGTGCTAATCTGGTTGTTCACAAAGGCTCACCCCGAACCGGCACATTTCCGAGATGGGTCCGAGATCAAAAGTTATGTAAAGAGACGAAACCAAGTTTATGCAAAGGGCATAGGGTTGACGCTTACTCTGGAATAGTCCACTTACTACTGCAGGAGGCCCGGCTCTACTTGTACTCGTTGCCCTCCTACAGTCAAGCCAGTCGTAAGCGCCAGCAGTATACCTACACGGGCCGCTATACAGCAATGCTCCTGAAGAGTGGAGGCGATAGACAAATCACCGGGAACTGTCCTAAACCATTTCTCATCCCCAACCTCTGCTTGTAGAGTAATGACTGCTTGCGGAGGAGCGCCCCACTTCACTTGCACAGTGGTAGGAATTGGGACATGAACCATCACCCACTTTTCTCGGCGTCTCGGATCTGAACTATACCTGTGGTAAACTCTGATATCGGATATACCTCCGTTGAAGATGAGCTTGAAAACTACTTCCCATTCGTCTAGTTTGGAGTGAAGTGTCGCATGAGTTGCTCGTTGTAGGAGAGAAGCTAGAGAGGCATCAATTCCTTCTGTTTCTATCAAGTCAAATAACCCCAAGACTAGTGACGTATGCCCTTTGATAGAGAACTGCATTTGCCGTCTGATAAGTCGTTTTATGTTAAATAGAGAGTCAAATTTAACACAAGAAGGTTTTGTAAAAGAGCGATTCAAAGCCCTTATCGGACTTTACGATAAGGGGGCTAACTTGCTTTAGTCTACCAACTTGATCCAATGCCTAATCGCACAGCTACATTTCCCGCTATTGCGCTGTTAAGTGTCTTATTGACGTATGGTGGGTTATTAGCGATAATTACTTGTTCTGTGGCAGATAATTGGTCAGGACAGGCTTCGTTGATTAGTTTTTATCTGGTGTTTGTTGCACCAGTTGTCATGGCTGTGGTAGGCTACCGCAGCCGCCAGGCCCGGCAGACTTCTGCACCGCATAAATGGGTGTATTATGCCGGTTTCGGGTACTTTATTATCCTGCCGGCGGCACTCAGCCTCCTCATTCTTTATGATTCCTTCAAGCAGTCGGAAGCTGAAAGGGTGATCTTGAGTAAGCCTTTAGTGAAATAGGAGTTTAGGGGCAGTGAGAAGGTGAAAATACTCCCTTGTCATCTTGGAATAGGTGTTTTACATAACGTTTACTTCTCGGACATCCTATAATTAGCTAAATGCTTGAAAAAGATATTGCAAATCATCTCCACTAATTGGATTCATCTCGTTGGATTTTATCTAATGACCTATGCTTTCAATATCACTTTCAAAGTGTTCGGTATAGGGAGTGAGCACGAGACCTGGGAATCCGTTTTATTGGAAAGTTTGCTCACTATTCCCTTACTATTCCTTCTGTATGGCCCCTTGATCATCGGGGGCTTTTATGCCGTTCTAATCGGGTTGGATGTGCTCTGTTTTACGGTAACGAGGCTACCGCTTTGGCGAGTCCTCTTACTGGAATGGCTATTGATCGTACCCATTTTCATTTGGTGGGCTTTTGTCTACCACTATTGGCTTTGGCTTGCTTTAGCCCTATCCTTCCTTCTGACTCAGTGGATGAGAATACCGAAGATTGCGCGAATTCTTCAGGCTAAGCACCACGCTTGACATTACTTCCTGCAGCTGTTAAGAGATGACAACTTAGATGCGTCGGCTGGAGACGTTCCGTAGCTAAGTAGGATTTTGGCCTGCTAGAGAAGCCGAGAAGCGAAGGTTAGTATCCTGGAATCAGTCATTAACATAACTTTTGTTATAAACGCTATATCGTAACTGTGATAGATTTCGCTTCATTGCCACAGATGCCCGAACGTAGTACTTTAGCAAGACGCCCCGCTACTTCTGGGCGTGTGTCCACGCCCAACAGCAGGCCTAGCGTAGCGACGGCAACATGGGCCTTGCTGCCTTTGCGTTTTTGAGCCCCGTCATAGCCCGCCCGGGGCCCGCTTTCGGGCGTACTCTGCAAGGTACGCCCGTCGACAAGAACGGCCGTCGGGGCGGGTGCCCGGCCCAGCAATACGCGCTGCGACTCGTTTAAATCATGTACGCTAGTCTCGAACACGCAGGCGTTAGGGCGGGTTCGCTTGCCATACCCCAAATTTCGGCACACGTGCATGACAGGCTCTAGAAGGTGCCTAGCGCGTCGAGCGCTGCCTTAGCGATGCGGAAACCGAGATAGGAATGGCCGTAGTCGGTAGGGTGAACCCTATCCGTGCTGGTGACCAGGTTGGAGTTGCCGGTGCCGTTGGGTGCCCCGGTGTAGCCCGTACCGGTCACCCAGGCCCCATCCGTGGCGGTAGCCATCGCAATGAAGCGCGTGTTCGTGTCGTTAAAGGCTGTGACAGCGGCCGAAATTTTGTTCTCCTTGCTCAGCACGGCCGCATTTGGGCCGGTGCTGCCCGACCAGACGCCGTACACCAGCAGAATGGCGTCGGGCAGGGCCGCGCGCGTGGATTTCAGCAGCGAAAGCACGGCCGGTTGCAGGGCGGTGTCGTCGGCGTCGTTGAATCCGCCCGCAAACATGACGATATCGGGTGATTTGGTGGTCCAGTCCGAGAGGCGCTGGGCGAAGTTGTAGATGTTGACGGGCGCGGTGACGTAGCCTGTGCCGCCCACGCCAGAGGCCACGATGTTGCCCACCCCGAGGTAGTCGCCGGCCACGCGCACGAGGCCGTTGCCATCGAAGGTGGCGCCGGTGCCGGTGCAGAAGCTGTCGCCGACGAACACGATTTTGGGCGTAGCCGGGGGCGCCCACACATTGTAGCTCGGGGCCACCGACACGCCGGAAAAACCACCGGCCTGCGCTCCCTCCACCTGAATGGTGCGGGGCTTGGCGCCGCCCGCATTGGTGAAGTCTAGGTTCAGGTACTGCAAGCCGCCGACGCCTAGCACGCCGGTCGTTGTTTTGCTCACGTACGTGTCGTCCACTAAAATGCGGTACTTGTAGCCGCCGAGCACGCCAATGCTGACCAAGGGCGAATCCGTCCGCATGGCCACGCGCCAAATCGTGCCCTGCGTGCCGCCGCCCGTGTTGCCGTCCGTGCTGGAGATGGTCGCGGCGGGGAAGCGCACATAGGTGCCCGCGTATATCAGCGGAGTGCCGCCCCAATAAGCGAAAGGCGCACTGGACACCAGCGACCCAGCCGAGGCCGCCGCGTAGGCCACGGTGACCCCGGCCGTCAGCGTGCCCGTGACCAAGGTGGGCGCGGGCGAGGCAATGGGGTTGTTGACGGCGGCACTGGTGGCCAGCCGCTCAACTTGGCGGGCGACCTTCTGCTGCGGTGACAGCGTTAACGCCGCCGTGGCCTGTGGGTCGTCGGCTTTTTTGCCGCAGCCGCCCAAGGCAAGGGCTCCGGTGAGTAGGAAGGGAAGGACTCGGGCGCGCATAGCCTTAGGGCTGAGGGGGATGGCAGTGTGTTAATATACAAGAATTTAATTATATAATACAAGTTTTTGGGGGATTGACCGGCTTGGTGGAGGGTGTGCACAAAAATGAATAAGACGAGTTTGATCACGAACCCGGCGGTCGTGACGGTGTCAATATGCTTGGGACAGCGGGCCTTGAGCTGGCTGAACGTCGTTTCAATGCCCTTGCGGAAGTGCTGAATCACAAAGCGTTCGGCCGGCGAGTGCGGGCGCTTGCTGTTGGCTTTGCGCACGGTCTACTGCTGCCCGCCCGTGTCCTCGGCAAACACGTCTTCCCCAGCGTAGTCGGTGTAGGCGCTATCGGTGTAGAGCTCGCTGCCTTCGGGCAAATCGACGGCCATGGCCCGCAATCCGGTGATGTCGGCCTCGCGGCCGGCGTGGCTATAAAACACAACGGGCAACCCGTCGCTGGTGGCGATGACCTGGACGTTGAATCCGTAAAACCACTGCCGCTTGCTGGCCAAGCGGCCCCGGTAGGCCTCGCCCGTTAAGAGCTTGCAGCGCGGGATGCGGATGTTTTGGCACACGGTCACCGGAAAGGAGTTGATGAGGTAGCGGGCCTCGGTGTGCAACTCATTGAGCACCTGGCCGCAGGTGGCAAACAGACCCCAGAGCGTGTCGGCCAGCGCGTGCAACTGCCGGGTGAAGCCGCTCTTATCCTGCCGGTTTTGGCCCCAGTGCTGCTCCATGTAGGGCTGGGCCAGCACCAGGTTGCCCTCGAAAAAGCGGGCTGCCACCAGCGCCGTGGTCAGCACCTGCGCGTCGCTCAAGCGGCGGCGCGGGTCGGCTGGCGCTAATTGTTAACCAGGAGGGTACCCTTCTATGGGCAAATCGGGAATGTAGAGGGGCAGGGGAGCTCCCGAAGGTCCAGCAGTTCCGTTAAGGCGCCTCTTTCGGAGGCGATGTGCAGGCCGGTACGAAGGGCGGCCGTGAAGTAGGAGCCTACCCGTAAGCTGCCTCCCAGACCAACCAATTTGGGGGCGGGGTTGCTCGTCAAATCCGGATGGAAAAATGCGCCTGCAAGGCTTGTGAGAATTCTGCTTCCGACTCGAGGATAGTTTCCGTCCGACTAGCGCCCTGGGTTACAACCAGGCGCTGGTCACTGAAGGTAACCCGGCCCTCCACCGTGGCCCGGGAGCAGACCCTCTTGTGGGTAAAGTGGGATTCCGGTGACGTCTGGTGGTAGTGGCACATGGGGCTGAAATCGGCGAGCTGCCGCGCCTGCCGCGTGAAGCGATAATGAGGTTTCCAGTCTGCCCCTGGTTCTGCTAGCTTTTTATGGTGGAGAACATAGGTATCCCCTTCTTGACGGATGAGATAGGCCGTTGTCCCCTGCATTTGGGAGCCGCGCTGCTGGAGGCGCAACGGCCTGATAAAGGAATCGCCAAAGCCGACATCCACCAGGAAAACGTCGTCCAGCTCCACCAGCAGGGCCAGGTGGTCAAAGGCGGGACCGAAGGTGCCATCCGATTGGCACACTTCGGCAGAAATCAGCGTGACTGTGAACCCGATTTCTTGCAGTAGCTGGGCAAATAACCCATTCAATTCATAACAAAACCCACCACGGCGGTTCCCGACAATCTTTCGAAACAACCGGTCTTCATTCAATAGGATAGGCTGCTGGTAATGAATCGCTAGGTTTTCAAACGGCACTGCCCGCATATGGCAGTGCTGTAGCTCCGCGAGCGAATTGAACGTCACACTAGGCGTACCGGGGTAGTGGATTCTCGCTAAATATTCGTTACGATTCATCGTATGGTGGGCTGACCAGCAAGTCATGGATATTGCACATGCTCCCCCTTGGTCAGCCGCAGTGGAAGGAGGGAACTACAGCCGATTGGGTAAAAGTAGAAGTTGAAATGAAATGCTCCTGCTGTTACTACGAGCGGCCTGTCACCTGGCCCTGCTGGCTTCAGGCGAAGCATTACAAGAAGGCAATCCACTGAAGTGCTTCACTCCGGGTTGATTAAGGTGGTTGACTTAGATGAGACAGAGTTGGGCGTTCATTAGAAGAGAATGTTACAACCTTAGATAAGGCCTGATACAGCTTAGTTATCAGTCCTTAAAGGTAATGAAAGAGGGTCTGCCCGCGCTTCTAGGGACAGAGCAGACTCACCGCGCCAGGTAGCCCAGCAGCGCCTACGCCAGGCCGGACCGCCGCATTGCCACAGAGGGATAGACTTATTTAGGGCATACCTTGCTTATACCACCGTTTTCTTAACTCGCGCTCGCGCTTTCTTCTTTTCGGTCTGTTGCCATGCCGCATCTAGCTAGGTAGAATAACTACCTTCGAAACCGAAGGCGGCGTAGCGGCCACAACTCAACTGCCTCCATCTACTACCCATGCTTTTTCGCTCCTTCCCTACGCTTCTGCTCGCCACCACGCTTCTGCTCAGCATAGGGGGCTGTGCTAAAAAAGAGGTTCCTGCTCCGGTGAAGGCCACGAGCCGCTACACACTCCGCACGAAGCAAATCGGTACCGGCCAAGTTACTTCCCGACAAGTAACCGCCCAGGCACACGTGGTGGCCAGTTCGGACACGGGCTATGACTTTATCGAAGTACAGCTCGCCACAACTCCTCAGCCGGCCAGTGGCGTGGAAATGCTCACGCTCTACTTCTCCAAACCAAGTGGCCAACCTTCCACGGCCTTTACCTTGGATGACATTGTCCAGTACGATAACACCTGGCCCAAGGGACTTCCATTCGAAAACGATGCCGCTACGCTGACGCTGACGAGCCCCGGCAGCTATTCCGGCACTTTCTCCGGCACGCGAGGGCAGCCCACGGGGGGCTTTGTCACGTCCACCTATGTCACGCTCGAAGCGGGCGTGTTCACTGAGGCGCGCCCGTAAAGGTGGAGCCCAGTTCTAGTGCCCAGGGTCTCACTACGAGACGGTACGAGTGTAAGAATCTCGTCTATGGTTCGAAGTTTACGAAATACCCCACCGGGATGCATTTCGTAAATGCCCAAACTGGAACCTGCCCCGCAAAGTATTATACCGGCAGCCCGCCGCGCAGAGAGGTCAGAACCGCACTTATTCTAAGAGTAGGGTGATTATGCTTGGGGCTGTTGCAAAAGTAAAGTATGATCCAACAAAAGGGCGCGGGCGCTGGTAGGGAGCTCACGCTACCGCCTGGCTGACAGGTATGGAAACGCAGGCACTTCTTCAGGTTGTAGGCCATTACAGCGACATACAGGACTTTGGCGGCCCGCAGGGCGCGCACCTCCGAGTCGCGGGCCAGCTCGACACTGCCTACTTCGCCCACGACTTGCGCCTGCAGCCCGTCGCGCGGCAGCTGGGCATTAGCCCCAAGCTGCCGCGCGACGGGCTGGGTGCTGCGGCTGTCGCTGGCCGGACGCAGGGCTTCGGCCTTGTACGCCTCGTCGTACTTGCGCCGTTGGTCGGGCGATGTCCCGCTGGGTTTGGTTGCCCTAACAGAAGAAATATACGTCCTGCTTCTGTCTGCCTGGTCTAGACCACCTTATCGTAACTCTTTTAAATTTTCCAGCAAAATGACCGTAACTGGTAATTACATACTGTTGGTTTGTTACCGGACGTATCAAGGCTATCTCTGGCTACAGAAGCTATATCAGCTTAATTGCCGGTGGCTCGTCATGTAAATTGGAAGTTTGAGATCCATTAAAAAATCTCGGCCAGATATCGTTTGCTGGAAACAATATCTGGCCGAGATGCCCTTTAAAAAATGGCGATGTTATCGCTTTACGAATCGGTGCTTGCTAGAAGCGCCGCTGCCACTTTGAATTACCAGCAGGTACGTTCCGACGGGCAGGTTCTGCACGTTCAGGGTAGCGTGCGTAGCGGTGGCCTTTTGTTGCAAGAGCTTGCTACCCGCCAAGGAGTATACTGTCAGCATTGCCCCACCCTCCGGTACCGGTACGTTGAGAACATCACTCGTGGGGTTCGGGTATACTCCAGCCATTAGCGTAGAGGTTGCAGGAGACGAAGTAGCCATTTGGCTGGCGACCAAGCGTACGGCCATATCGGTCACGGTAAAGCTGAGCGAGAGTGGGGTGCCGGCCGTGCCACTAGCATTGCCCATAGTAAAGGGAGTTCCTACCAGGGTGTACGAACCCACTGCCGGCGTCCAGGGGTTATAGTTGCCGCTGACATCGGCAAACAGCGCGTAAGGCGCGGCCGTCTCGACCTGGGTGCGGGAGGCAGCTCCGCTGAGCACGAACTTGACGCTGCCCACGGTGACGGGGGAGGTGTTGGCCCGAATGTTCAGGTTGCGGGTCGGCAGCATCGACAGGTTGAGCTGCTCGCCCGGCGCCAGCTCGCGGATGGGCTGGTCCGTGTCCGCGTTCATCAGCGTGAAGCTTACCACTGACTGACCAGTCGGAGATGGGGTCGTTGTAGGGCTGCCGCTGCGTACCTCGATAGCGGACACCTTAGGGCTGTCTTTGCCGCCGGTGTTCAAGGACGAGAAGTCCAGGTTGAGCGTGCCGTCCGTGACGTTGACCGTGAACGTTTCCGTTTTGGCCGTCAAGGCCCCGCCGGCCTTGGCCACGATGTCGTACGCGGTGAGCACCTTTGTGTTTTCAGCCGACACGTCGAACACGCGCTGGCCCGCCGAATTCCAGTAGAGCTCGGCAAAGTGCAGCACCACGGTGTAGGTGCCGCTGGCTACGGGCAAGGCATAGCCGAAGGCGCCGCTTGCGCTATAGCGCTCGGTTTGGTAGAGCGCGTCGTCGCTGGTGCCGGCGATGGCGGCCGTGGTGGAGTATACGCTAGCTGAGGAGGGCGCGAAGTTCTGATCGGCGGTAAAGCTGCCCAGCGAGGTGCTTAAGGCCCCACCCCCCGCGTTAATACGATATGAACTCTGCGTACCAGGAGTTGAAGCAGGCGCATTAGCTGTGAGCAGGAAGGTGTCGGTGACCTGCCCGCCCTTGCCGTCACTGGCCGTCACCTGCAACGTGTAGGTGGCCGCGGCCAGCGGCGTGCCGCTGAACGTGCGCGTCGTGGCGTTGAAGCTCAACCACGCGGGCAGCGCGGCTCCGCCCTGCTGGGCCGCCACGTAGGCCAAGGCGTCATTGTTGGCGTCGGCGAAGGTGCCCGCCGGGAAGCTGTAGCTGTAGGCCACCCCAACCGTAGCCGTCTGGTCCGGGCTTGGCACGGCCACCACCGGCGCCGCATTAGCCGTTGTTGAGCTTGCCAGCACTTCAATAGCGGACACCTTGGGGCTGTCTTTGCCGCCGGTGTTCAGGGAGGAGAAGTCCAGATTCAAGGTGCCGTCCGTGACGTTGACCGTGAACGTTTCCGTTTTGGCCGTCAAGGCCCCGCCGGCCTTGGCCACGATGTCATACGCGGTGAGCACCTTCGCGTTTTCGGCCGACACGTCGAACACCCGCTGACCAGCGGACGTCCAGTACAGCTCGGCAAAGTGCAGCACCACTTTGTAAGTGCCGTTCACGATAGGTAGTGCGTAAGCGAATATTCCGTTCGTCCCGTAATGTTCTGTTTGGTAGAGCGCGTCGTCCGTGGTGCCGGCAATGGCCGAGGGCGTGGAGTAAGTTAAGCCTGGCGTAGGTGCGAAGTTCTGGTCGGCCACGAAGCTACCCACGGAAGTGCTTAAGGACTCGCCGCCGGCATTGATGCGGTACTCGGTTTGCGTGCTGCCAGTGGGGTTCGTTACCGGGCTTGTGGGGGCGGTACACGTTACCGTGCGTACCGACCCGTGGTTTACGCCCGTGAAACGCTCATCCGAAATCAGATTAGGCGAGTTGGTTAACTGCGTACCACAGATTAAGGTGTTGTATGATCCCGTGTTGAGGTAGAAGGCATTGTTGCAGTTGATGGCCGTGTTGTCCTGGAAGATGCTACCTAAAACAGCCGGAATCTGTTCGTCGACGTAGTTAGTGCCCCCCACTTGAAACTGCAAATTGTTTAGGTAGCCTTCGGGGAAGACAGCATCAACTATCGCAGGCGTATTGGGGGTATGCGCCCGAAGCGTATTGCGGCGTACTTCCAAGCCGATCACAGAAGTACCTAAGGTGCGCTCCTGTA
Source organism: Hymenobacter gelipurpurascens (assembly GCF_900187375.1). Lineage (NCBI taxonomy): Bacteria > Pseudomonadati > Bacteroidota > Cytophagia > Cytophagales > Hymenobacteraceae > Hymenobacter > Hymenobacter gelipurpurascens. The sequence goes on along the minus strand of NZ_FYEW01000004.1, from coordinate 14,597 downwards.
CGTACTGGACGGTGTGAACTCCAATGAACACGCCGTTGGAGCCATCCGTGTTCGACACCGTGTTGCCCACGATCTGGTTGGTGTACATGGGCACGAATTGCTGCCCATAGCTCATTTGCTGCTGTACCGGAGTCAGGTCAATGGAGCCACTGTTGGTCAGGGTGTTATTGACAATTGCTACCTGGTGCGTGGCATTGTGGTAAAGAGTAACGCCGCGGCGGTTTCCTTCCAGGTTGTTTCCCTGGATAAGCCAGTTGCGGGCTCCCCAGTTGAATATGGCATAGCGGCTGCCGGCGGTGGGCACGACATCCCACGGGCGGTCCAGGTTCAGCGTGTTGCCGCTGCGGCTGGTAATAGTTCGCCACTGGCCCATGCCTTTCCCATTGATTATGGCTACTACTGGTTTTTTCCGGGAGACACCCCAGCTCTTCGTGTTATCCTGCAGCGTACTAGCAGTAGCGGCAGTGACCGTACCAGCTTCCTCATCCGGGCGGTCGCCCGCGCCTCCTTCGGCAATAATGGTTTCGCCATCGTTGCTGTTTTGGGCAGGGCCATTTATTACCTTGAACAGGTTATTAAGCACCGCCACGTTTTCGGCGAAGTTCATTACCAGTACGTGGTTAACCACGGTGGTGGGATAACGAGCACTGCCGTCGCGGTAGACATTGTTGTCCTCAAATACGCCTTCGTGCGCCGAGTTAAGGTTTAGCCCGTCTACGGCATAAGTAAAGTTGTTGCGAGCAATGACGAAGTTCGTGCAGCCGTTCAGCTGCACTGGCCCATGGTAGCCGGATTTGCTGTCAATTCCCTGTTTAAAGTCGGAATTGGCAATTACCATTTTGTTGCTGTTTGCCCACCACAGCCAGTCACCCGTGCTTAGATCGAAGTTTATGCGCTGCATGAAGACTTCGGTGCCTGAACCGGTCATGTTGTTGATCCAGTTCGTGGACTCGTTTACGTTTTGGATGGTTAAATCAGCTAATCCTGCTTGAGTAGTGGAGGACCACATCAGCCCCCACTTATCATTGCTGAACGTGCCATACCCAAACTTTATAAACGTCTGGCCTTTGCCGGCGCCCTGCAATACTACCCGGCTGCGCATATTCAGCCCAATCCCGTTGTATACTAGCTTAAAGGTACCTGCCGGAAGGTAGACGATGCCACCACCCGCGGCGCTGGCTTTATCAATAGCGGCCTGAATGGCTGGTTGATCGTTAGCCACGCCATCGCCGGTAGCTTTAAGGGTAAGGCGAGAATCGCTGCGAACGTTGTAAACGTTGTTGTAAAAGTTGAGCTTAGCCGCCCAGCCTACTCCCAGCTGGAAGTAGTCAGTACCGCTAGCTACGGCCTTTACCACCTGGTCTACCTTGGTTTCGCCGGCACTCCCCCCGCGGCCGTTGCTTACGAACACGTCGTACGTCGTGCCCGGCTGCAGGGTGGTAGGGGTCGTAACAGTTAATTTGTAGCTATTGCTCTGGCTGGTGTTGACAACGGCGGTGGCACTGCCACTGCCGTTTTGGGCCGCGAATCTTACCTGGGGAGCGCTGCCACTAAGCTGCAGGTTGCGCCCAAAAATTCGCAGGGCACCCCCTGGAGTAACTTCCGGGGTATCAAAGTGCATCCCCCAGGCGCGGTTTACAAACACGGCCGGGCTGCGCTGCCCTGAATCTTCTACCCAGACCTGGAATACTTCCTGGCCAAGAGCAGCGGGCACCTGCACCGATGCTTGCCCGGCGCTTTGTACCTGCACGGGGAGGACGGTACCGGAAGTTGAAGATCCAGGAGCGCCGTACACTTTCGCGGTGGCACTAAAGTTACCCTGCACGCTGATTGCCTCGCCCGCCTGGGCGGAGGGACTTGCATTGAAAATGGCGACTTGTGCGTTTGCTTTCGGGACTATCAGGCCACTACCCAGCGTAAGGCCAGTTAACAGAAAAAGGAAACGGTGAAGCATGCAGTATGCACTAAAATGAAGCCGTAACGGCAGAATTCACCAGGCCAAATTGCCTGAACAGTGCAATACTAGAATAATATTTTTTGAAGCCGATTAAACTCGCATAAAAGTCAACTACTTTGTTTTAATAATTATATAAACGCCTGTTTTATCGCTTAACTCAATAGAATCATATTACTTCACAGCCATAGATTTCAGAACGAGGCAACTGCGGTAATCATCAGTATACAAGAACATTGCTTTGTTGAAATGACTTTCAACGGTCCATATAGGGGCATATTTTTAATAATAAATTGCAATTAAAAACACGCTGTGAAAAAATATGTGAAAAAATAATTACATTTTTCATCCCTAATATATACACAATTATTATTGGACAAAATCAATATCCACGACCGATGGGGAATCAGTTTTAAATCAAAAGTTGGTATTGTTCCATAAATCTCGGTGGGTTTAGCATTGAGCACAGCGACTACAATATCAGGCCCAGCCTGCCATTAACTTTGGCAAGTGCGGCATGTATAGCCTGAAAAGAAATGGGCGTATCAGAAGTGGGAAGGTGACCCGGGCTACGCGTTTTTACTTTAATACCGAGCTGACAAACTCATTCATAATGCTGTCAATGGACAAGTAGCTTTCGGCATATCTCCTGGCATTGCCGCGCAGTTGATCATGGTCATTCGCAAGCGCTTTTTCTAGGCAGGCATTTAAAGCCATTTGGTCTTCTGCCGGCACTAGCAGGCCAATGTTGTAGTGGCTGACCATAGCGTATAGACCGGAACCTTCATTCGCGGTGATGATGGCTAGGCCGCCTACTGCCAGGATGGTGGTCAGCTTTGAAGGCATGACCAAGTCGCCAGCTGACGACTTCTGAATTACCAGGTGTACATCAGCCATGTTTAGAAAGGCGTTGAACTGAATATCTGCCTGCAGGGGAATAAACTGAACATTGGTTAACTGTAGCTTTTCGCACAGGGCCTCGAGTCTCTGTTTGTAAGGACCAGAACCACAGATTAGAAATTTGAAGCGGGCTTGGTGGCGGAAGACCTGAGCAGCATACAGGATTGCTTCTAAGCCCTGCTTTTCGCCGATGGCTCCCGAGTAAAGTACTATCTTATCACCTTCCTGAAAACCAAACTTTCGCTTGAGCTGTCCTCGGTCAGGCAACGGGTAAAAACGGCAGGTATCGGCCCAGTTTGGCAGCAGCATAACCTTGCGTCCTACTTTCGATTGAATACGGGCGACCATGGGAGCCGAAATGCTGCTGATATAATCCGCTCTGTTCAGGATAAAGCGTTCTAGGCCAAACATGGCTTTCACTGCCTTTGCTGATTTGATAATGCCCAGATCCCGGGCCGCTTCAATCTGCAAGTCCTGGATATGATACATAAACAAGCATTTGCGGATTGACCTGGCTAAAAGAGCCAACAGCCCAAAATGAAAAGAAGGGGCCACTGATATGATCAAGTCAAACCGATTCCGGGGAATAAGCCAAAGCAGTTTCAAGCAAGCTGAAAAAAGAAAGGAAGCATCAAGCAATACCCGCTTCAGCCCGGATGGCACACTCGGTACATACATCGGGCAGCGATGAATGCACAGGGTCCCGCCCGAAGGAAATTCCTTGTGCTCCGTAGTGTAGCTAAATTGCCGGCTTACATAAGGGTCCTGTACTTTCCAGGAGGGATAGTAGGGATAGGCAGTAAGTGCGGTACAGTTAAACCCTTGCCGGGACAACCACAACAGCATTTCACCGCTGTATTTGCCGATTCCGGTTAGCTCTGGATAAAAGTTGTAGCCAATCAACAGGATGCGCTTCTTCATAAGACCCTTAACATTCAGTATTAAATAAAACACTTGCCTTAAGCGCTGGCTTAATAGGGTCTGCCTGGTTTTCTGAACAAAGCCATCAGCTTAATCGCTAGCTGACCAATGAAAGCCCCACCGGCGGCCCAGAGAATGTCGCCTAAGTCGAAGCTGCGCTTTGGCAAAAACAGCTGCCCAGTTTCGGCAATCAAGGCCAGGCCTACCCAAACAAGCCAGGTAGTTAGTGCCAGGCGCCAGGTACCTCCCTGAAGGGTAAGCCAAATGCCGGAAAGCAGGCCAAGAAACAGGAAAGGAATACCGGTCCTTATATTATCGTGGGTGCTGTCATCGGTCCAGGCCGTGATCCAAACCGGCAGCATGCCCGAGGTGGCAAGTCTGGGTGTGGGTAACCAGCTCAGGTAAAGGATGAGCAGCATTACCAGGCTGGCGCTGGCATACAGTAGCTTTTGCCGCATAAGTCAAGCCGACGTAAGCAAGATACCTGCATCGGGCAAAGCATCCAGGGGTTTAATTTGGCGGTGCGGTTGCCGGTTAAGCAACTCTTGGCTTTTCAGAACAATAAAATATTCATAAATGGCTTGCAAAGTGGCGTAGGTAAAGCCTGCAGAGCCATCCAGCATTCCCCTACGCCAAAACATGATATACAACCACTTAAGCAAGGGGCGAGCAGGTAGCTTATAGAAAAGCCCTTTCTGATGAAAGCGGCGCTCGTGAAAATCCTTGGAAAGCAGAGCCTTAACAAGCGAGAACTTAATAATACCCTGGTTTTCTGCAATCCATCGCTGGGCTTCCATAAGGGAGTACTGATTGTGCCTGGCCAGCCAGTGCTGCATGCCTTTGGAAAAAGGGAAGTGATCAAAGTACCCTTCCAGCTCCTGTACGGTGCCATCTATTTGCAAAACCTCATTTATCTCCCGGTGATAGGAGCCGTGGCCTTGACGTAGCAAGCGGATGTAGTAAGGTGAAACCTGGGCATGCTTAAGCCAGGTACGACCCATAAAGTCTCTTCTTCTCAGTCGGAAGGCGGCAACATCATCGGGAGCGGCAAGTACCGCCTTCTCCAGCACGGCTTTCATGAAGGCGGGAATCTGCTCATCCGCATCAAGAATCAAAATCCAGGAATGCTTAAAGGGGATCTGAAGGAGGGCGGCATTGCGCTGGGCAGCGTAATTGTCAAAAATTCGCTGGGTTACGCAGGCCCCTGCTCTTTGCGCGATGTCCACTGTCTGATCCTGGCTGAAAGAATCCAGCACGTGAATGTCATCACACCATGCGACGGATGCCAGACAAGCGGGAAGGTCCTGCTCTTCGTCTTTGGTTAATATCAGAACAGAGATCATACCTCAGAAGGGTGTACGGGCTTTAATGGGGTGACAAGGGTGCCCGGCGCAGATGGTCCAGGCGGGCAGATCTTTTACCACCACGGAGCGGGCGCCAACCAGGCAGCCCTCGCCGAGTGTCACGCCGGGATGAAGAAACGCCTCGGCAGCTACCCAGGCATGGTCTCCAATGCGGATTGGTTTGGTCAGCAGCGGAAAGCCCGGCTTGGTGTGATCGTGGGTGCCGGTAACTAAATGGGCCCCTTGGGAAATAACGGCCCGGCGCCCAATAGTTATCTCACCTTGGCTATAGAGGGTAGCACCGTTGGCAATCCCACATTCGTCCCCTAAATGCAGGTTCCAAGGAGCCCAGATTTTCACCTTGGGATAGACGTGCACTCCCTGGCCTACCTGAGCTCCGAATGCGCGCAGCACAAAGGAACGCCAGGCATGGAAGGGGCGGGGGGAATAGCGGAACAGCAGGAGATCGGCCACTTCCCAGACCACGCGACGTAAGCGGTTGCTCAGTGAAAAAGAAGGCCCCTTAAAGGTATCCTGATTGGTGCCTGTTGGTGCATATGTCGTCGCCATGTTCATGCTGATCTAAATACTATGACATCCAAGCCGGCTCGGTTCCACTGGGAGGTAAGTGCCGCTGTACTAGCAGCGTAGCGGCGGCGCCTTTTTTACCCGCTAAGCGCGGCCAGCAGCTTGGTGGCTGCGCGGTCCATGGCAAACTGATTTTCATACACCTGCCTGGCGTGCTTACCCATGAGCTGCTTTTGCTCAGGGCTCATAGTCAGCCACTGCTTCAGTGCGTCAGCCGTTCCTTGTACCGTATCATCGGCAACTAACCCGCTCTTCCCCGCGGCTATTTCACGCCAGATATTGATCTGATTTGAAATCATTACCGGCCGTCCACAGGCCAGCGCCTCAACCACAGCAATACCGAAATTTTCCTGGTGACTGGGCAATACAAAAAGCTCGCACCCGTAATACGCGCCCCATTTAGCCTCACCTTGCAGCATGCCCGGGAATAAGACGGATCGTTGCATACCAGGGGTATCATGCACCAGCCGCCGCAGCTCCCGGCCATACGCCGTATCCAACCCCGGTCCTGCGATAACTAGCTTGGGAAGGCGGGCTAGAAACCCACAAGCCGGATAGGTAGTACAGGCATCCGCTGCCTCTTCCTGGGGCTGGGTGTTGAGTAACTGTGCATACGCGTCCAGCAGTATTTTTACTCCCTTCTTTTCGTGCAGGCGCCCAAGGTAGAGTAGGTAGGGCTCCGCTTCTACCTCCGGGCACTTGGTTGAAAAAGCTTGCTTTAAACTGGAGTGGCAGGCCGGAGGTGAGGGAATGCCTAGGCCCACCACTTGCTCCTGGCGAGGGGAGTAGGGGCGGAATGGCTGACGGGCGAGAAGTAGTTCATCAGCGCTGGTGAAGAAAATCCCCTCCGCTCGGTTTATCAGCTTGCTTTCAAGCAGGCGCCAATACAAGCTATTGCGTAAGGCCTTCCACTTACGGTTCGCAGCCCGTTGGAAATAAGGATCCAACATGCCATGCGGAAGGATGAACACATCAGGAATGCTTATCGCCGCGGAATGTTGGGGCAGCTTCTTTAACGCTTGGCGGACGGCAAACCCGGGATAAAGCCACAGGCCATGTACCAGCACCTTGTCATAGCTGGGTAGCTGCTCGTACAGCCAAGGCAAGAGCCGTGCGCTATATTGCCATGGTCCACTCGCAGGTCCTAAGGCATGAATAGGAAAAGGGTCAATGGATAAAAATGGAGCAGATGGGGCATCAAGGCTGACAACCTCATTCTGAATACCTAGCTGACTAAGCCCGGCTACCATGCTTCGCACAGCTTGGCAAACCCCACCCTTTACTGGGTCCATATCCGCAATGACATGAAGTACCTTCATGGATAAGTTGCCTGGTGGTTAGCGCTGGACGATCTCTTGCTCTTCAGTTTGATGGGTTCGACTCCAACCACGTTAGGGTAGGGTATTAGCTAATGACAGAGATTAACTAATATTGCTTTCAACCAATAATTTATATCATTTTTTCATTGAAACAAAGTGCCGGTGCTGCACTCCAGGCTTATATGCTTGAATGAAGATCGGCACCCGCCTACGTTGGGTACTAGATAATGAAGCTCTGGGGAGTGAAGTTCAGCACGGCCAGCAAGCCAACGGGTAAGTGGCTGGGCAGGTAGATACATGGCTGCCGCGCACCGGCAGCCCGTCCGTCACACGAAGTTTAGTGTTTAGTGAAGGCACAAGCAGGGGATACCTTGCTACTGCGAGTCACTGGGGTTTGATAAAACTTAACTATAGGGCCCCCCCGCAACTAATTGGCTTCTATAAGCCCAATCCTGAATAACGCACTTAGGTAAAAAGCAATAATGATTGACAAAGCAGTGTATTCTTATTAAAATACAAGTTGGTTTGATCAAAGCTCCTAAACTGTCCATAATAGGCAGGCAAGTGCCCAGGATTAAGCACTATTGTTAGGCAGCGCATCTGCTAGAATGTTTATATGGCTATCTTCCCGATAGCCCCCTAAACTTAAGCAATAGGTGATTTGGGGAAAGCAGGGCAGAAACCAGGATTTGCCAGCCAAAATCAACATATTTTTTGGACATAATAGCAATGGCTGCGTTACGGAAAAAGATCTGTGCGTAGTTGTAGCGTCGACGATTAACCTTCATCCACCAGGGATGGCGCTGACGCTCGGCCATGAACTCTGCGAAAGTCAGGGGAGGCTGCCCGGTGATGCGCCGTCTGACACAATCCATGATGTGTCCTGTTTTGTCGTACATGAACAAAGGTCGGCTCATGCTTGCGGAAGTAGAATGGATGCGATAAAGCATCAGGGGCTCGGGCAAGATGACCAGCGAGTAGCCCTGTTCTACCAAGCGGTTAAAGAATTCAAAATCGTCGCAAGGCCAGAATTGACTATCTAGTCCGCCATTGGCCAGGTAGACCTCTTTTTTAATAAATAATCCAGTGAAAGCGCATTGCACAAACTCGCCCTTCGCCAAAGCGCGGCGGCCCTCTTCCGCAGTGCGCAGGCCTGGGTAGCGCTGAATGCCCAGGCGCTGCCCCTGCTCGTTGATGTAGTAGCAGTGACAGCTGCTGGCATCCACCTCGGGGTGCTCCAGGTGGTAGGCCAGCTGCCGGGCCAGGCGCTCGGGCAGCATCACGTCGTCCGCGTCGAGAAACACGCACCACTTCCCTTGGGCCTGCGACACGAGCAAGTTCGTCGAGGTCGGCCTTCCGGCATTGGCGGCAAACGTGGCCCGAATACGCGGGTCTTGGGCGGCGTAGCGCCGGATGATGGCGGCGGAGTTGTCGGTCGAGCCGTCATCGTGCAGCAGCAGCTCGAAGTTTTGGTACTGCTGTCCCAGGACGCTATCGAGGGTCTCGGCCAAACAACGCTCCTGGTTGTAAACCGGCAGGATAATGGAAATCAATAGAGCCATAGTAAGAAAAGTCCTGTCCTTCCCAAAGCATGCAGGAAGTTTTTTTGCTTGTCTACGCACTTGAACCTGGATTCATGTCCAGTAAGAATTCAGGTCCTATTCCACAGCTAAAGCCTTGGCTTTTGCATAAATTTTGCTCTCGCTACACTGCAAAATTTCCAAGTAGATTGACTCAATGCGGTCGAGTGCCTCGCTTGTATTAAAGCGGTGGGCATTCGTCAGGCATTGCAAAATTGTTTCCTGCCGTTCTTCAGGACAGAGTTGTACTACCTTCTCCACTACTCGCGCTCCCACTTCCGCCCAGTGAACAAGATCTTCATTTTCACTTTGTAGTGGAATGTAGAAGGCAGCAGACCCGCCTACTTCAGTCATAGGGGTTTCTTCAGTGGTAATAACGGGGCACCCAGAAGCCATAGCTTCTGCAATGGGCCAGCCAAAGCCTTCGGCTAATGAAGGGAAAAGCAGGGCAGTAGCGCCTGAGTAGGCTAATCGCACTTCCTCATCTGCTAAGCCCTCTACAAAGTATATATCCTGTTTAAAATCCGAATCTTGGTGTTGTCGCGCCAGCTCGTGAGTAGGTGCTGCGCCTACCATCAGTAGAGGTAAACTCACCTGGCTTTTAGCTCTCCAAGCATTGTAAATGGCAATGACGCCTTCCCGATTTTTGTACCATTGATTTCCGCCTACGTGCAGTAAATAGCCGTTCAGAAGCTGAAAGCCGGTTCTTATAGTTAACTGTTGGCGGGCTTGCTCAGGGATTAGCTGGGTAAATTGCTGGTTGAAGCCATTGTAAACAACTTCTGTGCAGGTGGGTATTCGGGAAAGGAAACGGTGCAAATCCCGTCGGGTACGTAGCGAAACCGAAATAAAATTGGCGCCATGTTTATATCCCCACCTGATAAAAGCTTGATATATCCGCCCAGTCCACCCCGTAGAATGCTGGGGAATCTCTCCCAGAGCAGACCGTTGGGCTAAGAAGTCATGGCAATGAATGGCATGAGGACGTTCTGCTACCAACGGAACCCACGGACCGAGAGCATGGTCGGTGAATACAAACAAGGTATCGACGGGACAATGTTTTATCCGCTGATATACTTGTAAAGGAAACAGCACATATTGATCAATGTATCCTAACCATTTACTGGCAGAACTTGCGGATTTAACCCATGGGAATCTAGCCGTTGGAGCCCACACGACAACCTGATGGCCACGGCGTCTCATCCCCTCTGCCAAAAGGCTGGTAAATCGTGGCATGCTTTGGTGGCCTAGTAAGACCGAATGTGAAAAAAAGACAAGTTTCATGCTCAACCATTATTGCATTTAATCTTTAATCTTTTTAACGCTTAAATCAATATACACAATAATTTAAATCAATTCTTATATATAATAGACACACTAGTAGTTCTCACTGCCCATGGACCTGCCTTTAAAATGGTAATCGCTTAAGCGACAAAATCGCGCTTAAAGCACGTGAAACATGGTAAATAACGAAGTAAGTGAAAACCATTTGAAGCCAACCCCGGGTTAAAAAGGCTGCAGTAAAAACCACACTCTCACAGGGTAAGTATTGAAATATAGCAGTCAGGGCTAGTAAGCCACAGAAGCTAAAGCGAAGAGTTGGATGAAGAGTTGGATTGTCACTAAAAGATTTCCAGTGAAAAAGAGGAGCTTCCTTGGTAACGAGCACATCCAGCAAAGTGAAAACTGGTATAATTCCAATCCCAAGAATCAGCAAGTACCACCAACCGAACGCAGCCATGCCGGTTCCAGCAAAATGTCCGGTACGAAATCCACTAAGAGTTTCCTTCACATTACCCGCTATCCAAAATAGATAATCGCCGAATGAGCATATATTTATTTTATTTTTGTCAATCTCACTACCAATTGATTTAAGCAAAGGATCCGGTAATGAAGCCCATATATATGCTATAGAATATTCGTACATTTTGGGGTTTTTATCTCCTACTTCCTTACTCAAGGTAAGACTTTGATCATTGTATTTTAAATTAGCAAACCTTGCTGTAAATACATTATCTAAATAGGCTTCATCCCATGCGGTTTCTTGGTATCGGTTGCTCTCCCTATACGCCTGGATAGCCTCCTTATCTAGAAAGGCCGAAAATGTTTGTTTAATTAATTCTTGCTTGGAAATGCTATGCCTTTGTTCCCTTACAATAACCATCGCAGTGCCCAGATCCGACATAGGCCCGATGAATAGCCATACACCAACCAGCACAATTACTATATTTTTCCATGATAAAATCTTTATTTTGTATACACCCAGTAGAAGACCAAGCCCATAAGAGAAGCCAACCGCGGTGAAACTCAGCATGAATGCTGCACGACTATTACGCCCCATACTAACGAGAAACAAGACTATAGTAAATACACAAATGAAAATATTGTAGGCCCGGTTTGGCTTGGTATGATCACCATACAATTTGCCGCAGTAAGCAAAGTAAGGGGCATAGGAAAAGGGTATAAATGTTTGAATAAACTTATCTGAAGCAGAGCCAGTTACTTCCCACCCAGTCCGTGAGAATACATACACATAGAACATTGATAACACTCCACATAATCCCATAATCCATAGTTGGGATTTGCTTGGAGGGCTGAATATTCCTGACTGTTGGAGAATAGAACGAATATTTATAATATTAATCTTGGCAATTACACGATAAATCAAATAAGAAGTAGTTAGCACCAACAGGGCTAAAAAAGAGTGAAGAAAAACTTCATAAGGAAGATCTAGGTTAAAAATCAAAGGCTTGCCCTCAATGAGGGTGAATACCAAGGGAAAGTAGAACTGAGTCGCAGAAAAACCCAGCATAAGAAAAGTAGAAAGCGGATATTTTTGAAGCGATGCCCGACTAAGAAAAACGCATGTTACAATGCCCCACGAAATAATCACGCAGCCAACGCAAATTATATTAGCCTTTGTGTCGAACAAGACAATTTGAAATAAAGCCGAGAATACTAATACCAGCCACGACCACTGAATAAAAGAAGAAAGAAACTCTCTTTTTGCTACCTGGGGCAGCAGTTCAGCTGGAAGTTCAAATTGGTTTAAATAATGGCGCATAAAGATTGGGGTTGGCTCCGCGTTTCTACCTGTATGCCTGGGAATTATTGGCTTTTTTAAGTTAGGCGCTATGCGTTAGCCATCAATCGTTTACGAGCTCGCCACCCGTCGTAAATCGACCGAACACGTTGGGTAGCTATATCCGGTAATCGACGCCAAAACCTTATAGAATTGATGAGCAACAATGCAAGTGACAGCATCAGAGTTATCCACTTCATCGCGGGCAGCCAAACCAACATCAAATTGGCAATTATGGCTATAGCAACGGAAATAACCGCCACTGTAAAAGATGCAGACGGCCACTGTAGTGCATTCTTTTTGAGCCATTTAACCGCCACTGCTATGTAACAAAATGCAGCAACTAACTCAGCTGCCAACAGTAGTACGCCTACGCCAATAAGCCCAGCGATTGGCAAGCAAAGTGGCACCCCTATTACGATCAATGCAGCAGAACAAAATGAAATAAGCAGTTGTGGTCTCAGCAAATTGTTGCCTTTCACAACCGCTACTGCCGGCTGAGCCACAGCAAAGACTAATACTCCTGCAGTGAGTAAAGCAAAAAGGCTAGGATTGAAAGGCACTTGCCCTCTAGTCCAGAGTGTATAAAGAGGTTCAACAACGAACTGCAGTATTACTATCGCCGGTGCCATAAGGCCTACCACGATAACCCATACAGTACCAAAAGCGGCTTCTAACCTTGCCTGGTCGCGCTGGTGTAAAAAGCGCATTAGTTCTGGCATCAAGGGCTGAATTACAGTATTAAGTCCTTGCAATGCTAAATTTGACCCTGTCTTAATGGTTGAGAAAGTAGCTAGGCCTGAGACCCCTACCGCTTTTGGCAAGAACAGACGCACACCTTGCTGGCGTACATTTTCTAAAACGCCTTTACTGGCTATTACAAGGGAATTCAAGAAATTATTCAAACCTAAATGCCAGGATGGAGAGCTAAATAATATCCCTTCTTTCTTTAGCTTCTTGGCTAAATCTACATAAACCAATATACTCATTGAGGTTGAACAAACGGTTATTGTAGTTCCAGTCACTAATATATTTGCACCAAGAACAATAGCAGTAATTGTTATTATTGTCAAGCTTGTGGTTGTAAATAAATTCCACCAGGCCATGCGAGTATAATAACCAAACGGAAGTAATACTCTATAAATTAAACCTAATAAACTAAAACTTAGACACCAATTGACGCTATAAAGTAAAAGCAATATGGACCCCTGCTCGATAAGCGCATTATCTTTATTAAGATCACCAAATAGCCATTGCCATGAATTTATTTTCCATAATATAGCAAAGACCATTACCTGAGATAAGCTAATTAAAAAACTAAACAACATACCCGACCATAAATACTTGCTTAAATCCGAGAGTTTAGCGGTACCTATCCGCATGAATTCATAGGTTAGATACTCATGATGGCCAAGGTCTAAAACAGACATCAATGTTATCAATGATTGCACAGCTAACCATATACCATACGAAGCTACGCTCCAATGGGAAAGCATTATAGGCACTAATGCTAGTTGAGAGATAACATTAACAATAATTTGTATCCATGAAATTGCAGCACCTGAAACTAATCGACTTGCAGTAGACATATCAACGCAGCATTATTAGAATTAAATGAACATGATCAATACGTACAATGAAACAGTTCATTTTTCCACCGCTTTAAATAACCTAAAGAGGTTTACAAATCAGGCTCTTTAAGCTTGAATAAATTTTAGTTCAGGCATTTTACTTCAAATGTTTTATATGTGTGTAAATTAGGCCATCTCCGGAGAGAGTAACCTACGGGAGTGTTGACGTGCTGCAAAGGTTGGTGCGCATACTTTCGAGTAGGGCTGAAAGTAAGGTCTCGATTAACTATCGCTATATGCGGTGAGACTATTCTGCGCCATTAGCCAGAATCATCCGTCAGGCCCATATCGTTATTCCAAGTACTTAATATACGATTTTTATAAGCTGTATCATCTGAAGCTGAAGGAATTCCCACTTCGGATGCTGTTTAGGGTAAAAATTCTGGTTAAGGACTGAGATTACCGGTTATCACCTGATAAAAGAATTTTAATGAAATACCAGCATTACACCCTACAGGAATGTTTCACATGATTATTTTTACTGTTTTATGAGTTTGACAGTGGTGCTAAAGCGTTGGCCTTTGAGCTGCAGGTAGTAGAGTCCGGGGGCGGGCAAACGCCCCCCCAGCTCGAGCACCTGCTCAGAGCTGCCCGCAGGCAGCGAGAGCGTGCCTTGGCCCACGGTGGCACCTACGGCCGAGATCAGCTCGTAGGCCACCGGACCAGCGGCGGCGGCGCGGAAGGCCAGGTGGAACCGGCCGGAAGCCGAGGGGTTGGGATAGGCTTCGACGGCGGCCGGCGCGGCCACAGCTGCCGTGGCCGTGGTCAGGGCGGCGGGGCGGGCGGCCTGATTGGTGACGGAGAAGGCCAGCGTCAGCGCCGTGCCGGCCGTGCCGCTCCCGCTGCCCCCGCTGTATGGCGTGGCCTTGAGCGAGTAGCTGCCCAGCGGCGGGGTCCAGGCATAGTAGTTGCCGCCGGCATCAGCAAACAGGGCGTAGGGCGCCGCTGTCTCGGTCTGGGTTTTGCTCACCGCCCCGCTGAGCACGAACGTGACGCTGCCCACGCTAGTGGGGGAGGTGTTGGCGCGGATGTTGAGGTTTTTGGTGGGCAGCGTGGCCAGGTTGAGCACGTCATTGGCCACCAGCTGGCGAATGGGCTGGTCGGAGTCGGCGTTGATGAGCGTGAAGCTGACCACCTGCTGGCCACTGCTGGTGGGCGCCGGATTCACCGTCACGGTCACCGAACTCGGCGAGCTTGGGAGGCCCTTGCTGTCAGTCACGACTAAAGCAAACACGTAGCTCCCGGCCACCAGGCCACTGACCGTAGGGGAGGCCACGGT